>JBANGJ010000026.1:0-5646 GCA_037975505.1 Gemmatimonadota bacterium | reverse complement strand
CCGGCCGAGCGCGCGCGTCGAGCAGCACCTCGACGTTCGTCGTCCCGGCGGTGCCAGCGGTCACGGTCGCGACGACCTGCAGCTGCACGTCGTACTCATCCGCGTTCTCCCCGATCTGCGTTTGTCCGCAATCGAAATAGCGGCTCACCGGGGTCGTGCCCAGCCGGCGCCGCACGCGCAGGCCGGTGGTGCCATAGCGCCGGGCGGCGACGTCCACGACGCCGGCGGGGACGCCGAGCGAATCGAAGGCCGCGGGGAGCGCCCCCCAGACGCGGTCGGGGGCGGCGGCCACGATGAACGTCGAGCGCATCTCGTCCGGCCGCACGCGGATGTTGAGCGTGCCGCCCGGCGTCGAGACACGCATCGTCGCGGGAGCCGTCGTGGGCGCCGTGGTGGGCGCGCCCGTCGCCGCGCCGGTCGCGGGGGGACGGCTCGCCGGCGCGCAGGCGAGCGGGGCGAGCAGGAGCGTCCACGCGGGGAGGGAGCGCATCGAATGGTCTCGGAGGGAGGGGAAGGTTCCGTATATTTACGGCGTCGGGGCGCCCGTCGCTCACGGCACCTCCCCCACCGCTCGCCTTCCGTCCCCTGATGCGTCGTTGCTGCCTGGTCCTGCTCTGGGTCTGTGCCGCCTGCGGCGCGCCGCCTGCCGACGACCCACAGCTGGTCGCGACGCTGGTGCGCAGCTGGTACGGGGTGGCGCGGGTGGAGCGGCTCTCGCCGCCGGTCACGTCGCGGCTCCTCGCGTATCACGCGGCAGCGCTCTATGCGGGGCTCGTCGCCGCGGATCCCGCGGCGGTGGCGCCCTTCGGCGCCCTCAACGACGCGCCGGCGCTGCCGCCATCGACCGAGCCGCTCGACGGCACGTGGACGGCCATCGCCGCGCTCCGCGTCGTCTCGGACAGTCTGCTCACCGAGGCCCTCCCCACCACGCGCGCGGCGCTCACGCGGCTCGCCGATTCGCTCGCCGATGCGCGTACGGCGGTCCGCGGGGGCGGACGGACGCGGGCGCGCGCCGAGGCGCACGGCGCCGCCATCGGGCGTGCGGTCGTCGCGTGGGCGCGCCGGGATGGCTTCGCGGAGACGCGCGGGCGCGCGTACGAGCCCCCGGCCGGTCCGGGGCGATGGATCAACGACGCACCCGCGAATGTGTTCGCCACGCAGAAGACCTCCGGGGCGAGCGAGACGGTGTTCCTGGAGGATCCGACCAACACGCTGCGCGCTGGCAGCACGAGCGATCGCGCGCTGGTGCTGAGTCGCGCCAAGTCGCGCGGGGCGGGCACGCTCCCCGCCGTGAACATGGCCGGGGCGAGCGAACCCTATTGGGGCGCGCTGCGCCCCTTTGCGCTAGGCCGATGGGACGCCTGCCCGGTGCCGCCTCCGCCGGCCTACGCCACCGCCCGTGGGACGCCGCTGCGCGAGGCGGCGGAGACGGTGGTCGCGACGCAGCGCATGCTGACGGAGGCGCAGCGCGCCACCGCGCTGTACTGGGCCGACAACGCGGGCGAAAGCGGCACGCCGGCGGGCCATTGGGCGGCCATCGCGAGCGCCGCGGCCGCCGCGCACGGGCGCTCGGCGCGGGACGCCGCCGGGGTGGTCTTCGCCACGAGTGTGGCCGTCGCGGACGCGTTCATCGCCGCGTGGGGATACAAGTACCGCGACGTCACCATCCGCCCCCGCACCTACATTCGACGCGTGATCGATCCGCGCTGGGAACCCGTGATCCCGACGCCGCCCTTCCCGGAACATCCCGCGGGCCACGCGACGCAGTCCGCCGCCGCCGCCGCGGTGCTGACCGCGCGTCTCGGCGACGGCCCCTTCATCGACAGCACGAGCGTCGCGCTGGGCCATCCGCCGCGCCGCTACGCTTCTTTCATCGCCGCCGCTGACGAGGCCGCCGTCTCGCGCCTCTATGGCGGCATCCATTTCCCCACCGGGAATGAGGCCGGTCGCCTCCTCGGCGCCTGCATCGGGCGCGTGGTCGCGGCCGCCGGCATCGGAGTCACCCCATGACGCACGTTCCGCGCCGCGCACTGCGCGCCGCCGCCCTCGCGGCCCTCCTCGCGCTCACGGCCTGTGGGCCACACGAGCCCAGCCCCTGGCAGGAGGCCGGCACCCATCGGTGGCGCACCTTGGCCGTGCGTGGCGGTCGGGCCCGGTTCACCTCCGTCGCCGAGCGAGCGGGCATCGCGTTCACGAACACCGTGAGCGACACGGCGCTCGTCGGCAACCGCATGCTCGCGCAGGGGGCCGGCATCGCCCTCGGTGACGTCGACGGCGATGGACGCGTGGATGTCTTCCTCGGTCGGACCGAGGGGTGCAGCGCGCTCTACCGGAACCTCGGGGACTGGCACTTCGAGGACGTCACCGCCACGGCCGGCGTCGGTGCCTGCGACCGACACACGAGCGCCGTCGCGCTCGTCGACCTCGACGGCGACGCCGACCTGGATCTCGTGCTCCTCGCCACGACGGGTCCGAACGCGGTGTTCGTCAACGACGGGCACGGCCGCTTCGCGGAACGGCGCGACCTCGGTCTCGATCCCGTCGGCCGCGGCGGGGCGGGGATCACCGCCGCGGATGTCGATGGCGACGGGTGGCTCGAGCTCTACGTGGCGAACTACAAGGCCTACACCATCGACGACTCGGTCCCGCCGCAGCGACGCGCGTTCAATCAGATGGTGCGCGAGGTGGGGAAGGGTCGCTGGGAGGTGGTGCCCGAGCATCAGCGGGAGTACAAGGTGGTGTACCGCCCCGACGTGGGCGGGCTGCGGATGACGCAGCGCGCGGCGCCGGACGTGCTCTACCGCAACGTCCGCGGCACCCTCGTGCCCGAGACGCAGGTCAGCGGCCGGTTCCTGGACGTGGAGGGACGCCCGGTGCGTGAGCCCGAGGAGTCGTTCACCCTCGCGGCCCGCTTCGGCGACCTCGACGGGGACGGGGCGCCGGACCTCTACGTCGCCAACGACTTCGAGGATCCCGACCAGCTCTGGCGGAACGACGGGCACGGCACCTTCCGCCTGGCGGACTGGCGCGCGCTCCGGCAGCAGAGCAACGCGTCGATGTCCATCGAGGAGGGGGACGTCGACGGGGACGGTCGGCCGGACGTCTTCGTCTCCGACATGCTCGCCGCCGACCTGCGGCAGCGGCGCACGCAGATCCCGACGCACACCGCGCTCCGCAAGGTGCCCGGCGACGCGGCCACCGTCCTGCAGCAGCAGAAGAACTCCCTCTACCTGAACCGCGGCGACGGCACCTTCGCCGAGGCCGCGTACGCATACGGCGTCGAGGCGAGTGGGTGGACCTGGGGCTCGCACCTCGTGGATGTGGACCTCGACGGGTGGCAGGACCTGCTCGTCGTGAACGGCCACCTCTGGGACCTGATGGATGCGGACGTCCAGGAAGGGTTGCAGAACCGACTCAACGAGGTGCCCTGGCAGCGGCTGCGCTGGGAGTTCCCGCGGCTCGCGCTCCCCAACCTCGCCTTCCGCAACGTCGAGGGCCGGGGCTTCACCGCGATGGGCGCGGCGTGGCGCTTCGGCACCGAGCCCGACGTGTCGCACGCCATCGCCTCCGCCGATCTCGACGGCGACGGGGATCGCGATGTGGTGGTCAATCGGCTCGGCGCGCCCGCGCTCGTGCTGCGCAATGACACCGACGCCCCGCGCGTCGCCGTCCGACTGATCGGCACGGCGCCGAACACCCGCGCCATCGGGGCCACCGTCCGGTTCACGGCCCCGGGGCTCCCCGTGCAGGTGCGCGAGGTCTTCGCCGGCGGACTCTATCTCTCGCACGCCGACGAGCAGCTCACCTTCGCGATGGGCACGGCCGACTCGGCGCGGCTCGAGATCACCTGGCGTGACGGCACCCGCACGACGATCGCGGCGGTGCATCCCGACCGGGAGTACGAGGTGCGCCAGGCCGGCGCCACCCCCGCGGTGCCCACCGCTCCGGCGGTGACGCCCTCCCTCTTCGCGGACGCGACCCCAGAGCTCGGCGGCCAGCGGCACCTCGAGAGTGACTTCGACGAGTGGAACCGGCAGTTCCTCATCGCCAACTCCCTCGCCGAGCTGGGGCCCGGCGTGTCGTGGTACGACATCGATCGCGATGGCGACGACGACCTGCTCGTGGCGGCCTCGCGCGGCGGGCAGATGGGCGTCTTCCGCAACGACGGTGGCCGGCTCCAGTGGCGGCGCACCGAGGGGCCCGACGCGCGGGCCGACCAGACGACGATTCTCGGGATGACCGACAGTGCGGGGACGCGTCTCCTCGTCGGGATGTCGAACTGGGAGGCCATCCCGGTGCAGGCGGCGGTCGCGGTGGCGGCCGGGGCGACCGGGGTGGCTCGCGCCACGCTCCCGCTCCTGCCGCTCCGCGAACCGGCCACCGGCCCGATGGCACTCGCGGACGTGGACCGGGACGGGGATCTGGACCTCTTCGTCGGGGGACGCGCCATCCCCGGCCGCTATCCGGAGCCGGCCAACTCCGTCGTGTATCGCAACACGGACGGACGATTCAAGGTGGACACCCTGCGCACCCGCGCACTCCGGCAGGTGGGGATGGTGTCTGCCGCGGTCTTCGCCGATGTCGTGGGGGACGCGTTCCCCGACCTCGTCCTCGCCCTCGAGTGGGGGCCGCTGAAGGTCTTCCGCGGCGGGCGCGACGGATTCACCGAGGACACGCTGCCGGGCCTCGAACCGACGAGCCGCTGGATCGGCCTCGCCACGGGGGACCTCGATGGCGACGGTCGGCTCGATCTGGTCGCCACGAGCTGGGGGCGGAACACGCCGCTCCACGGCGATGCGGCGCACGCGCTCGCGATGGTGTACGGCCGCCTCGGCAAGGAGGGGGAGATGCAGCCCCTTCTCGCGACCTATGATGCGCGGCTCAAGGGGTACGCGCCGATGAACAGCTATCCGCGCGTGCGCGAGGCCATCTCGGGTGCCATCGCGCGCGTGCCGAGCTTCGGGGCCTTCGCCGACTCGACGATGGATGGCCTGCTCGGCCCCGATCGCGCGCTCTCCGCGGTCCTCCTCGCCTCGACGATGGACCACACGGTGTTCCTGAACCGCGGGGACCGGTTCGAGGCGCGGGCGCTCCCCGAGGTCGCGCAGCTGGCCCCCGCCTCGGGCGTGGTGGTCACGGATGTGGACGGCGATGGGCGCGAGGACGTGGTGCTGGCGCAGAACTTCTATCCCACGGCGCTCGGCATCCCGCGGCTCGACGCCGGCCGCGGGCTCGTGCTCCTGGGCGATGGGCAGGGCGCGCTGCGCCCGCTCGACGGCGCCGCGTCAGGGCTCGTGGTGTACGGCGATCAGCGCGGGCTCGCGGTGTCCGATTACGACGCCGACGGCCGCGTGGACCTGGCCATCGCTCAGAACGGCGAGGCGACGCGTCTCTTCCGCAACGTCGCGGCCGCGCCGGGGCTTCGTGTCCGACTCGTCGGCCCGGCGGCCAACCCCGACGCGGTGGGCGCACAGCTCCGTCTGGAGTTCGCCGATGGCGTCGGTGCGGTGCGGGAGATCCAGGCCGGGAGCGGCTACTGGTCCCAGCAGGGCGTGGTGCAGGTCCTCGGCACGCCGCGGCCGCCGGTGGCGGTGCGCGTGCGGTGGCCCGATGGTCACACGACGCGGACGCCGGTCCCCGCCGGGG
>JBANGJ010000018.1:0-15882 GCA_037975505.1 Gemmatimonadota bacterium | reverse complement strand
TGTTCACGGGTCTGATCACCGCCGTCGGTGAGGTTCGCGAGGTGTCCGTCACGGACGCCGGGCGCGAGTTCGTCGTGGCGGCCCCGTACGAGGGCGTGGTGCTCGGGGAGAGCATCGCCTGTCAGGGGGCCTGCCTGACGGTGCGCGAGGCAGGACCGGGGTGGTTCCGCGTCGCGGCGGTGGTCACCACGCTCGACCGCACCGTGATCGGTGACTGGACCGTGGGGACGCGGCTCAACCTCGAGCGCGCGCTCGCGGTCGGGGACCGACTGGGCGGCCACCTCGTGCAGGGACACGTGGACGGCGTCGGGGTGGTGCGGGCCACCGCCCCGCACGGTGACGCCTGGCTCATCGACGTCGAGGTCCCGGCGGCCATCGTCCCGTTGCTCGTCCCGCTCGGGAGCGTCGCCGTCGATGGGGTGAGCCTGACGGTGAACGCCCTCCCGTCGCCCGGTGTCCTCCAACTGTCGATCATCGAGCACACGCTCCGGCACACGACGCTCGGATCCCTGCGCGCCGGGGGCCGCGTCCATCTCGAGGCCGACATGCTCGCCAAGCACCTCCAGCGCCTCGCGGCGCCCCTCCTGACCCCCTGATCATGTTCGGAACCATCGAGCAGGCCCTCGAGGACCTGCGCCACGGCAAGTTCATCGTCGTCGCCGACGACGAGGATCGCGAGAATGAGGGCGACCTTGTCGCCGCCGCCGAGTTCATCACGCCCCAGATGGTGAACTTCCTGATGGAGGCCAAGGGGATGATCTGCGTGGCGCTCTCCCCGGCGCGCGTCGCGCAGCTCGAGCTCCCGCCGATGGGCACGGAGAACACCGACGCCCTGCGGACGGCGTACACGGTGACCATCGATGCGGCACCGCAGCACGGGGTGACCACGGGCATCAGCGCGAGCGACCAGGCCACCACCATCCGGCTCACCGCGCTCCCGGGCACCCGCCCGTCCGACCTCCGGCGTCCTGGCCACGTGCACCCGCTGCGCGCGCGCGAGGGCGGGGTCCTCCAGCGCGTCGGGCACACGGAGGCCGCGGTCGACTTCATGCGGCTCGCGGGTCTGCAGCCCGCCGGCGTGATCTGCGAGATCCTCACCGCCGACGGGAGTTCGGCGCGGCGTCCGGACCTCGAGGCCTTCGCCAAGACCCACGGGCTGACCTTCGTCACCGTGGCACAGCTCGTCGCGTATCGCCTCCAGCACGAACGGTTGGTCCATCGTGAGGCCGATGTGCGCCTCCCGACCGAGTTCGGGGAGTTCCGGCTCGTCGGCTACCGCAACGACGTGGATGCGCGCGAGCATGTCGCGCTCGTGTACGGGGACGTCACCGACGGGCGGGAGGTGCTCGTGCGGATGCACTCCAAGTGCCTGACCGGCGACACCTTCCACTCCCTGCGGTGCGACTGCCACTGGCAGCTGCACGAGGCCATGCGCCTCGTCGTCGAGGCGGGGGCCGGGGTGATCGTCTATCTCGACCAGGAGGGCCGCGGCATCGGCCTGCTCAACAAGCTCAAAGCCTATGCCCTCCAGGATGCGGGCGCCGACACCGTCGAGGCCAACGAGCGCCTCGGCTTCGCGCCCGACCTGCGCAACTACGGCATCGGGGCGCAGATCCTGCTCGATCTGGGCATCACGGCCATCCGGCCGATCACCAACAATCCGCGCAAGCTCGTCGGGCTCGAGGGGTACGGGCTCCGGCTCGGCGAGCGCGTGCCGATCATCTCGCCGGCCACCAGCGAGAACGCGGACTACCTCGAGACCAAGCGCACCAAGCTGGGTCACCTCCGGGCACTGTGATGGCGGAATTCATCGGGACCCCCGAGGGGGCGGGCAAGCGCGTCGTGATCGTGGCGGCCCGCTTCAACCAGCAGATCACCGAGAAGCTCGTGGACGGCGCCATGGACGCCTGCCTCAAGCACGGCGTCGCGCTCGCGGACGTCGATGTGCTCTGGGTGCCCGGCGCGTGGGAGCTGCCGCCGGCCGTCGCCAAGGCCCTGCAGACGGACCGGTACGACGCCTGCGTCGCGCTCGGCGCCGTGATCCGCGGTGACACCCCGCACTTCGACTTCGTGGCCGGCGAGGCGTCGCGTGGACTCGCCCTGCTCCAGGGGGAGTTCGGCGTGCCGGTGGGCTTCGGCCTCCTTACGTGCGACACGCTGGCCCAGGCGGAGGCGCGCTGCGGTGGCGCCCACGGCAACAAGGGGTGGGACTCGGCCTTGGCCGCGCTCGAGATGGCCGATCTCTTCGCCCGGCTCGACCTGGCGACCGCGGAGGATGACGATGCCGGCGCGGCTTGAGACGCGGGGGCGCTCGCGCGCCCTGCAGGCCGTCTATGCCTGGGATGTCCGCGGCGGGGAGGGGGACCTCCTGCGCGTCGCGGCGACGGTGTGGGACGACCTCGCCGTCGCGCCCGACGAGCGGGAGTTCGCCGACGCGCTGCTGCGCCTGCTGGCGGCGGAGCGCCCCGGCATCGACGCCGAGCTGGGCGAGGTGACCGCCAACTGGCGGCTCGACCGCCTCGGCCACATCGAGCGTTCCGTGCTGCGGGTCGCCGCGGCGGAGCTGGTGCAGGGGGGCACGCCGCCGCGCGTGGTGATCCAGGAGGCCGTGCGGCTCGCCGAGCGGTTCGGGACCGAACCGGCGGCGCGTTTCGTGAACGGCGTGCTTGATGCGCTCGCGCGACGGATGGGTCGTCTCGCGTGAGGATCCTCGCGGTCAACTGGCAGGACCTCGAGAACCCGCTCGGTGGCGGCGCCGAGACCCACCTGCAGGAGATTCTCGAGCGGCTCGCCGGCTGGGGACACGAGGTGACGTTGCTGTGCGGCGGGTGGCCGGGATGCCCACCGCGCGCGGTGCGCGGCGGCGTTGAGATCCATCGCGTCGGGACCCGGCAGAGCTTCCCGTTCCTCGCGCGCCGCCATTGGGAGCTGCATCTCCGGGCGCGGGGCTTCGACGTCCTCTACGAGGACATCAACAAGGTCCCGCTGTACACCACCCGATGGGGAGCACGGCGCGTGGTCGCGGTCGTGCCCCACCTCTTCGGCGGGGCTGCGTTCCAGGAACTGAACCCCGTGCTGGCGACCGCGGTCTGGCTCGCGGAGCGGCCGCTGCCGTGGGTGTACCGGCACGTGCCGTTCCAGGCCATCAGCGAAAGCACGGCGGACGACCTCGCGGCGCGGGGCATCCCCCGAGACCGCATCGTGGTGATCCCGCCTGGGGTCTCGTTCGATCACTACACGCCTGATTCCACGACGCGGGCGGTGGTGCCGACCTTCGCGTATCTCGGCCGCCTCAAGCGCTACAAGGGCGTGGACCTGATCATCCGGGCCTTCGCGCGCCTCGCGCACCCGACCGCCGTCCTTGAGATCGCCGGGGCGGGGGACTATCGGCCCGCGCTCGAGGCGCTCGTCGCCTCGCTTGACCTCACCCCGCGCGTGCGGTTCCTTGGATTCGTGACCGAGGCGGAGAAGCTCGCGTTGCTGCGACGGGCCTGGGCGGTGGCGCTCGCCTCTCCCAAGGAGGGATGGGGGCTGACCAACGTCGAGGCGGAGGCGTGTGGCACGCCCGTGGTGGCCTCCGATTCGCCGGGGATCCGTGAGTCGGTCCGGCACGGGGAGACGGGGTTTCTCGTCCGGCACGGCGATGTGGCCGGGCTCGCGGAGGCGATGGGGCGGTTCGCCGCGGATCCCGCCCTCGTCGCCTCGATGGGCGTGCGCGCGCGCGCGTTCGCCGAGACCTTCACGTGGGACCGGTGCGCGCGGGCCAGCGAGGCGCATCTCCAGCAGGTCATCACCTCCAGCCGCTAGCGCCGTCATGGCCTCTCTCACCGTCGGTGGTCTGCTCGAGCAGACGCGCGAACTCCTCGAACTGGAGGTGCTCGGCAGTGCTGACGGGCTCGCTCGGGAGGTGCCGATGCCGGATGCCTCAGGCCCGGGCATGGTCCTCGCCGGATACACCGAGCGGTTCGTGCATCAGCGCATCCAGGTGCTCGGCGAGACTGAGGTCTCCTATCTGCGGTCACTCGCGCCGGCCGACCGGACGCGGATCCTCGGCACATTCCTGGCGTATCCCATTCCGTGCGTGATGGTCACGAAGGGGCTCGAGCTGCCCGAGGGCATGGAGGCGCTCGCCACGACGGCGGGGGTCGCGATCCTGCGCTCGCGACTCAAGACACACGAGTTCTACCGCCGCATCACGCCCTTCCTCGATGCGGCGTTCGCGCCCTCGGCCAACCTGCACGGCTCGCTCGCGGACGTGTACGGGGTCGGGCTCCTGTTCACGGGGGCCAGCGGCATTGGCAAGTCCGAGTGCGTTCTCGACCTCGTGGAGCGCGGGCATCGGCTCGTCGCGGACGACCTCGTCATCGTGCGACGGAAGGGCGCGGGCGTCCTCCTCGGCGAGGGGCACCCGCTCCAACGGCACTTCATGGAGATTCGCGGCATCGGGCTCATCGACGTGCGGTCGATCTTCGGCGTCCGGGCCGTGCGGCAGCAGAAGCGGATCGAGGTCGTCGTGGTGCTGCAGGAATGGAAGGAGGGGATGGTCGTCGACCGCACCGGTCTCGATGCGGACACCACGGAGATCCTCGGCGTCGAGGTCCCGCGCATCACCATTCCACTGAACCCCGGCAAGAACCTCACGGTGATCGCGGAGGTCATCGCGATGAATCACCTGATGCGCTACAGCGGTGAGGATCCGGCGCGGCGCTTCAACGAGCGCCTCACTGCCCACCTCGCCGAGAAGTCGCAGGTGCGGCGCTATCTCCTGGACGATGATGAGTGAGCCGCGCGCGGCCGTGGTGGCGGGGCACGGGGCCTTCGCCGAGGGCCTCGTGTCGGCCGTCGCGGCGGTCATCGGGCCGGCGCACGGTCTGATCGGGGTCACCAACGTCGACGCGACCCCCGAGGGGATTCTGGCACGGTTGCGCGACGCCGTGACGGCGAGCGGCGCATCGGTGATCTTCACCGACCTCCCCGCGGGCAGCTGCACGATGGCGGCTCGGCGGCTCGCTCGCACTCACCCCGGCCTCGCGGTGGTCACGGGCGCTTCGCTCCCTGTCGTGCTGGCGTTCGCGGCCGGGACGCCGCTTGAGGCGGCGGTCGCCTCCGGGCGCGCCGCGCTCGTGCTCGCCGAGGGCGGCGCGTGACACTCGAGCTCTTCCGCATCGACGACCGCCTCATCCACGGACAGGTCGTCGTCGGCTGGGGACATCCCTGCGACCTCAGCTTCTTCGTGCTCGTGGACGATGCCATCGCGGACGCCGCGTGGGAGCAGGAGCTCTACCGCATGGGCACCCCGGAGGGGATGGAGGTGCGCTTCGAGACCGTCGCCGGCGCGGCAGCGCACCTCGCCGAGTACCGGGCCGACCCGCGGTGTGGGATGCTCCTGACGGCGGATGTCGAGACGATGGCGCGGTTGGTGGAGCAGGCACCCGACATCCGCGCGGTCACGCTGGGCGGGTTGCACCACGCGCCCGGTCGCGTCCAGCGGCTCCGCTTCGTCTTCCTGTCCCCCGACGACGAGGCGCGCCTGCGGGCGCTCGCCGCGCGCGGGGTGACGGTGGCGGCGCAGGACGTCCCGGGGTCGACCCCGGTGCCGCTGGATGAGGTGCTCGCCGCGGACGGCTCCGCCTGATGGACGCGGTGCTGCAGGTCCTCCCGCTCGCCGTGCTCGGAGCCGTGCTCGGCCTCGATGTCGTGAGCTTCCCGCAGGCGATGTTGTCGCGGCCGATCGTCGCGGCGACGCTGGCCGGCGGCTTCGTCGGCGAGCCGGTGCGCGGACTCGCGATGGGGGTGGCGCTCGAGTTCTTCGCGCTGGCGTCCCTGCCGTTCGGCGCGACGCGCTATCCGGAATGGGGCTCTGCCTCGGTCGTCGGCGCGGTGCTCTTCGCGCGCGTGCCGGACGGGACGACGGGGGCGATGGCGGTGGCGGTGCTCGCCGCGCTCGTCACGGCGGGGATCGGCGGATGGACGATGCACGTGCTGCGCCGGGTGAACGCCGCGCTGGCCAAGCGCCAGCAGGCGCGCATCGCGCGCGGCTCGGGGAGTGCCGTGGTCGCCCTTCAGCTTGCCGGGCTCACCGTAGACGCCGCGCGTGCCGGCCTGCTCACGGGGCTCGCGCTCCTCGCGTTCGCGTCGCTGTATCGCGGCGTGCTCGCCACGCTCTCGGTCTCCGGGGTCGTCTCGCGGGCGGTGGTCGTCGGGACCGCGTCTGCGGTGGGCCTCGCGGCGCTGTGGAACCTCGTGCGCAACACGCCGGGCGCGCGCTGGTACCTCCTCGCGGGGTTGCTCGGCGGCTTCGCGTTGGCGGGGGGGCTGGTATGACGACGCCCATCTCACTGCCGTGGCGCGTGCACGCGGCCATCTATCTTCGGCTCTTCGCCATCCAGGGCGTCTGGAATTACGAGACGATGACCGGCAATGGGATCGCCTTCGCGATGGAGCCGGCGTTGCGGCGCCTCCCAGGCGGTCCCGACGGCGAGGCCTACCGCCACGCGATGGCGCGACACAGCGGCTACTTCAACGCGCACCCGTACCTTGCGGCGGTGGCCGTCGGGGCGCTCGCTCGGGCCGAACTCGACGGCGTGCCTCAGGCACAGGTCGAGCGCTTCCGCGTCGCTGCCACCGGTCCCCTCGGCTCGGTCGGTGACCGGTTGGTCTGGGCGGGGTGGTTGCCCTTCTGCTCCACCATCGCGCTCCTCGCGTTCGGCCTCGGCGCGGGGCCGGCACTGGTCGTCGGGATCTTCCTCGCGGCGTACAACGCCTTCCACCTCGCGCTGCGGGCGTGGGGGCTCCGCGCAGGCTGGACGCACGGGCTGCACGTGGCGCAGGCGTTGGGTACCCCCGTGCTCCGTCGCGGGCCGGCGCACATTGCGCGGGCCACCGCGCTCGTCGGCGGGCTCGCGCTCCCCGTGGCGGCGCATGGGATCATCGGGCCGGGCCGGGCGGTCCTCGGCGCCGTGCTCGCGGCGGTCGCTGTCGGGGCCACCGGGCTCACGGCGTTGCATGGCCGCATCGACGGGTGGCGGGTCGCCGCCGTCGTGCTCGCGCTCTTCACCCTCTTCGCGATGGTGCGCTGATGCCGGAACGGATGGTGCAGGTCATGAACACGCATGGGATCCACGCGCGCCCCGCCGCCGAGATCGTCAAGGTCGCCGGCCGCTTCCGCGCACACATCACCATCGCGCGGGACGACCTCGAGGTGAACGCCAAGAGCATCATGGGCGTGATGATGCTCGCCGCGGAGTGCGGCGCGCAGGTGCGCGTCCGCGCGGAGGGTGATGACGCGGTCGCCGCCCTCGAGGCGCTCGAGGCGCTCATCGTGGGCGGCTTCGGGGAGCGCTGAGCGATGCCGACGCCGCTGCACGGGGTCTCCGCCTCGCCCGGCATCGTCACCGGGAGGGCGCACCTCCTTCGCTGGGAGGTGCCCGAGGTCCCCGCGCGGGTCGTGACGGATGCCGAGGTCGCCGGGGAGCTCACGCGCCTCGCGACGGCGATGACCGCGGCGGTCGAGCGCCTCCATCTCGTGAAGGCGCGCGCCGAGGCCAACGCCGGCCCCGCCGAGGCAGCGATCTTCGACGTGCAGGTCGCCATTCTCGAGGATCCATCGCTCGTCGCGAGCTTCGAAGCGCTCATCCGGCAGAACCTCTCGGCGGAGAAGGCGGTCGACCTCGTGATGCTCGAGTGGCGGGAGCGTTTCGCCCGCTCCACCAATCCGCTCATGCGCGAGCGGGCGGGCGATCTGCTCGACGTGCAG
The DNA here is from genome assembly GCA_037975505.1 of Gemmatimonadota bacterium. Lineage (GTDB taxonomy): Bacteria > Gemmatimonadota > Gemmatimonadetes > Gemmatimonadales > Gemmatimonadaceae > Pseudogemmatithrix. The sequence continues at coordinate 8,126 of JBANGJ010000018.1, read as the reverse complement.
ATCCGACTCCTGACCCTCCTGCTCGGCCTCGAGGACCACGACCCCGTGGACCTCGCACCCGGAGCGGGCGTCATCCTCGTCACGCACGACCTGACCCCCAGCCTCACCATCCAGCTCGACCGCCGCGCGATCGTGGGCATCGCCACGGATGCGGGGACGCGCACCTCGCACGTGGCCATCCTCGCGCGCTCGCTCGGCATCCCGGCCGTCGTCGGCCTCCTCGATGCGACGGCTCGCCTGCAGTCGGGGGACCGCATCATCCTCGATGCCACGAACGGAGTGCTCCTGCCGCGGCCGACGGCGGCGGAGCTGGCGCAGTTCGCCGACCGGGCCCAGCGAGAGGCGGCCGCGCTCGCGGAGCTGGTGGCGCTCGCGGACGCGGAGGCGCTGACCCGCGACGGGCAGCGCATCACCCTCCGCGCGAACGTCGACCTGCCCGATGAGGCGGCGCGCGCTGTGCCCTTCGGCGCGGAGGGCGTCGGACTGATGCGCACCGAGTTCCTCGTGGTCGGGCGCACGGCGATGCCCACCGAGGACGAGCAGGTGGAGGCATATACCAACGTCATCACCGCCTTCCCGGGGCAGCCGGTCGTCATCCGGACGTATGACGTGGGTGGGGACAAGCTCCCGGTGGGTGGCTTCCCGCACGAGCCGAACCCCTTCCTCGGGTGGCGCGCCATCCGGATGTGCCTGGACGAGCCGGCGCTCTTCTCGGTGCAGCTCCGGGCGCTGCTGCGCGCGGCGGTGCACGGGGACCTGCGGATCATGCTCCCGCTGGTGGTGAGCGTGGACGAGGTCCGGCAGACCCGGTTCCTCCTCGAGGAGGCGGCCCGGGACCTCGCGCGACGCGGCGTGCCGCACCGCGCCACGGTGCCCCTCGGCATCATGGTCGAGACGCCGGCGGCGGCGGTGGTCGCTGACAGCTTCGCCGGGGAGGTCGACTTCCTGAGCCTCGGCACCAACGACCTCGTCCAGTACACGCTCGCGGTGGACCGTGGGAACGCCTCGCTGGTCACGCGCTTCACGCCGCTGCATCCCGCCGTCCTCCGGCTGATTGCCGGGACGGTCGACGCGGGGCGGGCGGCGGGCGTGGAGGTGAGCGTCTGCGGCGAGATGGCCTCGCAGCCGCTGATGGCCTACGCCCTTGTCGGCCTCGGGGTGCGGACGCTCAGCGTCGCGGCGGGCGGCATCCCGGTCTTGAAGCGTCTCGTGCGCGGCGCGACGGTCGGGGGCGCCGCCGCGGCGGCACGGGCGGCCGTGGCCGCGGCGACCCCCGCGGAGGCGGAACGCCTCCTGCGGACGGCCCTCGCGGCCGAGCTCGGCGTCGAGGTGCTCGACGGGTTGCTCGGCCTCGCCTAGGGCGCGTATCGTTCTGCGTCTTCCTGCGTCTTCACACCTCAATCCCACTCTCGTGCTGCATCGTCATCTCTTCACCTCGGAGTCCGTCACCGAGGGGCATCCGGACAAGGTCGCCGACCAGATCTCCGACGCCGTGCTCGACGCTCTCCTGGCCCAGGATCCGCATTCGCGCGTGGCGTGCGAGACGATGGTGACCACCGGCCTCGCGACGATCTTCGGCGAGGTGACCACCGCGGCCTGGGTGGACCTGCGCGGACTGGTGCGCGACACCATCAAGCAGATCGGCTACACCGAGGCGGGGATCGGCTTCGACGCCGACTCCTGCGGCGTGCTCAACGCGCTCGGCCAGCAGTCGCGTGACATCGGGCAGGGCGTCGACACCGGCGGCGCGGGCGACCAGGGCATGATGTTCGGCTACGCCTGCGACGAGACGCCGGAGCTGATGCCGCTCCCCATCATGCTGGCGCACCGCCTCACGGAGGCCCTCGCCGACCGCCGGAAGGACGGCACGCTCCCGTGGCTCCGCCCCGACGGCAAGTCGCAGGTCTCGGTGGTGTACGAGGATGGCCGGCCGGTGGAGGTCGACACGGTCGTCATCTCCACGCAGCACGCGGATTCGGTCGGCAACAAGGCCATCCACGCCGCCGTGAAGCGCGACATCATCGAGGCGGTCATCCCGGCGGAGCTGCGCGCCAAGCGGATGAAGGTGCACATCAATCCGACCGGGCGCTTCGTCATCGGCGGCCCGCATGGGGATGCCGGCCTCACGGGGCGCAAGATCATCGTCGACACCTACGGCGGGATGGGCCGGCACGGCGGCGGCGCCTTCTCGGGCAAGGACCCGTCGAAGGTCGATCGCTCGGCGGCCTATGCGGCGCGGTGGGTCGCCAAGAACATCGTGGCGGCCAAGCTCGCCTCCCGGTGCGAGGTGCAGGTGGCGTACGCCATCGGCGTGGCCAAGCCGGTGTCGGTGATGGTGGACACCTTCGGCACGGGCACCGTCGACGAGCGCGTGATCATGAAGGCGGTCGAGGCGACCTTCGACCTCACGCCGCGCGGCATCATCGAGGCGCTCGACCTCAAGAAGCCGATCTACGGGCCCACGGCGGCGTATGGGCACTTTGGGCGGACGCCGGAGAAGGTCGTTCGCCACGGCCGGACGGTCTCGCTCTTCAACTGGGAGCGCACGACCAAGGCCGCCGAGCTCCGGCGTGCGGTGCGCGCCGGCTGACCCGCGTCGCCATCCGCTTCGCTGATTCCCCGGTCGTGAGGCGAGCGCCGGCTCGCCTGGTCGCGGTGCTCGTGCTGAGCGCGGCGTCCCTCGTCGCCCCGCTCGGGGCGCAGGGCGGCGCGCGAAGCATCGCCGGGCGCGTCACGCGCCCGGTGGCGGGCGCGGGGGAGTCGCCCGTCGGCGGCGCGTGGGTCGTCCTGCACCGCGTGGGGCCGGATTCGGCCGGCCCGCTCGATTCGCTGCGCACCGGCGCGGACGGGCGCTATGTCTTCCGCTATCGGGCCTTCGGGGACACCAACGCGGTCTACTTCGTCTCGACGAACCGCGGGGGGGTGAACTACTTCACGTCGCCCGTGCGCGAGGTCGCCGTGCGGGACGGCATCGCCGAGATCCTGGTCTACGACACGACGAGCGCCGCGATCCCCATCGCCGTGCGCGGTCGCCACCTGATCGTGACCGCGGCGGACACGGGGAGCGATCGGCGGCGCGTCATCGAGGCCTACGAGCTCAGCAACGATACCACGGTGACACGCGTCGCCGCCGGGCCGGAGGGCTTCACCTTCGAGGCCCCGCTGCCGGCGGGCGTCTCGGTCGTCGCGCCGGGGCAGGGGGACATCTCCGAGGACGCCATTCGTGTGGTCGACGGGCGGGTGCGCGTCACCGCGCCGCTCTCGCCGGGGGTGCGACAGTTCTCCTTCTCGTACGACGTCCCGGTCGACGCCCCCTTCACGGTCCTCGTCGCGAATGCGACGCCCGTGGTCGAGGTGCTCCTCGAGGACGCGCGGGGGGAGGCCGTCGGGGCAGGACTCGCGGCCTCCGACCCGGTCGAGGTCGAGGGACGGCCGTTCCGTCGCTTCCTTGCGGAGGATGTCCCGGCGGCCCAGACCATCCGGATCACCATGCCGGTGGGGGCGGCGGCGCGGAGTCGGCGGGTGGGCCTCGTGGTCGCGTTCGTCGCCGCATTCCTCGCGATGGGGCTCGCCCTCTGGGTGCCGCGCCTCGGCAGGACGTCCCGCGGGCGCCGTGAGGACGACCCCGAGGCGCTCGCGTTGGCGGTCGCCGCGCTGGACGCCGAGTTCGAGCGCATCGCCTCACCATCAGAGGAGCAGCGGGCGACGCACTATCTGGAGCGCGCGCGACTCAAGGGGCGGCTGACCGCCGCGCTTGCCAAGCGGAACGGGCTGGCGTAGGCTTCGCGTCACAACTGAACGCGGACGCGGGAAACGGAAGCCGGTGTGACGCCGGCGCGGCCCCGCCACTGTATCGGGCAGCTGTTCGCTTCGCTCATGACGCCACTGGACTGCGGTCCGGGAAGGCGGGCGAGGCGGCCCGGAGCCAGGAGACGACCTTCGTCCGTGCCACGATCGATCCTCGGGGGAGGGTTGGTGGCGTCGACTCCGCTCCGTCCGACCATGGCCGGGGAGGGTGACGTGCATCGAGCTCCTCCGGCCTTCCGGACGGAGCTTTTTCGTTGCCCCTGCATCGACGCCTCGGTGGTGGTCCCCTCCTGCTCGCGGTCTGCGCGCTGGCCGTCGCGTGTACGTCGACCGCGTCGGATCAGGGCACCCCATTGGTCGTCGACGATTTTGGCGACACCGTCCGTCTGGCGGCGCCCGCCACCCGCATCGTCTCGTTGAATCCCGTGACCACCGAGGTCCTGATCGCCATCGGCGCACGGGAGCGACTCGTCGGGCGGACGCACTGGGACCTCGGCGCGGCCGAGGTGCCTGACGTCGGGGACGGGATGCAGCCGAATGTGGAGGCGATTCTCGCGCAACGGCCGGACTTGGTGGTCCTCTATGAGAGCCCGGCGAACCGCGGCGCCGTGGAGCGCCTCCGGGCCGCCGGCATCACGACCATTGCCTTCCGGACGGACCGCGTGGCGGACCTCGCGCGCGTCGCGCCGGTGCTCGGGGCGGCGGTCGGCGATCGGCCGGCCGGGATCACCGTCGCCGCGGCGGTGCGGGCGACCATCGACTCGGTCGCCGCGCTGCCGCGCCGTGAGCGTCCGGTGCGGGCGTTCTGGCATATCTGGGATGCGCCGCTGCTCACGATCGGCCGAGGGAGCTACCTGACCGAGTTGCTCGAGGCGGCCGGGGGGCGCTCCCTCTTCGACGATCTGGCCGCCCCGTCGCCGCAGGTGACGCTCGAGGAGATCGTGCGGCGCGACCCCGATGTGATTCTCGCGGGGCCCGCCGGGGCGGAGGCCATCCGGCGGCATCCGGGATGGGCGGCCGTCCGGGCCGTGCGAGAGGGACGCGTGCTCGTCGTCGACACCGCGCTCGTCGGCCGGCCCGGCGTCCGCATGGGCGAGGCCGCCGCGCATCTCCGCCGCCTCCTCGATGACGTGCGGGTGCCCTGAGGCGATGCGACGCCCGGTGTGGATCCTGCTGGTGGCGGTCGCGCTTGCCGCGATGACGCTCGCCCTCGCCGCCGGGGCTGTGCCCCTCCCGGTTGGCGAGGTGTGGCGCGCGCTCTTCGGTGGCGGGGACGTCACGACGGGCGCCATCGTCCGCGGGCTTCGACTCCCGCGGGTGCTTCTCGGGTTCGTCGTCGGCACCGGCCTCGCCGCGAGTGGCGCCGCGCTACAAAGCACGCTGCGCAACGCGCTCGCGGAACCGTACCTCCTCGGGGTCTCCGGGGGCGCGGCGGTCGGGGCGGTGCTCTCGGTCGTGCTCGGGCTCACAGCACCCGCGCTCCTGCCCCTGAGTGCGTTCGTCGGCGCCGCGGGCGCGGTGGTGCTCGTCCTCGGTGTGGCCCGCGCCGCGGGCGGCCGGGCCGACCCGCGGATGCTGCTGATGGCGGGCGTCGTCGTCGGCGCCTTCTGCACCGCGGCGATCATGGTGGCGCTCGCCACCGCACCCGAGGGGACGGTTCGCGGCGCCCTGTGGTGGATGATGGGTTCGCTCGGCGATGCCCGGTGGAGCGTGGTCCTCTGGGTGTCGGCCTACGTGCTCGTCGGGGGCGCACTCCTCCTCTGGTGGGGCCGTGACCTCGACGTGCTCGCGCTCGGCGAGGAGGCGGCCGCGTCCCTCGGGCTCGATGTCGAGCGCACGACGCGGCGTGTGTTCCTGGCCGCCTCGCTGCTCGCCGCCGCGACGGTCGCTGGTGCCGGACTCATCGGCTTCGTGGGCCTCGTCGTCCCGGCCATCGCGCGCGCGCTCGGCGCACGCGGCGCGCGCGCGACGATCGGCGCCGCGGCGTGGCTCGGGGGCACCCTCGTCGTGCTCGCGGACCTCGTCGCCCGCACGGCGCTCCGGCCGGCGGAGTTGCCGCTGGGCGCCGTGACCGCGCTCGTCGGCGTGCCGTTCTTTCTCTGGCGGCTGCGCGCCGCGGCGGCCCGGTGATCCGCGCCGAGTCCCTCGGGCTCCGGTATCCGGGGGCCGCGCGCCCCGCGCTGGAGGGGGTCTCGTTCTCGGCGGAGGCGGGGCGTCTGACGGCGATCGTGGGCCCGAACGGCTCGGGGAAGAGCACCTTCGTGCGCGCGCTACTCGGGCGACTCGCGCCAGAGCACGGGGCCCTCTGGCTCGCGGGTCTCCCGCTCGCGGCCCGGTCCCGTCGCGATGTCGCGCGCCTCCTCGCGGTGGTGCCGCAACGAGAGGCCCCGGCCTTTCCCACCACCGTTCGCGACTTCATCGCCCTCGGTCGGTACCCCCACGGCGGCGCGTTCGCTGGCACCACGGCGGAGGATCGGGCGGCGGTGGCCACGGCCGCGGCGCGCGCGGACGTCGAGGCCCTGCTGGGTCGCGCGACGGACGAGCTGTCCGGCGGGGAGTGGCAGCGGGTGCGCGTGGCCCGGGCGCTCGCCCAAGGCGGCCGCGCCCTCGTGCTCGACGAGCCGACGGCATTCCTCGACGTCGCCCACGAGATGGCGTGCTTCGAGCTCCTCGATGCCCTCGCGCGTGAGGGGATGTGCGTGCTGCTCGTCAGTCATCAGCTCAATCTCGTGGCCCGCTTCGCCGATCACATCGTGCTCCTCCACGAGGGGCGCGTCGCCGCCTCCGGCGCGCCCGACGAGGTGATGCGCGGCGACGTCCTGGAGCGCGTGTATCAGTGGCCGCTCGTCGTCACGCGGGATCCCGCCGTCGGTGCGCCCGTGCTCGTGCCGTTGCGCGGTCGCGGGGCCCGATGAGGACCCGGATGTCCCGTCCACCGATGCAACCCATCTCCCACCGTTTTCCGTTCACTCCCGCCTCGCTCGACGCTATGTCCTTGCCTCGTCTCGCTCGACTCGCGATCGCCTTCGCGTGCCCCGTCACCCTCGCCGCCCAGGCCACGCGGGACACCACGCGTTTGCCGGCGGCGGTGGTCACCGCCACCCGCGTGCCCGGCCTCACCGTCGCGCCGACGGCGACCGCGACCGTGCTCGACGGGGCTGCGCTGCGGGCGGAGGGCGTCACGCACGTCGCCGACGCCTTGCGCCGCGTCACCGGGCTCACCGTGGTCCGCACGTCAAGTGCGGGGTCCCAGGTGGCGCTCTTCGTTCGGGGTGGGGAGTCGGATTACGTGCGCGTCCTCGTGGATGGCGTGCCGGTGAACGATCCGGGTGGCACCCTGGACCTGGGCCGCATCACGATGGACGACGTCGAGCGCATCGAGGTCGTGCGGGGGCCGGCAAGCGTGCTCTACGGGTCGGAGGCCGTCTCCGGCGTGATCCAGATCTTCACGCGACGGGGCGGCGGAGCCCCCGTCCGCGCGGAGGTCGGGGGCGGGAGCTACGGCACGCGCCGCGCGTCGCTCGGCACCGATGGCGTCCGTGGGGGATGGCGCTGGACGGCGCAGGGCGATCATCACTTCACCGACGGCGTCCTCCCCTTCAACAACGCCTACCGGAACGATGGGCTCTCGACCGCCCTCGGGTACGGTGCGGGGACGCGGACGGAGGTGCGCCTCACGGGCCGCTTCAACAGCTCGGTCTATCAATATCCGACGGACTTCGCCGGCCAGCTCGAGGACCGCAACAGCGAGCGGGTGGATCATCGCCTCCTGCTTGGCCTCGAAGCGGCGCATCGGTGGTCGGATCGGCTTGAGACGCGGGTGCAGCTGTCCTCGGCGGAATCTCGGCCCCGCACCAACGACGCCGCCGACGGCCCGGCGGACACGCTCGGCTATTACCTCGCGTACTACTCGCGTGGCGTGGTGGTGCGACGCCTCGCCGATCTGCGTACCACCCTTCGGTTGACGGGGACGGAGGCCGTCACCGTGGGCGCGGAGTTCTCGCGGGACACCGAGCGCAGCCAGGAACTCGGGGTCACGGCGGCTGGGGATGAGCCCGCCAGCTTCCGAGCCGCACGCGAGACGCGCGCCCTGTACGCGCAGGGGCTCGGCGAGCGCGGGCGCTTCACGTACAGCGTCGGGGGGCGGCTCGACGAGAACAGCGCCTTCGGCACCTTCCGCACGGTGCGCGCCGGCGCCTCGTGGCAGCTGGCCCCGGCGGCGCGGGTGCGGGCGTCTGCGGGCTCCGCGTTCAAGGCCCCGAGTTTCTTCGAGAACTTCGCGAGCGGGTACACCATCGGGAATCCGGCGCTGCGGCCCG
>JBANGJ010000171.1:0-7123 GCA_037975505.1 Gemmatimonadota bacterium | reverse complement strand
CGTCGTAGAAGCGGATCGCCCCGTCGGGCGCGCTCGCCTTCGCCAACAGGATGAGCTGGCCGGTATGCGTGGAGAAGTGCTCCACCACGTGATAGATCGCGGCCATCACATTGGTCTCCCGGCCCTGGATCCGACGGGCCTCGCCGAGCGCGGCGGGGTCGAGGCGGTCGAGCACGGCGACGGCGTCGGCGCACGCCCGTTCGAGATGCGCGAGCAGTCCCTCGCGGCCGTCGCCATCTCGTGCGGCGAACTCGGCGTCGCGGGCCCGGACGTCCGGCGCACCGCCCACTCCGCTCACGATCCACTGCCGCACGTTGCCGGCGAGATGAAGGACGAGGTTCCCCGCGCTGTTGGACGACGCGTTGGGCCGGTGCCAGAGCCGATCCTCGGGCATCGCGGTGAGTGCGAGGCGGATCTTCCCGGGGTACTCGAGCCCGAGGTAGTAGCGGGAACGGGCGAGGAAGGTGGCGGCGGGGTCGAAGGGCATACGCTGAATGTAGATTCCGCCGCGATGACGCGCGTCCCGATCCTCCCCTCCGCCGCCGAGGTGCGCGCCGCCGCGGTCCGGCTCACCGGGCTGGTGCGCGAGACCCCGCTCATCGCATCGCCCGAGCTCTCGGCGCGCACCGGCGGTGAGGTGCTGCTCAAGCTCGAATGCCAGCAGGACGGGGGCTCGTTCAAGCTGCGCGGCGCGCTCCACGCGATGCTCGCGCTCGACGATGCGGCCCGGGCTCGCGGCGTGGTGGCCTCCTCGGCGGGGAACCACGGCATCGGCATCGCGATGGCGGCGGAGCGGCTCGGCGTGCCCGCGACGGTCTTCGTGCCGGCCACGGCCCCGGCGGTGAAGCGGGAGAAGATCGCCGCGCGTGGCGCGCAGGTGGTGGCCACCGAGCCGACGTACGATGACGCCGAGCGAGCGGCGCGGGCCTTCGCCGCACGCACCGGAGCGACCTTCGTGAGCCCGTGCACCGGGCGCACGTTGCTCGCCGGCGCGGGGACCGTCGCGCTCGAGGTGATGACGGCGCGCCCCGATGTGGCGACGATGCTCGTCTGCGTGGGGGGCGGCGGACTCGCGGGCGGGGTGGGCGGCTACCTGCGCGACGCAGCGCCGATGGTGCGCATCGTCGGTGCGCAGAGCGTGCGAACCAACGCGATGGCGCTCGCGCTCGCCTCGGGCGAGGCCACCGACATCCCCGACCTGCCGACGCTCGCAGACGGGCTGGCCGGACTCGTGGATGAGGAGATGCTGGCCCAGGGGCGGGCCGCGCTCGATGACCTCGTCACCGTGGAGGAAGACGAGATCGCCGAGGCGATCCGATTCCTGCACGAGGCCCACGGGCTCGTGGTCGAGGGGTCCGGCGCGGTCGGCGTGGCGGCGCTACGCGCGGGGCGCGTGCGGCCAGCGCAGGGCCCCGTGGCGGTGATCGTCAGCGGGGCGAACATCGATGCGGCGCGGTGGCACGCTCTCGTCGCGGCAGACGTAGCAGATGTCGACTGACGGCGCGGTGGCGTGACTCGCCAACCGGCGGCATCTTCGACCCCATCTTCACCCTCACGCCCGCGACCGTCCCGGTGACCACGACCAGCGCCGCAGCCCCGGCCCGCGCCAGCGGGATCAGCCTCCTGACCTTCGGGACGGTCTCCGCCATCAACACGCTGGGCTTCGGCTTCGCGATCATGGCGCTGATGTTCAGCGGCCCGGCCGCCTCGGGCTACGGGATGGGCGTCGGGGTGTTCATCCTCAGCAGCGTGATCCACGCCGTCTACACGGCATGGCGCGATCGCCTCCCGGGGGCCATCGGGATCGTGCAGGAGGCGGGGATCCCCGTCATCGCGGCCGCGATGAGCACCACGGCGCTGCAGATGAGCGGCCCCCCCGAGGTCCGCGTGGCGACGGTGCTGGCGATCCTCGGCGTCTCCACGAGCCTCACCGGCCTCCTCCTGCTGATCGTCGGCCGGCTCCGCCTCGGGAGCCTCGTCCGCTTCGTCCCCTACCCCGTCATCGCGGGCTTCCTCGCCGGCGCCGGGTGGCTGATGCTGTCCGGCGGCCTCTCCCTCGTCCTCGGTGCCAAGGCCCCGCTGGAGATGCTGCGGCAACTCGGGGAGCCCACGATCCTCGCGCGCGCCATTCCCGCCCTGCTCTTCGCCATCAGTATCTCGGTTGGGACGCGGCGCCTCGCTCACCCGTTCGTCATCCCTGGAGCACTCGTCCTCGCGGGGCTGACGTTCTTCGCGATCACCACGCTGGGGATGGGACTCTCCACCGAGGAGATCCGCGCCCTCGGCTGGCTACCGGCGGCGAGCCCGGCGGGCCGGGCCATCAGCTTCCCCTCCCCGGCGCTGCTGCCGCTGGTGGTCTGGTCGGACGTGCTCCGCGCCGCCCCGGCGATGGCGTCCGCCGCGGTCCTCGCCCTGCTCGGGATCCTCCTCAACACGAGCGGCCTGGAACTGGCCCTCGGTGTGGATCTCGATCCCGACGAGGCGCTGCGCTCGAGTGGCCTCATCAACCTGCTCCTGGGCGGCATCGGGGGGATGGCGGGCTTCGTCTCCGTCGGCGGCACGATGCTCGCTGAACGCATCGGGATCCGCGGCCGCTCGGCGGGCCTCGCCCGCGCCACCGTGCTCCTCGCGCTGCTCGCGGTGGCCGGCACCCTGGTGGCCGCGATGCCCGTCTTCCTGACCGGCGGGCTCGTGATGTTCCTCGGCATCGAGCTCCTGCTCAGCTGGGCGGTGGCCTCACGCCGACGTCTCCCCGCGCTCGAGTGGGCGATTGTCCCGCTCATCCTCGTCGTCATCAGCGGCGTTGGATTCCTCGCCGGCATCGGGGTGGGCCTCCTGGTGGCGGTCGGGATGTTCGCCTTCACCTACTCACGCCTCCCCGTGGTGCGCTTCAGCGCGAGCGGGCGCGACCTGCGGAGCTCGGTGGACCGATCCCCCGCCGCGATGGCCCACCTCGCGGCGGAGGGCGCCGCCGTGGAGATCGTGCATCTGCAGGGCTTCCTCTTCTTCGGGACCGCGGAGCGCGTGCTCGATCACGTCCGGGCACGCCTGGCCGCGGGGGACCAGCCGACACTGCGCTTCCTGGTGCTCGACTTCCGCCACGTGAGCGGCGTCGATTCGGCCGCCACCGCCTGCTTTCTCAAGCTGCGGAAGCTGACCGAGAGTCGACACGTCGACGTGCGCTGCACCGAGGTCCCCGACACGGTCGTACAGCAGTTCGCGCGCGCCGGACTCACGTTCGACACGACCCCGACCTTCGGCCGCCTGCCGGACGTGAACAGTGCGCTCGAGCGCTGCGAGGACGCGCTGCTGGCCGATCACGACGACGGCGGTGTGGCGGGGACGCTGCTGCAGCAACTGGAGGCGCAGCTCGGTCCGAGCCCGTATCTCCCCGTCCTCGTCGAGGCGATGGAGGCGATGACCGTCCCGGCGGGGACGTTCCTGATTCGCGCCGGGGACGAGGCACGCGACCTCTTTCTGGTCGTGCGCGGACACCTCGCCGTCCAGGTCGCCGGGCCCGATGGCACCCCGCTCCGCCTGCGGACGATGGCCGCGGGCGCGATCGTCGGGGAGATCGCGCTCTACACGCGACAGCCGCGCGTCGCGGACGTGATCGCCGTGGAGGAGTCGGTGGTCTGCCGCCTCTCCGAGGCCGCCATCACCCGCCTGGAGGCGGAGCAGCGCGACGCCGCCGTGCTGCTGCATCGCCTCATCGCGACCAACCTCTCGGGCAAGCTGGCCGCCGCGAACCGCCTCCTGCAGCGCGCGCGACTCTGAGTCGGGCCGGCCTCAGGCCGGGATCGCCAGTGCGTACAGAGAGGGAGTCGCCGCCCACCGCGCCGCGAGGGTGTGCCAGTACGGCGGCCGATCCCCGGTGACGATGGCCTCGAGCCCCTCGAGTGCCGTGCGGGCGACCGCGTCACCGCCCTGTGCGGCCACGCCGGTGTGGGCGAGGCGCAGCACCTCCCGGGCGATCTCCCGCAGTGGCCCATCCACCCACGCGGCGTCGAGCGCGGAGCGACAGGCCGCCTCGCGCAGCGCCGCGCGGTCGATCGTCCGGTCCCCATCGCGCAGGAGGGTGAGGCAGCGCCGGCGGGCGTCCGCATCGTAGCAGAGCCCCTGCACGAAAGCCGGGAGCGCGAGCGCAGCGTCCGGCGGCACCGCATCGCACACGCGGAGCTCGAGTTGCCGACGCGGTCGCACGTCAGGATACAGGGTCGAGAGATGCAGCGCCCAATCCGCCAACGTCGCCCGGCGGCCGCGGTGCCCGTCCTCGACGTACTGCCGGAAGGTCATCGGCCGATCGAGCATCCGATACCGCGACCCCCCATCCGCCGCGGGCTCGGCGAGGAAATACAGGGACCGGTCCCACGCCCACGCGACGAGGTCATCAAAGGTGACGGCCGGGTCGAAGACGAGGGCGGGGGCGCCGCAGCGGTCGGGATCGACGGTCGGCCAGAGCCGCCCACGCCAGGACCGCCACCCCGTGTCCACGCCACCCGCCACGGACGAATTCGCGAAGAGCGCGATGAGCACGGGCGTCAGCAGGTGCCCGAGGCGGATGAGTTCCAATCCATCCGCCGCATCGGTGAAGTCGAGGCTGACCTGCACGGCGCAGGTGAAGTCGAGCATCGCACCGCCCTGCCGCCCGTCCCCCGGGAAATTGCGGCGCATCAGCCGGTAGCGGTCCCGCGGCATCACGGGTGTGTCCGGGCGATGGTCGGCGGGATTGTAGCCCGCCCAGAGGAAGCGGACGCCGAGGTCCGCGCTCACCTGAGTCAGCTCCTCTTGGTGGCTACGAAACGCCGCCGCGACCTCGGCGACCGTGGCGAACGGGGGCGCAGAGAACTCGAACTGCCCCGCCGCCTCGAGCGTGATGCCGCCGCCGGCCCGGGTGAGCCCGACGATGGCCCCCTCCTCGAGCACCGGCTGCCACCCGAAGCGGGCCGCGAGACGCTCCAGCAGGGTGCGGATGGAGACACGCCCCTCGTACGGCAGCAATCGGTCGTCAGGCCCAACGGCGAAGCGCTCGCACTCGAGGCCGAGGACGCGCGCGCCAGGCGCGCAGGCGCCCTGCAGCATCCAGGCGCTGCAGTCAGCGAGGCGCGTGATCTCGGGGCTGGGCCCCACCTCCGGCTGCGTGGACAGGCGGCGATCCTGGATCGGGTGGCGCGACACCGCGAGCGCGGCACCGCAAGGCGCAGTCCCTCCGCGAATATCCCCCGCCCCCCCAGGGTTGGTAAGAGGCCGTACGGACGGCTGGACAGCCTCGGCGCCCCCGCCCTACACTTGCGCGTATGGAGCTCTGCCTCGTCGCCGATCCGCTCGCGTCCTTCATGTACTGGAAGGACACCACTCGCGTCATGATGCACGAGGCCGACCGTCGCGGCCACGTGCTCTGGGCCTGTGAACCGCGCGATCTCCGCTGGCGCCTCGGCGAGCCGGTCACCGCCCCGATGCGGCGGGTGCACCTGACCACCGAGGCGACCGACACGCCCGACTGGTTCCGACTCGACGCCCCCGTCACGTATGCCCTTCGCGACCTCGACGTCGTGCTGATGCGGAAAGACCCGCCCTTCGACGCCGAATACCTCTACGCGACGCATCTGCTCGAGCAGGCCGAGCGCGAAGGGGCGGTGGTCTCCAACCGCCCACGCGCGATTCGGGACCACTCGGAGAAACTCGCGATCATGGAGTTCCCGGAGTGGATCGCGCCGACGCTCGTCACGCGCGACCCCGCCGCGCTCCGCGCCTTCCACGCCGAACAGGGGGACATCATCCTGAAGCCCCTCGACGGGATGGGGGGAATGGGGATCTTCCGCATCGGGCGGGACGGCCTGAACCTCGGCGCGGCGATCGAGACGCTCAACGCCCACGGCACGCGGACCGTGATGGCCCAGCGCTACCTCCCCGAGATCGCCGACGGCGACAAGCGCCTCCTGCTCATCGCGGGCGTGCCGGCGGCGAGCGTACTCGCCCGGCGCGCCACCGGGAACGAGGTCCGCGCCAATATGGCGGTCGGTGGCGTCGGGACCGCCCAACCGCTCTCCGCGCGCGACCGCGCGATCGGGGAGGCGCTCGGCCCCATCCTCGCGGCGCGCGGCCTCGACCTGGTCGGCCTCGACATCATCGGCGACCACCTCACTGAGATCAACGTCACCAGCGCCGGGTGCTTCAAGGAGATCCTCGATCAGACGGGGGTGAACCTGGGGGTCGCCTACCTGGATGCCGTGGAGCGACTGCGCCGGCCGCGGTAGCTTTCCCGGCGCATGTCCCTCACCCTCCGCTTCCTCGGCACCTCCGCCTCGCGCCCCACGGTCGAACGCGGGATGTCGTCCATCGCGCTCACGCGCGAGGGCGAGACGATGCTCTTCGACTGCGGCGAGGGCACGCAGCGCCAGATGATGCGGTGGGGCGTGGGCTTCACCCTCGGCGACATCTTCTTCACGCACTTCCACACCGATCATTTCCTCGGCGCGCTCGGGCTCCTCAAGACCTTCGCGCTGCAGGGCCGCGAGGAGCCGCTCCGACTCTGGGGCCCGCGCGGGGCGCAGGCGCTGTTCAAGCGCGCCGAGGGCCTCGGGAACGAGAAGCTCACCTATCCGCTGACCGTGACCGAGGTGGAACCGGGCACGCCGATCCTGCGGCCAGGGTACGTGATCAAGCCCTTCGCCGTGGAGCATCGGCAGGGGGCGGCGGTGGGATACGCGCTGGTGGAACAGGATCGCCTCGGGCGCTTCGATCCCGACCTCGCCCGCGAGCTCGGCATCCCCGAAGGCCCCCTCTGGGGGCGCATCCACAAGGGCGAGTCGGTCACCCTCCCCGACGGCCGCGTGATCGCGCCCAGCACGCTCGTCGGGCCCACGCGCCCCGGCCGCACGGTCGTGATCACCGGGGACACACGGCCCTGCGCCGCGACGATTCAGGCCGCCGAGGGCGCGGACCTGCTGGTGCACGAGGCGACCTTCGGCGACGAGGAGCAGGCGCGCGCGCGGGAGACGATGCACTCCACCGCACGCGAGGCGGGGACGGTGGCGCAGATGGCGGGGGTGCGCACCCTCGCCCTCACGCATTTCTCGGCGCGCTACTCGCGCGACCCGAGCGACCTGGGGCGTGAGGCGCG
>JBANGJ010000135.1:0-2586 GCA_037975505.1 Gemmatimonadota bacterium | reverse complement strand
GCTCTGCGCGTCGATCATCTTGCCCATCACGCCACCGGAGCTGTTGGCCGCCGCCATCAACGTGGGGTCCACCCCCACCTGGTGCGCCGTGACCACCTGCAGGTTGCCGAAGAGGACGTTGGAGGAGGTGTCGCTCCCGGTGAGCGCCACGCCGAGCCAGCCGAGCAGCGCGCCGAAGAAGGGGAAGAGCGGCCCGGTGCGCGCGAAGGCCAACCCGAGGATCGCATCGCCGCCGCTGTACCGGGTCACGTATCCGAGGGCCATCATCGCGGCGATGGTCACGAGGGAGGGGCCGAGGCTCGCGAGGGTCGCGAGGTACCCACGGCCCAGTTGGCGAGGGCCGCACCCCATCAGGAGGCCGCCGAGGATCGCGGCGAGGGCGATGCCGCTCCCCGTGGCGCTCAGCCAGTTCAGGACGAACACCGCCGGCTCGGGCGCATTGGACCGCGCCACCGGCGCCACGCGGAGCACCAGCTCGTGCAGCCCGGGCACCCGGAGGGCGGGCGCCGAGAGGCTGTTCAGCCACGCCTTCACCTGGGGCGTGCCCCACGCGAAGACCACGAGTGTGAGGATGGCCCACGGCGCCCACGCCCGCCACACCTCGGCGCGGTTGAGCGCCGCCGCTGGACGTGGGGCCTCGCTCGTGGCCGGGTGCCAGACACGCAGGAAGAGTGTCAGCGCCGTCATCGAGCACACGGAGGCGATGACATCCACCAGCCAGGGGCCGTGATACACCGCGACGAGATACTGCGGCACCGCGAACGACGCGCCGGCGACGAGGAGCGCCGGCCAGACCTCGACCGTGCGCCGCCAGCCGGCGTAGGCCAGCACGAGCCAGAAGGGGATGATGAGCGAGAAGACGGGCAGCTGGTGCCCCACCATCGCGGAGAGGGCGCGCAGGTCCAGCCCGGTCACGCCCTCGAGGGCGAGGAGCGGCGTCCCCAACGCGCCGAAGGCCACGGGCGCGGTGTTGGCGATGAGCGAGAAGACGCTCGCCTCGAGGGCGGGGAAGCCGAGGCCGATGAGCACCGCGGAGGTGACGGCGACCGGCGTCCCGAAGCCGGCGGCCCCCTCGAAGAACGCCCCGAAGGCGAAGGCGACGAGCACGAGCTGCAGTCGGCGGTCGGTGGTGATTCCGGCGATGCTCGCCTGCAGCACGCCGAACCGGCCCTGCTCCACGGTGAGCCGGTAGAGGTAGAGCACGTGGATGAGGATCCAGCCGACGGGAAAGAGACCATAGGCCGCGCCGAAGCCGGCCGCGCGCAGCGCCAGTCCCGTCGGCATCCCGATGCCCAGCACCGCCACGAGGAGCGCCGCCGCGAGTCCGCCGAGGGCCGCCCAGTGCGCGCGGATGCGATGCGACGCGAGCAGGCCGAGGAGCACGGCCACCGGGAGCACCGCGAGGAGCGTGGAGGCGGCTGCCGAGCCGAGGGGATCGTACCGCTGCGCCCAGGGGGTCACGTGACGAGGTCCGGGGTGACCTCCGCGGGACTCCGGCATCCGGCGAGGGCCAGCGCGAGGTCGAACTCCGCACGCAGGAGCTCGAGCACCTTGATGACCCCGGCCTCCCCATCCACGGCGAGGCCCCAGAGGACCGGGCGACCGACGAGCACGCCCTGCGCGCCGAGGGCGAGCGCCTTCAGGATGTCGGTGCCGCGTCGAATGCCCCCATCCACGAGCAGGGTGCCGCGGCCGGCCATCGCGGTGGCCACCTCGCGCAGCGCACGGGCCGTGGGGACCGCCGTGTCGAGCTGCCGCCCGCCGTGATTGGAGACGATCACGCCGGCCACGCCCTGATCGAGCGCGAGCGCCGCATCGTCGCCACGGACGATCCCCTTGAGCAGAATGGGGAGTGAGGTGATGGAACGGAGCCACGCGATGTCGGCCCAGGAGAGGGCGGGATCCCAATGCGTCGCGACGAACTCCGAGAGCGCCGAGGCGGTGGGCGCGGTCGTGGCGAGCAGGTCCCGGGGTTCTCCCGAGAGGTTCGGCACCGGCGTGTCGGCCGGCACGTGGAAGCCGTTGACGAGGTCCCGCTCGCGCCGCCCGAGCATCGGGGCATCGACCGTCACCACGAGGGCGTCGTAGCCGGCCAGCTCCGCGCGCCGGACCAGATGCGCCGTGAGCTCCCGGTCCCGGTACACGTAGAGCTGGAACCAGCGGGGCCCCGGGGCCGCCGCGCGCACCTCCTCGATGGAACGCGTGGCCATCGTGGAGAGCACCATCGCCGTGTGCGTCGCGGCGCAGGCACGCGCCGTCGCGAGTTCCCCGTCGGGATGGGCGAGCTGCTGAAAGGCCATCGGCGCGACGAGCACCGGCCAGGCGTGCGGACGCCCGAGGATCTGCGTCGCCAACGAGCGATGGGAGACGTCCCGCAGGACCCGGTAGCGGATCTCCACCGCATCCCAGGCGGCGCGGGCGGTCCGGAGCAGGATCTCATCCCCGGCCCCGCCGGCGTAGTAGTCGTACACCATCCGCGGGAGCCGCTCGGCGGCGAGCGGCTCGAACCGGTACAGGTTGACGAGAGGGTCGACGGGCTCGGACATGGGCGCGCTAATGTATCGTCTGCGTCGCGCCGCTGCCGGG
>JBANGJ010000141.1:0-5224 GCA_037975505.1 Gemmatimonadota bacterium | reverse complement strand
GCGACGTCGGCCTCCGTGATCTCGATCTTGTACTCCTTGGCGATCGCGATCAGGACCTCCTTGTCCACGATCTGACCGAGGAACTCGCGTGCCAGCGCGAGCTGCCCCGCGCTGTCCGGCGGCACCTGCAGGCCGCGGCCGCGCGCGAAGTTGATCGCCTCCAGCACCTCGCTGAAGAGGATCGGCTGCGTGCCGACCACGGCGACGATCCGATCCACCTCGATGTCGCGCAACGGCTGCCCCTGCGCCCCCGCCGGGACCCCGATGAGGGTCGCGACGAGGGCGCCAAGCACCAGCGCGGGCCGCACGCGCCGCTGCGCCATCGGCCTCACTGCGCGGGCGGGATCGGCGCGGGCGGCATCGGCACGGCCGACGGCGGCTGGTTGGCCGTGCGCGCGGAATCGGCCGCGGCCCGACGCTTGGTGGCCTCGGCGAGGGCGCGGTCCAACCCGGCCGGGGTCACGCGATAGTCGAACCGCTGGCGCAGCACCCGCGCCACCTGATCCGGCACATCCACGTACTGCGCCTCATTTCGGATCACCCGAGCGAGGTACGCATCCGCGCGCTCGGCCGCGAGCGCCGCGCGCGCCTTGGCGTCGGCCGCGCTGTCGAGCTGGGCCGGCGCCACGTTCAGCGCCTGCATCAGCCCCACCACGCCCCCAAAGAAGGCCTGGCGCACCTGCGTCAGCTCCGCCGTATCCGGCTCCACCTTAAGCGAATCGGCGACGCGGAGGAGGAACTCGTTCCGCATCACGTTCCGCACGAACACCGGGATCTGCGAGTCGGGCGCCTGGATCACCTGCGCCCGGATCCGCGACTGCGGCGGGAACGCCGACATCCACATGGCGAGCTTGCCGGCGGTGAGGTCGACCGTCCGCGACGTCGCCACCTTCTCCCGGCTGTCCTGATAGGCATCCGGGTCCTCGGCGATCGCCTTCACGAGCTTCGGCGCGGACTCCTTGACCTGCACCGCCGCCGCGCTGTCCATCGCCGCGAAGTACACGCTCTCGGCGCGCTGCGCCGCGATGCCTTGGTAGGCCTCGGCGAACTGGTCCTTGATCTCCGCGAAGGTGTGCCGGCGGATGATGTGATACCCGAACTGCGTCTCCACCACGCCGCTGATCTGGCCCGGCTGCACCGAGCGGATGCCGGCGTCGAACTCCGGGACCATCTGCCCCGGCGGGAAGACGCCATAGTCCCCGCCCCGGTCCTTGGAGCCCGGATCGTCCGAGCGCTGGCGCGCCACCTGCGCGAAGGTCGCCGACGTCACCGTGCGCGCGATCCGCTCGGCCTCCGCCTTGATGGCGGCGTTGGCGGCCTCGGAGCCCGGCTCCGACTTCTTGGAGAGGAGGATGTGCGACGCGCCGAGCAGCACGCCGTCATTGTACGCCCGCTCGAAGGTGGTGGAATCGACCGTGCCCCAATCCTTGCTGATCACGTCGAACACCTTGCGGAAGCGGAGCTGGGCGATGGCCGACCACATCCCGGCATCGGCGTCGGCGATGGTCCCGAGCGTGTCCCCCTTGGCCCCGGCGAGCGCGACGAGCTGGTAGTTGACCCAGAGCTGGGCGACGGTGCGGACGGCCTCCGGGCCGAGCGGGATCTCGGCCGCGCCAAGGAGCTCACCGAGGCGATTGACCGTCAGCTCCTGGGAGCCGGCGCGGGCGACGACGTCCACGTGGGCGGTCATCGCGTCCTTGAACGCCTGGCAGGACGAGAGCCCGATGAGGGTCGCGAACGTGACGAGGAAGAGGCGGGTGCGGGTCATGAGCGGGAAGAGGATGGGGGGGACGGCGGGGACGCATCAGGCGCGAGGGTCCGCAGCGCGCGGATGAGGCCATCCAAGAGGGTCGCCCCCCCCAACCGCGTGAGCTTCAGCGAGAGGGGCTGCACCCGCCGGACGTCCACCTGGAACTGCACGTCCCGGAAGGCCGCCGCGAGCGGCTTCAGACGCGGCACCGCGTCTGCCCGGAAGCTAACACGGGCCTCGGCGCCATGCACCAGGATTCCCTCCACCCCGAGGGGGCCGCCCAGGAGGCGGAGCCGCGCCACCGCGAGGTACGCATCCGCCGGCGCCGGCAGCGGGCCGAAGCGGTCGCGGAGCTCGTCCCGGATGGCATCCACCTGCGCGACCCCCTGCGCCGCGCCGAGCCGGCGGTACAAGTCCAGCTTGACCTCGGCCGAGGCGATGTAGTCGTCGGGCAGGTACGCGGGGAGGTCCAGCGTGACCTCCGTCGGGGGCGGGGGCGGGGCCTCATCACCGCGCTGCAGGCGCGTGACGGCCTCCTCCAGGAGCCGGAGGTAGAGATCGAACCCGACCGCGTGAACGAACCCCGACTGTTCGGGGCCGAGCAGGTTGCCCGCCCCCCGCAGCTCCATATCCCGGAGCGCCACGCGGTAGCCCGCGCCGAGCTCGGTGTGATGCTCGAGGACCCGCAGGCGGCGTTCGGCGTCCTCGTCGGCGTGGTCGGGGACGATGAGATAGCAGTACGCGCGCCGGTGAGACCGCCCCACGCGCCCCCGCAGCTGATAGAGCTGCGCCAAGCCGAGGCGGTCGGCGCGGTCCACGAACATCGTGTTCGCGTTGGGCACGTCGATCCCGCTCTCGACGATCAACGTGGAGACGAGGACGTCGAGCTCTCCCGCGACGAAGCGGCGCATCACCTCCTCCAGCTCCCGCTCGGGCATCTGCCCGTGGCCCACGCCGATGCGCGCCCGCGGCACGAGGCGCTGCAGGTGGTCCGCGACCGCGAGGATGGTCTCGATGCGGTTGTGCACGAAGAAGACCTGCCCCCCGCGGTCGAGCTCTCGCGCGATCCCCTCCTCGATCAGCCCGTCATCCCACGGCTCGAGGAAGGTCAGCACGGGGGACCGGTCGCGCGGCGGCGTCTGCATCAGCGTGAGATCGCGCAGGCCGGCGAGCGACTGGTGCAGCGTGCGCGGGATAGGCGTCGCCGTGAGGGTGAGGACGTCCGTCTCGAGCCGCAGCTGCTTGAGGCGTTCCTTGTGCTTGACCCCGAAGCGGTGTTCCTCGTCGACGATGACGAGGCCGAGGGCGTGGAACCGCACGTCGGGGCTCAGGAGGCGGTGCGTGCCGATCACCACGTCGATCTTCCCCTCGGCCACGTCGGCGAGCGCGGCCGCCTGCTGCTTGGCGGTCTGGAACCGGCTCATCACGGCGATGCGCACGGGGAAGTCCGCGAATCGGTCGCCGAAGGTGCGCGCGTGCTGCTCGGCGAGCACCGTCGTCGGGACGAGCACGGCCACCTGCCGTCCCCCCTGCACCGCCTTGAACGCGGCGCGCACGGCGATCTCCGTCTTGCCGTAGCCGACGTCGCCGACGAGGAGGCGGTCCATCGGTCGGGCCCCCTCCATATCGCGCTTCACATCCTCGGTGGCCTTGCGCTGGTCGGGCGTGTCCTCGAAGAGGAACGAGCTCTCGAGCTGTTTCTGCCAGGCGCCGTCGGGGTGGTGCGGCGGGCGCGCGGCGACGCGGCGGCGCGCGTAGAGCTCGAGGAGCTCCGCCGTCATCTCCCGGATGGCGGCGCGCGTCTTGTCGCGCTGCGCGGCCCACCGGCGCCCGCCCAGCTTGTGCAGGCGCGGCGGAGGCGCGTCGTCGTCCAGGTCCCCGGCCGCGCGGTACTTCTCCACCTGATCGAGTCGGTAGAGCGGCACGTTGAGGCGGTCGCCCCCCTCGTATTCGATGACCGCGACTTCCATCGTCGCCTCGCCGTGGAAGACCGTCGTCATCCCACGGTAGAGCCCCACCCCGTGCTCGAGGTGCACGACGTAGTCGCCGGGCTTGAGCGCCGTGACCTGCTCGAGGGCCACACCGGTCACGTAGCGCCGCGCCCGTCGCAGGCGCCGCTCGCGCCGGAAGATCTCGTGGTCCGTGAGCACCCGGAGTCCCGACGGCGTGCCGCGTGGCGGGATGAGGAACCCGCCGGCGAGCACCCCGATCACCAGCGCCGCGGGGGACTGCCCCGCGCCCTTGCCGTCGAGGAGCTCTTCCAACCGCTCCGCCTGTCCGGCGTTGTCGCAGAGGATCACCGTCGGCGTCCCGTCTCGCACGAGCGCCCCCAGGCGCCCGATGTCGCGCTCGATCCGCTCCGGCGCGCGCGTCGGGAAGACCACGGTGCGGGCATCCCCGGCATCGTCGGCGACCACCTCGAGCGTGGGAAAAGCGTGCAGCTGACGCCACGCGAGGTCGGGGGGCAGGAAGAGCGCGTCGCGGGCATCGACCTCCTCGCCGCGCCGACGTGCGAGCTCGAGATGGTGCGCGGCCTCCTCCCAGGTGCGGGTCAGCTCGGGCCGGAGTGCGACCCCCTGCGGGAGGATGAGGAGCGAGCCGGCGGGGAAGAGCTCCGCGAGCGTCACCCGCTCCGTCGGCGCGTCCGGCGCGTCCGACTGCACCTCCACGGGGAGAATGACGACCTCATCGAGCGGGGCCGTCATCCGCTGCGTGGAGATGTCGAACCCGCGCAGGGCCTCGAGCTGGTCGCCCCAGAACTCGAGGCGCACCGGCTCTCGCATCCCGAAGGCGTAGATGTCGACGATGCCGCCGCGGACGCTGTACTCCGCCACGTCCTCCACCACGGGGACGCGCGTGAAGCCGCATCGGTCGAGATGCGCGGCGAGGTCCTCCAGTCGCCACGCGTCGCCGCGGCGCAGGTGCAGGCGCGCCGACGCGAGCGCGCGCGGCAGGCGCGTCCGCTCCTGCAGGGCCCGCACCGTGGTGAGCAGCACGCGCACCGCACCGCGACCCAGCGCCTCGAGCGTCTCCACCCGTTCCCCGGCCACCTCGGCGTGCGGCTCGACCTCACCGAATCCCTCGCGGGGCGGGTAGAGCGCGATGCCCCCGTCGTCCGCGACCGATTGGAGGTCGGCGAGCCAGCGCTCGGCCTCCGACACCTGGTCGACCACCACCACGAAGAGCCGATTGGGCTCCCCTTCCGCGAGCGTGGCGACGAGGACGGCGTCCGCCGAGCCGGCGAGCCCGCTCACCGTGACGTGCCCGTTCACCTCGGGGAGCGCGGTGGTGAGGCTGCGGAAGGCGGCGAGCGCGGCGAGCCGCTCGCGCAGGATGGGGAGCCCCATCAGCGCTCCGGCGCGGCGGCGCGCCGCCCGAGCCCGCGGGTCGCCACGATCCATTCGACCGCGAGGAGCAGCAACGCGAGGACCAGGCAGGTACGTGCCAGCGCACGGGCGCCGCCAGCCGCGAAGG
>JBANGJ010000129.1:0-8280 GCA_037975505.1 Gemmatimonadota bacterium | reverse complement strand
AGGTCCTCGTAGTCCTCGGCGAACCAGCGACCGCGGGTGTCATAGGTGAAGTCCGCCCCATAGCCGCTCGACCCGCGCGGATTGGTATAGAGCACCATGAAGCCGGCCGCCGCGAGGTTCTGCGTCTCGTCGAACCACTGCTCGCCGTACTGGCTGTGCGGGCCGCCGTGGATGTAGAGCACGAGGGGATACCGCTTCCCCGCCTGATAGCCGAAGGGCTTCATCAGCCACCCCTCGATCTCCAGGCTGTCGGCGGACCCGGCACGCTTCGGCATGCGGTAGGTGAAGACCTCGGCATCGGACCACGCCACCTGCGCATTGAGGGCGTCGTTGAAGCTGGTGAGCCGCCGCTCCCCGCGGCCATCCGCGCCGGCGACGTACACCTCGGTCGGCTTGGTGACGCTGGTCGAGACGTAGGCCACCTGCGTCCCCGAGGCGTTGTACGTGAAGCCGTTCAGCTTGCGCCGGCCGCCGAGCACCTCGCGCCGCGCCCCCGTGGTCGGGTTCACCAGAAAGAGGGCGCTCGCGCCGCCGATGTCGGCCGACATCGCGATGTCGCCGCTCGGGAGCCAGTCCATGCCGCCGGGCTCATACCGCCACCCCTCGGTGAGGACCTTCACGCCACCGGCCGCCACGTCCACCACGGCGAGCACCGCCTGCTTCACACGTCCCGGGCGCGAGACGAAGGCAAGACGCTTGCCATCCGGGGACCAGGTCAGGTCGCTCTCGGCGCCCATGATGGTCGCCACCTTCCGGGGTGTGCCGCCCGCGATGGGGAGCACATAGATGTCAGACTCGTTGCGGTCCGCCTCATCGCGGACGGCGTCGTACGGCAGCTCGGCGATGGAGTCCGTGTACGCCGTCACCGCGCTGTCGGACTTGAGCGCGACATCGGCCGTGAAGGCGATCCACTTGCCATCCGGTGAGACGACCGGGCTGCGGTGCGAGTAGGCCGTGTTGGTCAGCTGCACCCGCTTGGCACCAGGCATCTGCGTGAAGAGCTGCTGCGGCCGGATCACGCGGGCCTGCCGCGGGCTGGGCAGGAAGCCCTGACCGTTGGCCTTGTAGCGCGCCTCGGTGATGTGCCGCCCGTCGAACCGAGCCGGATCGACCGGCTTGGTGACGGCGCCGAACGGCGGACGCGCCATGGGCTGCATCCGTGCGAAGGGGTCGGTTGCCCCGTTGCGGCCGGCGGCGGTGTCCTCGGTCACCGGCGCGGCGAAGACGGCGAACTTCCCGTCGCGGGGCCACGAGCCGGTCGGATAGTCCGCGACCTGGGCGGCCTCACCGCCGGGCACGTCCATCCGGATGGCCCACGTGTTCCCCGTCCCCCCCGGGCGCGACGACGAGAAGAAGAGGTACTTGCCGTCGGGCGAGAAGCGCGGGCCCGAGCTCTCGTAGCCCGGCGCCGTGTACCGGACCGCGTCGCCACCCGCGGTCGGCACCATCCAGACCTCCTGATGGCGCTTGTTCTCCCGCTCGTTGACGGTGGTGACGGTGAAGGCCACCTGTCGGCCGTCTGGCGACATCGCCGGCTGGGAGACGGTGGTGAGCTTGTGCCAGTCGTTGGGCTGCATCGCCCGCGACTGCGCGGCGAGCGACGCCGGCAGGAGGGCGATGGCGAGCAGGTGGAGCGGACGGGACATGAGGGAGGGACTCCGTGGGGGTGAGGGGACCGACGGACTACGGACGAGCGGGGTACTGCGTTGCGATCGCGGCCGCCGACTTGAGGCCGAGCGCCGCGAAGGTGAGAGTGCCATTGCAGCAACTCGCCGTGACGTTCGTCGGCGCGCCGGATACCCAGAGGTTCTCGTGATCGTGGCTGCGTCCGTCGCGATCGACGACGCTGATCGCGGGATCATTCCCCATGCGACAGCCGCCACCGGGATGCTCCTGCCCGATGTCGCCGGCCGCCGAGGCCGAGGAGATGACCGTCCCCCCGCCGGCGCGCGCCATCCGCGCGAAGAGGGCACGGAGCTCGTCCTCCTGCCATCCGCGCAGCGCAGCCGACTCCGGTGCGTCGCGGAAAGCGAGCCGGGGCATCGGGTCGCCCCACGGGTTTCGCACCGAGGCATCGAGCGTGAGCGCGCTCTCCCGGTCGGGGAGCACGTCGTAGTACCCACGGATGCGCGCGACGCCCTCCGTCGTGCGGCCCCGCCAGTCGGCCAACAACGCATCGCCGAGGAGGAGTCGCCCGTCGTCAGCCCGGAGCCGCGGCTCCTGCCCGAACGTGGATTCCCAGACGCGCAGGTCGTGCCGCAGGTACCGGTCCGGATGGCCACGCCGCATGAACTGCTTCGTGACGAGGGAGTGCTGCACGTTCACCCCCGGCAGCAGGCGCAGCGGCAGTCGGATCTGCGCGGCGACGTTCCGGTGGCCGCAGAGATACTTCCCGACGAGCCCCGAGCGGTTCGCCAGGCCGTTTGGATGCGCCGCGTCCGCCGACAGGAGGAGCAGGTGCGGGGCCCAGGTGAACCCGCCGGTCAGCACGAACGTCGAGGCGCGCACCACCACGGTCTCGTCGGGTCGGCGGGT
Organism: Gemmatimonadota bacterium; assembly: GCA_037975505.1. GTDB lineage: Bacteria > Gemmatimonadota > Gemmatimonadetes > Gemmatimonadales > Gemmatimonadaceae > Pseudogemmatithrix. The sequence goes on along the minus strand of JBANGJ010000129.1, from coordinate 5,745 downwards.
GGAGTTCCCGGTGGCCTGCGTGATGCGGCCGGTGCGCGGGTCCGCGTGCAGCCGCCGGACGAGCGTCTCTGGGACCAGCCGGATCCGACCCGCGCGCACGAGCGCGTCGAAGCTGAAATCCGGGGAGTACTTCGCCCCGGTGGGACAGATCGGGTAACAGGTGTCGCAGCGCTGGCAGACCCCCCGCCCCCCGTGCGGCTGGGAGTTCTTGGCGCTGGGCTGGCTCCACATCGTCACGCCGGCGTTCGCCGCCCAGCCCTGCAGCTGCCGCAGATTGTCGCTCAGCGGCAACGGTGGCAGCGGGAAGGGTCTGCCCCGCGGGTCCATCGCCGGCGGGCCCTGCTCACCGGCGATCCCCATCCGCTCCTCCGCCTCCTGATAGAACGGATCGAGCTCCTCGTAGGTGATGGGCCAGTCGTCGCCGACCCCGAAGAGCGAACGGACCTTGAAGTCCTCCGGAGCATAGCGCGGGGTCACGCCCCCCCAGTGCATCGCCAAGCCGCCGACGTTCATCGTGGGCGAGAAGCCGTAGGCCGTGCCGAGGGCGTTCTGGTCGTCCACGTGATCCTTCGTCCACGGGGACTCCCCGTAGTCCTGCCAGCGCTGGCGTCGCGCATACCGCTCGCGGAGCGGCGTCGTGTGGCCGCCGGCCTCGAGGACGGTGATGGTGGCCGTGGTTCGCGCGGCCAACGACTCCGCCATCATCGCCGCCGTGATGCCGGCCCCGATGAGACAGATGTCCGTCTCGATCACCCGCGGGGCGCTCACGGTCCGTCCTCGCCGGCGAGCGGAAGTGGCCGCCGGGCGGTGTCGGCCAGGACGCGGCACTGCCCCGCCCCGATGCGTGCGCCGTAGGCGCGATCCTGCGCGTCGCTCGTCGCCGCCCAGTGCGCCAAGAGCGCCACGGCGACGTGCCGAGCCGCCAGCGGCGTGGACGGGAGCGCGGGGCCTCGCTCCCGCGCCAAGGGCGTCTCCAGCACGGCGCGGCGCGCCGCGACCGCCAGCTGCGCGAAGGGCCGACGCCGGGTGCGCCGAGCGAGGGCATCGAGCGCCGTCAGCTGCGACTGCCACCCCGGCGCGGGATGCTCGGGGGTGTAGGTGAGTTCGGCATAGCCGTACCCGTGCATCTCCTCCGCGACGGGCGCGTACTGCGTGACCCACCTTGTGAAGGCCTCCACCGCCTGCCGCTGACCGGCCGGACCGAGGGACTCGGGCAGGACCGCCTCCCCGAGGGCCAGCAGCAGCACGGGATCGAGCATCGCCCCTGGCGCAGGCGCGCGGCCGGGTGCGCCGGACGACGGCGTCGCCTGAGGCTGGCCCTGCGGGGCCGCGGCGGCGTCCGGGACGGCGAGCGCCGCCGCGCCAAGCGCCGCTTGGGTGAGGAACCGTCTGCGATCGGAAGTCATAGCCGAGATTCTACCGCCTCCCGTCGCTGGCCGCGATGCGCCGGCGGCGGCACATTAGCCGCATCTTCCCCCTGAGGTGCCGATGCTCCGGGTTTCGACGTCGTGGCGGACCGCCGCCCTGCTCCTGCTCGTCGCCGTCCTGACCGGTGGCGCGCCCACCCAAGGCCCTCCCGCGATCCGTATCCGGGTCGGCACGCTCCTCGACGGACGCGGGGGCCAGCAGCGCGATGTGCTCGTGACGGTGCGCGGCGGACGCATCCAGGCCATCGACGCGTATCGGCCGGGCGTCCCGGTCACCTGGGACCTGTCGGCGCTCACGATGCTGCCGGGGCTCATCGACACACACGTGCACATCGACGGGCACTTCGGGCCGGACGGACGCGCGGACACGCAGCGCGAGACCCCGGCGGAACGGTTGCGGGCCACGGCGGAGAACGCCCAACGCACGTTGCGCGCGGGCTTCACCACCGTGCAGAGCCTCGGCGCGGCGATCGACCTCGACCTGCGGCGCGGCATCACGGAGGGCCGCTTCGAGGGACCGCGGGTGCTGACCAGTGTCGCCCAGTTCACCGATGCGTCGCGCTCCCCGGAGGAGATCCGGGCGTGGGTCCGAGCCACCGTCGCCCGTGGCGCCGACGTGATCAAGATCTTCGCCTCCCGCAGCATCCGAGAGGGCGGCGGCCAGACGTTGTCGGACGCGCAGATCCTCGCGGCCTGCGACGAGGCGCGTCGGCTCGGCCGACGCAGCTGGGTGCACGCACACGCCGCGTCTGCGGTTCGCGCGGCGGCGCTCGCCGGATGCACGGGCGTGACGCACGGCACGCAGGTGACGGCCGCGGAGCTCACACTGATGGCCGAGCGCGGGACGTACTTCGAGCCGAACATCGGGTTGGTGATCCAGAACTATCTGGAACAGAAGGCGCGGTTCCTCGGCATCGGGAACTACACCGAGGAGGGGTTCCGCTTCATGGAGGGCGCGATCCCGGGCAACCGCGCGCTCTATCGCGCGGCGGTCGCGACGCCGGGACTCCGACTGGTGATGGGGACCGATGCCGTGGCCGGGGCGCACGGGCAGAACGCGCGGGAACTCGTGGCGCGGATCCAGGAGGGCGGGCAGGCGCCGATGGACGCGATTCGCGGCGCGACCTCGCTCGCCGCCGCCGCCCTCGGGATCGCCGACAGCGTGGGCAGCATCGCACCTGGGATGGTCGCGGACCTCATCGCCGTCGACGGCGATCCCCTCGCCGACGCCACGGCGCTCCAGCGCGTGACGTTCGTGATGCAGGCGGGCCGGCTCATCAAGGGCCCCGTGCGGCAGGACCGGGCGCGTGGGGCGCCGGTCGGGTGGGGCAGCTACGGCGGTGATCCCGGCGGGATGAAGTACAGCCCGCTCACCGACATCGACCGTGCCAGTGTGCATCTCCTGCGCGTCGCGTACACGTGGGAGGCGGGGGAGGCGCCGATCCCGGCCGGGCCGGATCAGCGCCCGGCACGCCCGGGCAACTTCCAAGCGACGCCGCTGGCGTTCGGGGACACCCTGCTCTTCCCCACCCCGTACAATCGCGTGGTCGCCCTCGACGGTCGGACCGGACGCCCGTTCTGGACGTACGATCCGCAGCCGTGGCGCACGCTCGGTCAGCCCAGCAACGGCACGGGCTTCGTGCATCGCGGCATCGCGACCTGGTCCGACGGGCGCTCGCGGCGCGTCTTCCTCAACTCGCGCTGGCGACTCATCGCCCTCGACGCGGCGACGGGACGCCCGATCCCGAGCTTCGGCACCGGCGGTGAGATCGACCTCACCGCCGGGCTCACGCGGCCCGTGCGGCGGGAGCACTACACCAACACCTCGCCCCCGGTCGTGTGGGGGAATCTCGTGATCGTGGGGAATGGCGTGGGGGACCGGCTTGTCTATCGGGGCGACCCCCCCGGCGATGTCCAGGCGTTCGACGTGCAGACGGGGCGACGCGTCTGGCGCTTCCAGACCGTCCCCGCGCCGGGGACGCCCGGCAGCGAGACCTGGGGGGATTCGTCGGCGCGGACGACGGGCCACACCAACGTCTGGGCGCCCTTCACCGTCGACAGCGCGCGCGGACTGCTCTACTTGCCGGTCGGCACACCGAGCAACGACTGGTACGGCGGCACGCGCCCCGGCGACAACCTGTACGGCGAGTCCGTGGTCTGCCTGGACGCGCGCACCGGCCGCCGCGTCTGGCACTTCCAGGTGGCCCATCACGGGCTCTGGGACTACGACCTCCCGGCCCCGCCGAATCTCCTGACCGTCACTCGTGCGGGCCGCCGCACGGACGTCGTCGTGGTGCCCACCAAGCAGGGCTTCCTCTTCGCGTTCGAGCGGACGACGGGCCGCCCGCTCTGGCCGATCGAGGAGCGTGCGGTCCCGGTGAGCGACGTGCCGGGTGAGCGCGCGGCGCCGACGCAACCGATTCCCACGCGCCCCGCCCCATTCGCCCGTCAGGGCTTCTCGGCCGAGGATGTGATCGCCTTCACCCCGGGTCTGCGGCAGGCCGCGCTCGACGAGATCGCGCCGTACCGGCTCGGTCCGCTCTACTCGCCGCCCTCCGAACAGGGCACGGTGGTGATGCCCGGTGTGATCGGCGGAGCTGGGTGGGGTGGCGCTGCGGCGGACCCCGCGACGGGGTGGGTGTTCGTGAAGGGCACCAACTCCCCCGCCCTCTTCCGGCTCGAGCGGCGGGCCACGCCGAGCGACACGGTCGATGCGCCGTGGATGCTCGACCTCCCACACTCGACGCTCGGGGTCTCGCAGCGCGACAATGCGGAGGGGGCCGAGCGGGCGCCGACGCAGCTACCGATCAACGCGCCCCCGTACGGGACGATGACGGCGATCGACCTGACGACGGGGGAGACGAAGTGGCAGGTGCCGTTGGGGGACACCCCCGAGGTGCGGAACCACCCCGGGCTGCGCGGTGTGCCGCTCCCCGAACGTCTCGGCGTCGCCGGCTCGCCCGGCGGCTTGGTCACCGCTGGCGGTCTCGTCTTCGCCGCTGGGGGCGGGCGATCGCTCTACGCTCTCGACACCCGGACGGGGACGGTGCTCTGGGAGCACCCGCTGGGCGACATCGGGTACGCCAACCCGATGACGTGGCGCGGCACCGATGGCATCCAGTACCTGGCAATCGCCACCGGGGGCGGCACGACGTCCCGGCTGATGGTCTTCCGATTGCCGTGACCGCCGATAGCTTCCCTGCCTGATCATGAGAACCGCCACCCTCGTCGGCATCTTCGCTGTCTTCGTGCTCGCCTTGGCGTCGCCCTTTTTGGCGCTCCATTACCTCTGGGATCGCGAGCCCTGGCACGCGGAGCACGTGACGTTGGTGGACTATTCCGTGCCGTTCGAGGACGCGCGGGAGCATGCCGGCGCCATCTGGCTGCTCAACCATGAGAAGTATCCGCCGCCGGCCGGCGAGCAGTGGGAACGGCTCGGCTCCCACGTGGGCTACGATCCGCGCGACCGGGAACATCCCACCCGCATCGCCTCGCAGGACCTCTCGGACACCGACTGGCTCTACATCACCGACTCGTACGGCGTGTACGAGGGGGACCTCGCCGGCACGGAAAGCCAGAACGCCTCCACGGATTTCTCGCGCCTCATCTTCGGCGGGGTCTCGGAGCTGGATGCACAGGCCATCGCGCGCTTCGCCGATGATGGGGGGCACCTGTTCTTCGAGTTCAACGTGCTCGAGTCCCCCACCGGCGGCCGGGCGCGGGCCATCCTGCAGGACCTCCTCGGCGTCCGTTGGACCGGATGGACGGGACGCGTGTTCGAAACCCTGTACGACCCGTCGGACGTCCCGGCGTGGCTTCCGCGCCTCTTCCGCGCGCGGTTCGGACCTGACGCGCGCCTGCCGACCGGCCCCACGCTGGTGCTCGTCCACGCCGATGGTCGGATGCTGCTCATCCCGAACCCCGACCTCCGCGCGGCGGCCCCCTCCATCGTCCTCACCGTCCGTGGCCGCCAGGTGCTGCCCTCGGCGCGCAGCGGCGTCGGCTACTTCTACTGGTTCCCCATCCTGACGGCGGACGCGGGGACGGAGCTGCTCGCGGAGCTGGTGCTGCCGGAGACCGATGCGGAGACGTCGCAGCAGCTGGCCGCGTCGCGCATCCCGCGCCGGATCCCGATGCTCACGCGCCGGATCGTGAACGGATCTCACCGCATCTACGTGGCAGGCGATCTCGCCGACGTGTCGTTCGCGCCGCGGTGGTACGGCTTCAAGTACGCGGCGGACGCCCGTCGGCTCGCGGAGAGCAACCCCGAGCGGTCGAACCCGGAGACGGCGTTCTGGGGCTTCTACGCCCCCGCCTT
>JBANGJ010000128.1:0-11761 GCA_037975505.1 Gemmatimonadota bacterium | reverse complement strand
AGGTCCCGGCATCGAAGAACCGATTCTCACCGGTCTCGGCTCGGTCCCAATCGGCCAGGCTGATCGTGACCTGAATGGGGGTGCTCCCAGAATTGCTGATGGCAAAGAGCTGCGGGGTCTGGGCAGACTGGCGCTCACGAAACGTGAGCTCGAGTCGGTCGACCACGAGTTGGGCGGTGGCGAGCCGCGGGACAGCGATCAGGGCCAAGACGAGCCCGGTGAGGGCGCGTGCGCGCCCCCACCGGGTGACGGTGCCCACGGGACGGCCGGTCAGGGCCCGAGCGTTCGCAGGCACCGGGCGCCGCAGTTGGCCGTGAGGGTGTACTTGATCCCGAGCGAGTGCGCGCCCGGCTTGTCGTTCGTGATCACGTACTTGGTGCGGTAGTAGACCTGCACCGGCGAGAGATCAGCGGTCGCAGAACCATCGGTCACCTGCGTGGCGGTGGTGCCGAGCGCGGTCCAGCTGGATCCGTCAATCGACCACTCAACGTCCGAGGCCGGCTTGGTCACGTTGCTGGGAGCGGTGCCGAAGCTGGCCCCGACGGACTCGACGGAGATGTTCCACGTCCGATTGGCACGCACCGAGAGGGTCGGGCCGTTGGACTGCTTCTTCACCTCGCCGTTGGCGTCGAACTGGCCGGCCGAATCCGGGGTGGCGAGGGCGGCGGACGTCGCCGACAGCGTGAGCCGGGCGAGCGTCGGCATGGTCATGGTCGCCGTGGTGGTGACGTTGCACGAGCCAGCCGCGTTGATCGGGCAGGTGTTCTGAGCCTGCACAGGAGCCGCGGCGACAAGCACAGCCACGGCGACGAACGGGACGAACTTCCGCATGGTGTTTCTCCTTGAGAGAAAAAAGGTGAAAGGCCGGTGGGGTGTTCGGCGTTGGTGCCGTGTCCGCTTTGGCAACCGACCTAATGGGAAGTCCCGTGCCAGACCACGAAATCCGCCGAAAAACATCAAAAAATCGCTATTATGGTCACAAAATCGCACTATTTGTGAGTAATATCACCGAAACGGGTCGTCATTTCCCTGACCATTCCATCCCGCATTTCTCCAGAATCGTTGCGCACTCTGGCACCCTGCAACAGCCCATTCCCTGCCTTTCGCCACGCGCGGAACCCCGGGACCCCCACCCCCGTTCGACCTCTACACCCCGTCCCCGGCCCCGCCGATGCTCCCCACCCTCGCCCTCGCCCTGACCCTCGCCGTGCCCACCGACTCGGTCCGGTTCCCCACGGTCACCTCCGAGAACCTCGAGGGCCGCTCCCTGACCCTCCCCGCCGACTTCGCCGGCGACCGGAACGTGGTCTTCGTCGCCTTCCTGATGCAGCAGCAGAAGGACGTCGACACCTGGAGCCCCTGGCTCCGGCAGACCCTCCCCAAGCACCCGGGGTCGGATTTCTATGAGATCCCGACCATCCAGCGGATGGTCGCCCCCATGCGCTGGGTCATCAACCGCGGGATGCGTGGCGGCATCCCGGACCGCGCGGTCCGAGAGCGGACGGTCACCCTCTATATAGACAAGGCCCCGTTCAAGGCCGCCCTCGGCATCACCGCCGAGTCGGCGATCCACGTGCTCCTGGTGGACCGCGCGGGCCGGGTGCTCTGGCGCACCACCGGCCCCTTCACCCCCGCCAAGGCGGCGGAGCTCGAACGGGCCCTGGCGGCCCGCTGACCCGCCGCCCCTACGGGCGCTTGTCCGTGGTGCTGACCTCGATCACGCCACGCTCGTGCCCGGGCCCGTACATCTGCACCCCACGATTCTGGTCGAGATACTTGAGCTCGACCAACTTGGCCGCCGGGACCGTCACCAGCGCCTCGAGGTCGGGCTGCCGCACGCCATCGATATAGACGACGACCTCGGTGGCCCCACCGCCGCCGCCCATGAAATCCGAGCTGGCGATGTCCCCCCGCGGCGGCTGAAGCCACTGCGGCCGCAGCACCCGCACCGCGTCCCGCGCCGTCACGATGGTCGCTCCGGCCTCGTCCAGCTCGATCCGGGTGAGCTTGTTGCGGTCCCCGCGCCGCCGCGCGGCCTGTGCCTCCGCCCCCTGCCCGGCGAGCGCCAGCGCGAGCACCAGCCAGAGCGCCCGCCATCCCCATCGCGTCTGCCTCACGTGCGCCTCCTCAGCCGCCGGTGCCGAGCTGCTTGGTGTACTTGATGGTGAGCGACCGGGCCACCGGCGCCCGCCAGCTCGTGAAGCTGTCCGCCTGCTCCCCATCGTTGAACACGATGAACAGGCCCGTGCCCGCCGTGTTGAGCCAGGCGAACCGGAGATTGGCCGTGAACACCTCGGCCTGATTGTTGTACTGCGTCAGCGACTGCACGAACACCCGCGGCGTGAAGAAGTACGCGAGCTTGAGCCCGATCAGCTGCCGGATGAAGTCGCCCTCCGGCAGGTTGACGTCCTGATAGTCCAGCGTCAGCGCCGAGGAGATCGATCCGCCGCGACGGGCCGTGAAGGTGACGTTGCCGCCGGACTTGTGCCCCGAGTAGAACTGCCCGACCTCGATGCGTGTCAGGAACGAGAAGGCGGCGCTGGGGTCGGTGCCCCAGTCGAGCCCCGGGAGCGAGAACTTGTACTGCCCCGGCTGGAGGATGACCCCCGGCGAGATCTCGAATGGACGCTGCAGCCCCTCGGTGTACACGTTGATGTCGGGCCCGAACCGGCCACCCCCGTTGAACTCGGCCTCGGTGAGGTCGATGTGCGCCCACGAGGACTGCAGGAAGCCGTCGGTCCCCACATAGCGCCGGAGCGAGATATGCGGATTCCACTGCCGCACCCGCGTCCACTTGGGGCTCCGGACGAGCCGCATCAGCATCAGCTCGTCGAACCGGTACCCTGCCGGGCGCCCCATGAAGCCGACCTCGGGGTTGAACGCATCCCCCACCTGCAGCACGCGCACGGAATGGTTGTAGTCGCGGGTCTGGTAGGCGGCCCGGGCGCTCCAGGCATACGAGTCACCGCTCCGCCCGGGGGTCTCGGAGTGCCCGACCCAGGCGTCCGCGGTCCAATCCTGCCCGATGCCCACGCGCGCATCGCCGCCGATCACACGATTGAAGTCCCCGCCGTTCGCGGTGCTCTGCCGCTGCACGGCGATGAGCCCCACGCGCGACCGCGCGGAGATCTCCTTGAGCACGCGCGCCACGGAGTACGCGTTCCCCGCCGTCGCGCCGACGTCATCGGTCACCATCTGCAGCGCCCCGACGGTCAGCCCCGCCACCCGCCCGGTGAGCCGGCCACCGCCGAGGATCGGCTGCGGCTGCCCCGTGGCGGCGTCGATGCCGATGCGCCGCGTGAAGAAGAGGTCCACGGCCTGCGGCGTGCCCGCGGAGAAGACCCCCGCGTTCTCGAGGAAGAAGGGCCGCTTCTCGGGGAAGAAGAGCGGGAAGCGCGTGAGGTTGGTGCGCTGCTCGTCCACCTCCACCTGCGCGAAGTCGGTGTTGTACGTGAGGTCGAGCGTCAGGCTCGGCGTGATCCCGTACTTGGCGTCCACGCCGAACTCGGCGGTCCCCGCGTAGGCATCCTGCGTCGCGAAGTTGCGCGCGGTGCTGCCGAGCACGTAGGGCGTGACCGTCGCGATCCGCTGCTCGGGCACGGTGAGCCCCTCGAGCGTGCCGGCCTGCGAGAGGCGATTGATGCTGAACTGGCGCGAGACGCGCGACCAGAAGGCCTCCTCGTTCCGGCGACGGATGCCGCGCATCACGTTGAAGCCCCACGTCTGCGTGGCGCCCGCGCCGTACCGGATGGTGGAGAAGGGGATCCGGAACTCGGCGTACCATCCGAGCGAGTCCTGCGAGGTGCGCACGGTCCAGCTGGCATCCCAGTTGACGTTCACGCCGCCGAGGGCGCCCGCCTGCGCGCGGTTCTGCCCGTTGGCGAAGACGCCGCCCCCCTCGCCCTCGCGGATGATCTGCTCGTCGTGCTCGACCCCCGACGGCGTGGTCCCGAAGAGGAACCCGTTCTGCCGATCGTGGTAGGTGTCGAGGATGAAGGCGAAATAATCGCTGTTGGTGAGCGTGACGTCGCGGATCTTCTCGCCCGGCACGATGAGCCCTGGCTCCCGGTCGTAGAGCCAGGCGCCGATGTAGAGGGCTTCGCCATCGGTGAGCACCCGGACCTCGGTGCGCTCGGTCACCGGGGTGCCCTCGTACGGCTCACGCTGCACGAAGTCGGCGAAGGGGGTCGCGCCGCGCCACGCGGCGTCGTCGAGCTTGCCGTCGATGGTCGGGGGGGCGGTCACGACGGTGGCCCGCCCACTGCGGGCGGAACCACCGGTCATCGTGATGGGGCCGCTTTGCGCGGCGAGGAGCGCCGGGAGGGCGCCACAGAGGAGGGCGGCGAGACGACGGACAGGGAGCACGTTCACTGGGGCGCGAGGGAGATCGACGGACGTCGGAACCGGGGAGAAGATGCGCCTCCCCGGTACCCCCCGCTACGGCCCGCCCCACCGCGATGCTGACGGGCCGTCGCCGCGGACGTCTCAGCTCACGGGAACCCCTTGAGCACGCGCTTCACCCCGTCGCGGATCGCGGGCTCGGCGCGCCGCGCCGCGCTGGTCGGCACCTCGGCCGAGATCACACCACGCCAGAGCACGAGGTCGCTCCCGATGGCGAGGGCGTCGATGATCAGTGTGCCTTCGTCCCAGCGGACGGTGCGCGCCTCGATCTCCTCGGGGCTGCCGTACCAACCCCAGCGGCTCCAGCGGTCCCAGCGCGGCGTGCACCCCGGCGGGCACTGGTCATCGCGCGGGGGGAGGGTGTCCACGCGGGCGCGCTGCGCCAGGTGATAGTGCACGAGGAACTCCGCCATCGCGGGGGTCGTCCGCGGAAAGCCCTTGGCGACGAGTTCCGCCTCGATGGCATCGGCGATGCGGCGGTCGATCGTGTCGGGCGCCACAAGCCCCCCCTCACGGGCGGTGTAGCCGTCGCTGTCGGCGGGCGCCCAGGCCCAGCGGGCGCCGGCCGGGATGCGGCGGTCGGGGCTCCGCTCGTAGCGGAGGGAGGGGCCGCAGGCGGCGAGTCCGCCCGCGAGGATGAGGACCAGCGTGGAGAGTCGCATGGGACCACGATGGGGCCGGCCGCGACGGAAATCCGTCGGCGTTCGGCGGGCCTGCGGTGCGGGTTCACCTGAGGGGACGGCGTCCTTCCGACCGCCCCGCGCGGGCGGTACGTTCTCCGCGTTCCGCGCGTCCCATCCCCCCGACCGAACCGAGGTCCGGATGTCCCTCCCGTCCCCGCGTGCCGCCCGCTGGTGCGCCGCCCTCCTGCTCCTCGCGCGCCCTACCGTGGCGCAACTCCCCGCCGGTGTGCGCGCCGGCGCCTGGACCGACCTCCTCGCCGGCGGCGCCGCCCAGCACTGGCGCGAGTACAAGGGGACCGCGCTCCCCGAGGGATGGCGCTACGACGCCGCGACCAACACGCTCACGCGCCAGAGCGGCAAGGACATCGTCACGCGCGGGGAGTACGGCGACTTCGAGCTCGAGCTCGAGTGGCGCGTGGGCCGCAACGGGAACAGCGGGATCTTCTACCGCGCCACCGAGGCCACCGACGTCATCTATGAGAACGCCGCCGAGATGCAGGTGCTCGACAACGGCGGCCACCCGGACGGACGGAACCCCCTCACCTCCGCCGGGGCCAACTACGCCCTCAACGCCCCGGTGCGCGACGTGACGCGGCCGGTCGGCGAGTGGAACCGGGTGCGGATCGTCGCCGTCGGCGCCCACGTGGAGCACTGGCTCAACGGCGTGAAGCTCCTCGAGTACGAGATGTGGACGCCGGAGTGGACCGCCAAGGTCAAAGCCTCGAAGTTCAACCAGTGGCCCACCTACGGGCTCGCCCGGCGCGGGCACATCGGCCTGCAGGATCACGGCGACGTGGTGTCCTTCCGGAACATCCGCATCCGGGAGCTCTCGCGATGACCAAGATCAAGCTCGGGGCCATGATGTTCCTCCAGTTCTTCATCTGGGGGAGCTGGGGTGTGCCGATCGTGACCTACCTCGGCAAGTCACTCGGGTTCGATGACGCGCAGAAGCCGATCCCGTTCACGGTGATGGCGCTGGCCGCGATGGTCACGCCGCTCTTCATGGGCGCGATCGCCGACCGGCTGGTGAACTCCGAGAAGCTCCTCGGCATGCTCCACCTTGCGGGCGCGGCAGCGATGTGGGTGGCGGCGGGGCAGACGCAGTTCACCCCCTTCGCGCTGACCTTCCTCGTCTTCGCGCTCTGCTACACGCCCACGCTCTCCCTCTCGAGCAAGATCGCCTTCCACCACGTGAAGGACGCCGAGCGCGAGTTCCCGGCCATCCGCGTGATGGGCACGGTGGGGTGGATCGCCGCCGGCATCCTCATCGGCAAGGTCCTGCAGCTCGAGGACTCCAACGTCCCGATGAAGATCGCGGCGGCCGCCGCCGCGGTGGCGGGGCTCCTCGCCTTCACCCTCCCGGCGACGCCGCCGGCCGCCACGGGGCGCCCCTTCGCCGTCCGGGACGCCCTCGGCCTCGACGCCATCGGGCTCCTGCGCCACCGGGACTTCCTCGTCTTCATGGTGGGGAGCTTCCTCGTCTCGATCCTCCTGCAGTGGTACCACACCTCGACGAACGACTTCCTCAACGAGATCGGCGTGGCGCAGCCGGCCTTCGTGATGACGTTCGGGCAGATGATCGAGGTCGGCTTCATGATCCTCCTCCCGGTCCTGCTGGTGCGCTTCGGCATCAAGGGGATCATGCTGGTGGGCCTCGCGGCCTGGTCGCTCCGCTACTTCGCCTTCGGCGCCGGCGACGCCGGGAACGGGATGTGGCTGCTCTACGCCGGCATCCTCCTGCACGGCGTCTGCTTCGACTTCTTCTTCGTGAGCGGGCAGATCTACACTGACCAGCGTGCCGGCCAGGCGCTGCGCGGTGCGGCGCAGGGGCTGCTCACCCTCGTGACGAACGGTTTGGGCTTCTTCGTGGCCACGATCGTCGCCGGTCGGGTGGTGGGGCACTACGCCACCACGCACCCGGACTGCACCGACGCGCTCCAGACCGCGGGCACCTGCCTGAAGGTCACGCACGACTGGCACGCCATCTGGACCATCCCCGCGACCGGGGCCGCGGTCCTGCTCGTCGTGCTCGCCCTCCTCTTCCGTCCCGCTCCCACCGCCCCTGCGCGCTGAGGCCCCTCCGATGACCCCACTCGATCGTCGTTCCTTCGTCGGCGGCATCGCCGCCGCCGGTGCGGTGGCCGCGATGCCCCGCGCCCTGCACGCGCTCGGTGACGCACCGGCACAGCCGAACCAGAAGCTCCGCGTCGCCTGCATCGGCGTCGGCGGGATGGGCTTCAACGACGTCCGCGGGATGGCCGACGAGCAGCTCGTCGCCTTCGCGGATGTGGACTGGAACTCCGCCGAGCGCGCCTTCCGCACCTGGCCGACCGCGCGCCGCTACAAGGATTTCCGCGAGATGCTCGAGAAGGAGCGCGACAACATCGACGCGGTGACCGTCTCGACGCCCGACCACGTGCACGCGGCGGCGGCGATGATGGCGCTCAAGATGGGCAAGCACGTCTACTGCCAGAAGCCGCTCGCCCGCACCATCGGTGAGGTCCGCGCGCTCAAGGCCGAGGCGGCCCGCCGGCCGCGGCAGGCCACGCAGATGGGGAACCAGGGCCACTCCGCCGAGGGCATCCGACTCATCCGCGAGTGGGTGGAGGCGGGGCTCATCGGGCCGGTGCGCCGCGTCGAGTACTGGACCAACCGACCCATCTGGCCGCAGGCCATCAATCGGACGTCGCAGGCGTACAATGTCCCCGACACGCTGGACTGGAACCTCTGGCTCGGCCCGGCGGCCGCGCGCCCGTACGCGCCCGCGTACGCGCCGTTCAACTGGCGCGGCTGGCTCGACTTCGGCACCGGCGCGATGGGCGACATGGCCTGCCACCTGATGGACGCGGCCTACTGGACGCTCGGCCTCAAGTATCCCTCACGCATCACGCCGGAGAGCACGCTCCTCTACCGCGAGACCTTCCCGGCGGCCGAGCGCATCACGTATGAGTTCCCCGCCATCGGGAACCGGCCGGCGGTCACGCTCACCTGGCGCGACGGTTCGATCTTCCCGCCGGCCCCCGAGGGGTGGCCCACGGACCAGGATTGGCCCTTCGACCGCGAGGGCGGCCAGGTCTGGATCGGCGACAAGGGGATGATCCTCGCCGGCACCTACGCCGAGAACCCGCGGCTCCTCGACCCGAAGGTCGCGGCGGCGGTTGCGGCGAACCCGGTGCCGCAGAAGTATCCGCGCACGCGCGGCGTCTATCAGGAGTTCATCAACGCCTGCAAGACGGGCGGGCAGGGCGGCAGCGACTTCGCTGGCTACGCGGGCCCGATGACGGAGATGATCCTCATCGGCGTGCTCGCGGTGCGGATGGGTCGGACGCTCGAGATGAACCCCGAGACCGGCGCCATCACCAACGTCACGCCGCCGAGCGAGCTGGTGAATCCGACCTTCCGCAGCGGGTGGACGCTCTAAGGGCCGACTGATGCTCGTCGAGGCGTACGTCGACCAGCTCGAAACCGCCGTCGCCGCCGAGCGGAACGGGGCGGGGCGGCTCGAGCTCTGTGGACCGGGGGAGGGCGGACTCACGCCCTCCCCCGCGCTGTTGGGCGCGGTGATGGCGGCGGTGCGGGTCCCCGTCCACGTGATGATCCGGCCCCGCACCGGGGACTTCGTCTACACCGACGCGGAGTTCACGCAGATGCGCGCCGAGGTGGCGATGGCCAAGGCGGCGGGCGCGGCGGGGATCGTCTTCGGCATCTCGCATCGCGACGGCACCCTGGACGTGGCGCGGATGGCGACGCTGATCGCGGAGGCGCGGCCGCTCCGGATCGGGATCCACCGCGCCTTCGACGGTACGCCGGATCCCTACGTCGCCCTCGACCAGCTCATCGCGCTCGGCGCCGACGTGATCCTCGCCGCGGGGCACGCGCCCACGGCGGAGGAGGGGATCCCGTGTCTCGCGCGCCTGCACGCGCAGGCGGCGGGGCGCACGACCATCATGCCCGGCGGGAGCGTGCGCGCCCACAATGTGCAGCGGATCATACGCGACACGGGCGTGCATGAGGTGCACGCCCGTGCGTCGGATCCCGAGGTGTTCGCGGCGCTGGTGCGCGCGGCGCACCAGCGCTAGGCGGACGGGCTCAGGGGCGCCACGTCCCCTTCGCCACCGCCGGGACGAACTTCTCAAGCCCCTTGCCGGGGTACGCCACCGTCTTCCCCTGCTCGGCGCTCTGGTACGCCGTCATCAGCATCTTCACCACCTCGACGCCATCGTCGAAGGTGAGCATCGGCCGCTCCTTCCCGAGGAAGGCGCGCACGAAGTGCCGGTCTTCCCCCGTGTACCCGTAGGCCAGGTACTCCTCGGGGACCACCGGCATCACCCCCTGCTCGGCGTTCTGCTTCTCCACGAGGTCCTCGCCCGCCTTCCCCGTCACCTCACGCGAGAAGAAGAGCTGCAGTCCGCTGTCGAGGGAGTTCCACTTCATCGAGTACTCGGGGCCGAGGAGCTCCGCCGAGAGGCGCAGCCCCGCGCCCACGAAGCTCCAGCTCGTGGTGGCCTCGCCGATCACCGTGTGGCCGTCTGCCGTTTCGAACTCGATCATCACGCTCGCGAAGTCCTCGCTGGGCCGCTTGGTGTAGTCGGCCTGCATCGTCGCCTTGAGCTGCTTGGCGTACTTCGGGCGCGACCACTTGAGCGAGGCGATGTGGCCGGTGATGCGCGTGGGCTGCACGGAGCTGAGCGGCTGGCCCGGCTCGGTGAGGAGGTGCCGCACGAGGAGCGCCGAGTGGCACATCATGTCGTTGAGCACGCCGCCCCCCTGCAGGGCGCCGTTCCAGAACCAGGGCATGTGCGGCCCCGAGTGCTCCTCGCCTGCGCGGGCGAGGTAGGGACGCCCCGTGGTCGCCACGCCGCGCGCCCAGAGGAGCTTCTTGCCGGCCTCGACGTGCGGCGCGAAGAGCTGGTTCTCGAGGTAGCCGGTCATCAGGCCCACGCTCTTCACCAGCCGCGCGACCTCCTTGGCCTCGGCGACGTTGCGCGCGAGGGGCTTCTCGCAGGCTATCCCGCGCAGCGTGCCGCGCCCCTGCTTGATGGCGTGGACGATCTCCTCGACGTTCTCGATTCGGGCCTGGTTGGGGCCGCAGAGCCAGAGCGCGTCGATCGCCGGGTCCGCGACCATGTCCCCGATGCTCTTGTACGCCTTGGCGGCGCCCACATCGAGCGACCTCGCGAGCTGCGCCGCCGAGGCGGCGTTCTTGGGGTTCGGGGACCAGACGCCGAGCACGTCCGCGTCGCGGACCCCCTGCCAGGCCTGGATGTGGAAGCGGGTGTTGAAGCCGGACCCGATGAAGCCGACGCCGAGACGCTTGGACATGACGAAGTGGGAGGGAAGGGGAGGGGTTAGCGGGCGAGCCGATCCACGAGCCGCCGGGTGAACTCCACGAAGGCGTCGTAGGCGGCCACGGGGACGCGCTCGTCGGTGGCGTGTGCGGTGCCGATGAGCTCGTCGGTGACGAAGAGGCCGATGACCCCGAAGACGGGGACACCGATGTTGCGGAGATGCACACCGTCGGTGGCGCCCATCTCCATATAGGGGATGACCGGGACGGCGCCCACCTGCTCGCGCACCGTCTCCTCGAGGGCGCGGGCGAGCGTGGGGGGCAGGATCGACGGCGGGCTCGGCGTCGCGGGGAAGGCGATGGTGACCTCGACGCCCTGGTCGGCGACGAGGCGCCGCAGCGTGGCCGCCACGGAGTCGGCGGACTCCCCGGGGACGATCCGGCAGTTCACGTTCGCCTCCGCCGCGGAGGGGATGGCGTTGGGTGCCGTCCCGCCGCGCAGCAGCGTGGAGATGCAGGTGGTGCGGAGGATCGCGTTCCCGTGCGGTGTGCGTGCGACGATGGCGGCTGCGGCCGTGTCTCGGGGGTCACGGGCGAGCGTGGCCATCGCCGCGCCGAGAGTGCCGCCGGCCAGTGGAGCACGCCGGGCGAGGTAGTCGCGCGCCACGGGGTTCACGTTCAGCGGGAAGGTAAACCCGGCCACGCGGTCGAGCGCGGTGGCGAGCCGATCGATCGGCGACCGGCCGCCGGGGAGCGAGCTGTGCCCGCCCGGCCCCCGCGCGGTGAGGGTCAGGTCGAGGTACATCTTCTCCGCCGCCTGCACGTTGAACGCCACCGGGCGCCCGTCCTGCAGTTCGCCATAGCCCCCGTCGGCGTTCACGACGAACTCGGCGCGCGCGAGGTCCGGGCGGTTGGCCACCAGCCACATCACGCCGTTGTCCGTGCCGCCCTCCTCCCCGGCCGTGAGGGCGAGGATGAGGTCGCGCGCGGGGGTGATCCCGCGGCGGCGCAGGTCGAGGAGGCTCGCGGCGAGCGCCGCGGCGGGGCCCTTGTCGTCCTGCACCCCGCGGCCGAAGAGCATCCCGTCGCGCTCGGTGAGCGTCCACGGGTTGGTGCGCCAGGCGGCGGAGTCCACCTCCACCACGTCGAGGTGCGCGAGGAAGAGGCGCGGGGAGGCGGTGCGATCGCGCCCGCGCAGCCGCACGACGAGGTTGCGGTTGCGCACCCCCGCGCCGAGGACGAGGACGTCCTCCGAGGGGAACCCGGCCGCGCGGAAGCGTGCGGCGAGCGACTCCGCGAGCGGCGTGGTGTTTCCGTCGGCGGTGGTGCGCGCCGCGATCATCTCCGTGAGGATCGCGCGGGCGTCGGCGCGCGCGCGGGGGTCAGGCGC
>JBANGJ010000095.1:0-9423 GCA_037975505.1 Gemmatimonadota bacterium | reverse complement strand
CGATCCTCGGCATGGACGAGCTCAGCGAGGACGACAAGAAGATCGTCGGCCGCGCGCGCCGCATCCAGCGCTTCATGTCGCAGCCCTTCCACGTGGCCGAGCAGTTCACCGGCCGCCCGGGCAAGTACGTGAAGCTCGAGGAGACCATCAGCTCCATCGAGCGCCTCGTCGCCGGCGAGTTCGACCACCTGCCGGAGCAGGCCTTCTTCATGGCCGGCGGCATCGAGGACGTGGTCGAGAACGCCAAGGCGCTGCAGAAGTGAGCGGCGTGCTGAAGGTCTCGGTCATCTCGCCCGAGGCGACGCTGTTCGAGGGGGAGGCGCCGTCCGTGACGGCGCCCGCCTTCGACGGCGAGGTCGGCATCCTCCCGCAGCACGCCCCGATGGTGACGGTCCTCGGGACCGGCATCCTGCGCATCGGGGACGGCGCGGCGCGTTTCGCCGTCGAGGGCGGGTTCCTGCAGGTCGTCGACGACGTGGTCCGCGTCGTGACCGAGAAGGCCACGCGGGCCTGACCCCCCCGCGCCGCCGCCGCCGGGAACTGATACCTGCCGTCCGGAGTAATCGTCAGAGGGTCGGGGATCCCGCGGGATCCTCGACCCTCGTCGCACCCCACCCATCCGTCGTGAGTCGCTCGATGCGCCGTCTCCTCCTCGCGCTCCTCGCCGCCCCTCTGATCTCCGCGTCGCTCGGCGCGCAGGCAGCCTTCTATCCCGCCTTGCAACCCAGCCGTGTGGCGGTGCGGGAGTACACCTTCGCCGTCGCCGACCTCAGCGGTGGCGGGACCGGCCTGATTTTCCAGTGGCGCGAGGGCCTCGGCACCAAGGGCCTCCAGTTCACCATCGACGGGGGCATCGTCGATGCGGAGGTGCCGGGCGCCGCGACCCAACTCGCCTTCGGCACCGGCCTCGCGTATCAGGCCCTCACTGCCACGGAGGACCTCCCGTTCGATATCGTGCTTGGCGGCGGGATCGGGATCACCACGGGGGAGACCACCACCACCCGTATCCCGTTCGGCGCGACGGTGGGGCACCGCTTCGCGCTCGATCAGGGCGTCGCGGTCACGCCCTTCATCGCCCCACGGCTGAGTTGGAATCGCGTTGCCGGAAGCGGGGCGTCGGTGTCCGACACCGACATCGAGGTGGACCTCGGGGCGAACATCGAGGTGAAGCCGCAGGTCGCGCTGCGATTCGCCGCGATCATCGGCGACAACAACGCCTTCGCCCTCGCAGTCGCGCTCACGCCAAAGGGCTTGGAGCGCCGGTAGCGACGAGACGTTCCACCAGCGCCGTCGCCGCATCGGCGGCGCCCCGGCCCGCGTCGACCACCGCCCGTGCGGCGGCCCCGGCGCGGGCCGCCGTGTCCACTTCGGTGCAGGCGATCCGCAGCGCCTCCGTGCAGGCGGCGCGGTCCTCGACGGCGACCCCCGCGCCCGCGGCGAGGAGGAGGCCGGCGTCGCGACTCCCCTGGTGCCGCGGGCCGAAGAGCACCGGCACCCCGAAGGCCGCCGGCTCGAGCACCGAGTGCAGGCCCGCCGCGTGGAATCCGC
The DNA here is from genome assembly GCA_037975505.1 of Gemmatimonadota bacterium. Taxonomy (GTDB): domain Bacteria; phylum Gemmatimonadota; class Gemmatimonadetes; order Gemmatimonadales; family Gemmatimonadaceae; genus Pseudogemmatithrix. The sequence continues at coordinate 7,875 of JBANGJ010000095.1, read as the reverse complement.
CGCCCACGTACGCGAGGGTCGCGAGGGCGTAGAGTTCCCCGAGCACCCCGACCCGGTCCACCAGGACGACGTCGGTGTCGGCGGTGGCGGTCGCCAGCGGCGCGCAGTCGAGGCCGGCGAGACTGGCCCACGCGAGGATCGCCTCGAGATGATGTCGCGTCGGTTCGTGCGGGGCGATGATCAACCGCGCCGCGGGGACCTCGTGGAGCAGGGCCTCCCAGGCGCGACAGAGCACGGCGTCGTCGGCGGGCCAGGTGGACCCGGCCACCACCGTCGGGCGCGGACTCGCGAGCGGGGCGAGAAGCGCCCCCGCACGATCCACCGCGTCGGCACGCGCCGCCACCTGGTCATACCGCGTGTCGCCGGTCACCATCACGCGGTCGGCGCGCACGCCGAGCGCGGTCAGGCGGGCGCCGTCGGCGGGGTCGATCGTTCCCACGGCATCCAGCGAAGCGTAGGCGTCACCGAGAAATGCGCGGGCGAGCCACCCCTGCCGGCCGGACTGCGCGCTGAGGGTGGCGGAGATCATCCCAAGCGGCACGCCGGCCGCCCGCGCGCGAGACGCGAGCCGCGGCCAGAGGTCGAGCTTGGCGAAGACGAGCGCGGTCGGTCGGAGCGTGGCGAGGAGGCGGTTGGCCGCCGCCGTGGTGTCGAACGGCAGGTAGCCGACCACATCGGCGCCGAGCGATGCGGCGAACTTCTCCGCGCTCGGGGAAAAGAACGTGTACGCGATCTGCCACTCCGGGTGCCGAGCGCGGAGTCGCTCGATGACGGGCTTCGCCTGGAGGCCCTCTCCCACCGAGGGGGCGTGGAACCAGACGAGTGGTCGCGCGGGGTCGCGGTGGGCGTGGGCCCAGCGCTCCAGATCGGTCGTGGCGGTGCGGCGCGCCCGGAGCGCCCGCACGACCTTCCCCGAGCCCGGGAGTGGGAGGTGGGCTGCGACGGCGGCCGCGCCGGTCAGTGCGGCGTAGAGCGGAGAGAGGAGCGAATGCATGACGTGGTGCCGCGCGGCGTCGGGAGACGTGGCGTGCGACTCACCGCCCGCCGGGGGCGGCCAGCGCGGCGTCGATGGCGCGTCGGAACGCGTCGTAGGGCTGGGCGCCGATGACGGGACGGCCCCCGATCAGGAAGGTCGGGGTGGAGCCCACACCGATGCGCTGTGCGCGATCGAGGTCCGCCGCGATGAGCTCGCGCATCTCGCCGGAGCTGAGGCAGCGCTGCAGGCGGGCCGCGTCGGCACCGCGGGCGGTGGCGAGGGAGTCGAAGTAGGCGCGCGGGTTCCGGAGGCCCTTCCACTCGGCCTGGGTCTCGAAGAGCGCGTCGGAGATGGCCCAGAACCGATCCTGCTCGGCGGCGCACATCGCGAGCTCGTGCGCGGCCTGCGCGTTGGCGTGCGAGGCGCTGATTGGGAAGTTGAGGTAGGCGATCTGGGCCTTGCCGGTCCGGATGTAATCGCGCTCGATGAGCGGGGCGGTCTCGTCGTGCCAGCGCTTGCAGAACGGGCACTGATAGTCCGAGATCACCACGATCCAGACGGCGTCGGTGCGGCCGCGGATGCGTCCGCGGTCGGCGCGGGCCAGGCGGGCCTCGCGTTCCGCGTCGCGGGGGGCCTCGGCCGTGCGGGGGGTGCCGGGCGCGCTCGGGGCGCCCTGTGCACCCAGGGAGCTGACGGTGAGGAGGAGGCCTCCGAGGACCGCGATTCCCGAGCGGAGACGGCGCGACTCCCAGAGGGAGAACGCGTGAGGGCGGCGCGTGGTGGTCATCTGCCAAAGGTAGGGGGAGGCCCCCCGACGGCGCGACCGGCGGCCCGGGTGCCCTTGCGGGGGCCGGGGAAAGGCATACAATACGCTCGGATTGCCCTACCCCGGACCACGCGTCGTGTTCCGAGGGATGGCGTCGTACCTGCAGGCGTTGTGTCCCTTTCCTCCATGCAAGAGGGAGACCGATGAACGGTAGCTCGCGGTTCCACCCGATCCTGGCACTCGTCGTCGCGGCGACGAGTCTCGTCCTCGGCCCGGCCCCGGCCCATGGTCAGCAGACCGTGGTGATTTCCGGCAAGGTGCTGAGCGAGGCCGGCCAGCCCCTTCCGCTCGCCAACGTCTACATCGCCGAGTTGAACGTCTCGGTGGCGACGGGCGACAACGGGGCGTACACCATCACCCTGCCGTCGGCGCGTGCGACCGGCCAGGCGGCGCAGCTCCGCGCCCGCGCCATCGGGTACAAGCCCGGGGTGCAGCCCGTGACGCTCCGCGCCGGGACGCAGACGGTGGACTTCAAGCTCGTCCGCGACATCAACCGCCTGACCGAGGTGACGGTCACGGGGTCCATCGAAGGGACCGAGCGCGCGAAGGTGCCCTTCGCGATCGCCCGCGTGACCGCCGAGGAGCTCCCGGTGCCGTCGCTCGATCCGATGCGGACCCTCTCGGGCAAGGTGCCCGGCCTGCGCATCGCGCAGACGAGCGGCCGCCCGGGGTCGAGCCCCGAGATCCAGCTCCGCGGCCCCACGTCGATCAACGCGAGCGGCCGGTCGCAGCAGCCGCTCATCATCGTCGACGGCGCGATCCTCCGCGTCGGCAACCTCAATGACATCGGCGCCCTCGACATCGAGTCGGTCGAGGTCGTGAAGGGCGCGGCCGGCGCCTCCCTCTACGGGACGACGGCGGCGAACGGCGTCATCATCATCAAGACCAAGCGCGGCGCCAACCGCGACGGCGTCACGTGGAACTGGCGGTCGGAGGTCGGCGCCAGCGACCTCGCCAGCATCAACTACGATCCGCCGATCAACCATCACCTGCAGCTCGACGAGACCGGCACGCGCTTCTGCGTCCTCGGCAGCGGCCCCTACGGCAGCTGCTCGCGCTCGTTCGTCTGGATGAATGAGATCCAGCGCATCAACTCGGTGAATGCGGACACCATCCGCACCCCGCAGGCGGTGCAGTTCAACGCGATGTCGAACGCGGACGGGTCGCTGACCAACACCTTCCAGTCCAATCTCTGGCCGCAGGCGCGGTACGACGCCTTCGCCCAGGTGGCGACGCGGAACCCGGTGATGCTCAACTCGCTCGACGCGAGCGGCCGGTACGGCTCGGTCCGCTACTTCGTCAGCGGCTCCTTCACGGATGACCGCGGCGCCATCAAGTACCTGCAGGGCCAGCAGCAGCGCCGCGGCCGCGTGAACATCGACTACGATGCGCGCAGCGACCTGCGGATCTCGGTGAGCACCCTCTTCGACCGTGCCACCACAGACAACCGGACCGGCGGCTCGTCGAACGGCGACATCTTCGGTCAGCTCCTCCGCGGTTCCACCGGCGGGACGAACTACCTGGCGCTCGACACCCTCGGCCGGCCGATCATCCGGGCGGGCGGCGCGCCCCTCCGCGGCTCGGGCAACGGCGCGGGGACCTACCTCTACGACTTGGTCGGCAACAACTACTGGTCGCAGAGCATCGCCTCCCGCTTCCTCGGCAGCGTCGCGGCGACGTACACCCCGACCGACTACCTGACCTTCGAGGGCACGGTCTCGTTTGATCGGCGTAATAGCGGCTCCGACAACTGGTACGTGAAGGGGTATCGGACGCAGAGCATCTCCACCTCGACGAACTTCGGCCAGCAGAACTTCAGCGACGGCATCAGCGAGGCGATGACCGCCAACTTCTCGGCGACGGGTCGCAAGCAGATCACGCCGGACCTGAACGCCAAGGCCAGTCTCCGCACGATCTTCGAGCGGAGCGATGCCCGGTCGTACTCGACGGGCGGCCAGCAGTACGTGGTGGCGCAGATCAACACGCTGAGCAACACCACGGTCAACTTCTACTCCAACTCGAGCTCGTCGTCGATCCGCAACCTGGGTGCGGTGGGCGGCCTGAACCTCGACTACAAGGGCCGCTACATCGTCGAGGGCACGTACCGCTACGACGGCAGCTCGCTCTTCGGCCCGGGCAAGCGCTGGGCGCCGTTCGGCCGCGCCTCCCTCGTCTGGCTCGCGTCGGATGAGCCGTGGTGGGATGTCCCGGGGCTGACGGAGTTCCGCGTCCGCGCGTCGCGCGGCACCGCGGGCAACACCCCGAACTTCACCGCCCAGTACGAGACGTACTCCTGCTCGGCCTCCGGCTGCTCGCTCGGCCAGGCCGGCAACTCGCAGCTGCGGCCGGAGACCACGACCGAGACCGAGGTGGGCACGGACTTCACGCTCTTCAATCGGATCGGCGTCGAGCTCACCCGCGCCGTCTCGGACACGCGCGACCAGATCCTGAACGTCCCGACCCCGTCGAACCTCGGCTTCTCCACCCAGTGGAAGAACGCCGGGACGCTCCACAATGAGACGTTCGAGGCGGCGTTCAACCTGCCGGTGATCAGCACGGCCGACCTGACCTGGGACCTCCGGATGTCGTACGACCGCACGCGGTCGACGATCACGCAGCTCAACATGCCGGAGTATTACCAGAACGCGAACCTCAGCAACGGCACCGGGAGCTTCTTCCTCATCTCGGCGCGCACGGACAAGAGCAACGGCTTCGCCGTCAACCGGCTCGGCAACATCTGGGGCCGTCGGTTCTACGAGGGGTGCGGCGCCCTCCCCGCCTCGGTGCAGGCGCAGTGCGGCGACGGGAAGGCCTTCCAAGTCAACGACCGTGGCTACGTGGTCTGGGTCGGCGAGGGCAACACCTGGCGCGACGGCATCACCAAGAACCTCTGGCAGACCAAGCTCTCCTCGGCGAACTCGCCGTGGAACGTGCCGCTCTTCTTCGGGCACCCGATCGTCGACCGGCCGCTCCGCGGCGAGGTGGGCGAGGGCCAGGGCCGGCTGCAGGTGCTCGGGAACACCCTCCCGGACTTCCGGATCGGGCTCACGAGCAACCTGACCTACAAGCGCCTGACGTTCTACGCGCTCTTCGACGGGACCTTCGGCCACGACATCAACAACCAGGCCGAGGGCTGGGGCATCTTCGACTACAACGCGTCGTCGATGGACCAGGGCCCGCAGACGAAGGTCGACATCGAGACGGCCAAGCCCGTCGGCTACAGCTGGCGCGTTGGCAGCCCCGAGGGCGTGGGCTCGGGCGGTCTGTATGACATCCTCGGCCCGAACAGCTACAACGTCGAGGACGGCACCTATGTGAAGATCCGTGAGGCGAGCCTCACGTATAAGCTCGGCCCGGTGGCCGGCGTGGGCGATTGGACGCTCTCGCTGATCGGCCGCAATCTGTTCACCTTCACGAACTACACCGGGATGGACCCGGAGGTGGGCGTGCAGGGCGGCAACTCCGGCTCGGGCTTCCTCAACCAGGTCGATGCGTTCGGCTTCCCGACGCTCCGCACCTTCACCTTCGCGGTCTCCACCCGCTTCTAGGAGCCGACGCTCATGACACGCAACTTCCTCCGATGGGCGGTCCTCGCCTCGGCCGTGTTCTCCCTCGCGGCCTGCCAGGACACGCTCGTCGTCGACAATCCGAACAGCGGCAACACCGACAAGGTGCTGGCCACGCCGGCGGACGCCGAGAATCTCCTCGGCAGCTACTACAAGCGCTGGCACTCCGGGGTGTACGGCAGCATCGGCTCCGCGGAGAGCATGGCGAACATCTTCGCCTTCCAGACGTATTCCAGTCTGGCCAACGAGTGCATGAACTCGCACGCCCCCTTCACGGGCGCCGGGTTCACGAACACGCCGGGCAACACCTGCCAGTCGAACAAGTACCGGTTGTACTCGATCGGCTCCGAGGTGAACCGCGTGGCGTCGAGCTTCCTCGCGAAGCTCGCGCCAGGGACCGGCTACACCCTCGGGACGACGGCGCGCGACCTGCGCGCCCGCGCGTTCGCGGAGTTCCTCAACGGCCTCTCGCTCGGCTACATCGCGATGGTGTATGACTCCGCCGGCATCGTGAGCGCGGGGACCGACGCCGAGGACGCGGGTCCGCTGTACGCGTACACGCAGGTGCGGGACTCGGCCCTCGCGGCCTTCGACCGTGCCATCCTAGCGGCGCAGGATGCGGCCGCGGGCGGCGCCGGTGGCTTCCCGCTCCCGTCCACCTGGATCCCGTCGCCGACGACGTTCTCCGCGACGGAGTTCGTGAAGCTCGTGAAGTCGTATCGCGCCCGCATCCGGGCGAACGTCGCCCGCACCCCGGCCGAGCGCGCCACGGTCGACTGGACGGCGGTCATCGCTGACGCGGATGGCGGCATCACCGCGACGCACCAGATCACAACGAACACGGTGACGGGCCCGGTCATGAGCTGGCGCGCCCAGTACTCCACCTTCGGCCTCTGGCACCAGATGCCGCCCTTCTTCATCGGCATGGCCGACACCTCGGGGAGCTACGCCTCGTGGATCGCCGCCGCGGTGGGGAGCCGCGCCTCGGCGGGCGGCAGCCCGTTCGGCATGGCGACCCCGGACCTCCGCTTCCCGCAGGGGGCCAGCCGGGCGGCGCAGCAGGCCGACTTCGCGCTCACGCAGTGCTCGGGCGCGGCGAACACGCCGTGCAAGCGCTACTTCGTGAACCGGCCCACCGCCAACGACCAGACGACCGGCGAAGGATGGGGCCTCTCGCAGTATGACTTCGCCCGGTTCTACAACTGGTACCTCAAGGGCGATGCCGGCACCGGGCAGAACGGCGCCACGCCGCTCTTCACCCTCGAAGAGATCCAGCTCCTCAAGGCCGAGGGCCTCTACCGCGCAGGGAACTACGCCGCCGCCGGGGCCATTGTGAACACCACGCGCACCCGCAACGGGCTCGCGGCGATCACGACCTTCAACGCGACCACCGCGGTCCCGGGCGGCAACGCCTGCGTGCCCAAGGTCCCGGTGGCACCGAACTACAACACCATCGGCTGCGGCACCCTCTGGGACGCCCTGAAGTACGAGAAGCGCATCGAGACCGCCTTCACGCACTTCATGCCCTGGTACCTGGACGCGCGCGGCTGGGGTGACCTCGCCGAGAACGTCCCGCTCTTCCTCGCCACGCCCTACCAGGACATCCAGGCGCGCGGCAAGCCGAACTCGGCGATCTACGGGACGGGTCCTGGGGTGGGCAATGCGCCCAACTCCTCGGCCGCCCGCAGCGTCTACGGCTGGTAATCGGTCCGGACGACGCGTGATGTCCCGTCTCCTGCTCCTCGCCGCGATGATGGCCTCCGCCGGGTGCTATGCCGCCCGGCCGGCGGCCGTCGGCGTCGCGCCGGAGATCGGGACGCGGATGTCGTTCGTCGTCAACGATCAGGGGCGGGCCGCCCTCTCGCTCGTGATGGGAGAGGGGGTGGAGCGCGTCGATGGACAGTTGCTCTCGCGGGACTCGGCGACGTACCTCGTGGCGGTCAGCGAGGTCCGGCGCGCCCGCGGCGGAATCCAGGTCTGGGCCGGGGAACCGGTCCGTATCGCGGATCGCGACATCCGCTCGCTCGCCCTGCTCCAGTACGATCGTCTCCGGACCTCCGTCGCCGTCGCCAGTGGCGCCGGGGCGTTCGGCATCATCCTCACCCGCGGGCTCAACGGCTTCGTGCTCGGCAGTGAATCGACGAGTGCGCCGCGGGATAGTCTGGCGTCTTCCCTCCGCTTCCTCTGGCCCTGAGGCCGGTCGTGGCGAATCAACCTCCCATGGAGTGGTCCATGCGACGCGTTTCCCTTGCCTCCCTGCTCGTCCTCGCCGGTGTCCTGACGGCGTGTGACCTCACGGAGAAGTATCCGACCGAGACGCCGCAGGTGGCGGGCGTCCGGTTCATCAACGCCGTGCCCGACACCGCAGGCGCCTACGGGATGGACCTGCGCTTCGTCGACATCCTCGAGAACAACCAGCAGTTCCGGCAGAACTTCCGGAACGCGCCGGCGGCGTCCGCGCAGGTGTATCCGTGCACCATCGCGATCATCACCGGGACCTCGTCCCC
>JBANGJ010000122.1:0-3870 GCA_037975505.1 Gemmatimonadota bacterium | reverse complement strand
GGCGGATTTGTTTGTGAGGTCGCATAGGCGCTCCCTCACCGGAGGGAATCACTTACCTATGCAGAAGGAAGCAAAGAGCTTGTCCAGCATACGCTCATTATCGATGCGTCCGACGATCTCTCCCAAGGCGTCCAAGGCGGCCCGGGCCTGGGCGGCCGCCAGTTCCGTCTGGATGGGGGCCTTCAGGTGGCCGACGGCTTCGGTCAGGGCGACCGCCGCCCGGGCCATGGCCTCGGCGTGACGGACGGAGACGACGAGTTCCTCGGCGCCGGGGGCGATCTCCTGGGCGACCAGGAATTCGCCGAGCTTCGCGCGCAGGGTCTCGGCGTCGCGGCCGTCGAGGAGGCAGGCCGACAGCTTGGTCAGCTTCGGCAGGAAATCTTTCTGCGCGGGGTGCGCGGGAAGGTCGGACTTGTTCGCGACGACGAGCGAGCGCGCGGGGTCCAGCCGCGCGACGAGTTCCGCGGGCAGGGCAGGGGGCTCGGCGGAAGCGTCGACCACGAGGAGCAGCAGGTGCGCGCCGCGCGCCTGCTCGAGCGAGCGCGTCATGCCGAGGTTCTCGAGCGTCGAGCCGCCGTCGCGGAGTCCCGCGGTGTCGATCGCGGTGACGGCGAGCGGCAGTCCCGCGACGGGCGCTTCGAGGTAGTCGCGCGTCGTGCCGGCCTCGGGGCTCACGATCGCGCGGTCGGCGCCGGCGAGCACGTTGAGGAGGCTCGACTTGCCGGCGTTCGGCGCGCCGACGACGGCCACGCGCAGGCCGGCGCGCAGGGCCCCGTCATGCTTGGCGGTGCGGGCGTATGCGGAAAGTTCTGACGCGATTCCGGCCAAGCGGGCCGCAGGGCCGCGCGGGTCCTCGGGCGGCAGGTCTTCTTCGGGGAAATCGATGTGCGCCTCGAGCTCGGCGAGCGCCTGCAGGGTGCGGTCGGTCCATTTCGCGACCTGCCGCCCGAGCTCGCCGGCGAGCATGCGCCGCGCCGAGGCGAGCGCGCGCTCGGAGCTGGCGTGGATCAGGTCCGCGACGGCTTCGGCCTGCGTGAGGTCGATGCGTCCGGCGAGGTAGGAGCGGCGCGTGAACTCGCCGGGTTCGGCGAGCCGGCCGCCGCGCGCGAGGCAGTCCTCGGTGAGGCGGCGCACGAGCAGCGGGTTGCCGTGGCAGGTGATCTCGAGCGAGTCGTTGCCGGTGAAGGAACGGCCGGCCTGCCAGAGCACGGCCACGACCTGGTCGATCGGCGCGCCGGTCGCGTCGCGCCAGATGCCGAGCGTCGAGGTCTTCTCCGGGAGCGGGGTCTTCCGGCCGAGGGCGGTGCTCGCGATCGCGGACGCCAACGGTCCGTCGACGCGCACGATGGCCAGCGCGGAACGGCCCGCGGGGGTCGCGGCGGCGACGATGGTCTCGGTGGCGGACATGGGAGGGCGTGAGCCGGGTTCATCCCAAGGGGCGAGGGGAGGGGAGGCAAGCGGTGTCATACGCCCGCAAAAAGGCTGGAAGGGAAGGGCGGGCCTGCCAAAGTCCGCCCGAGACACTCCCGTGGAAAATCACCGCTTCCTTCTTCCTGAACCGGCCCGTCAGATCGCGGCGGCCCATGGCACCCCCTGCTATGTCTACGACCAGGCCACCCTTGAGGCCCAGGCCGACGCCATGCTGGCGTTTCCGAACGCCTTCGGCCTGACCGTCCGCTTCGCGATGAAGGCCTGCCCCAACGCCTCCATCCTCAAGCTCTTCGCCAACAAGGGTCTGCATTTCGACGCCAGCTCGGGCTGGGAAGTCCGCCGCGCCCTCCACGCCGGCGTCCCGGCCGACCGGATCTCGCTCTCCTCCCAGGAACTCCCGGAAGATTTCGCCTCCCTCCTTAATAAAGGAGTGCACGTCAACGCCTGCTCCCTCCTGCAGCTCGAGCGGATCGGTCAGGCGCTCCCGGGTCATGAGGTCGGCCTGCGCTTCAATCCCGGCCGTGGTTCGGGCGGCACCGGCAAGACGAACGTCGGCGGGCCTGACTCCTCCTTCGGTATCTGGCACGAGTGGGCCGATCAGGCCCAGGCCATCGTGAAGCAGTACGGCCTCAAGGTCGTCCGCATCCACACGCACATCGGCTCCGGCAGCGACCCGGTCGTCTGGCAGGAAGTCTCCGCCGCCAGCCTCGCGCTCGTCGCCCGTTACCCGACCGTCCAGACCCTCAACCTCGGAGGCGGCTACAAGGTCGCGCGCGTCGCGGCGGAGAAAGGCACCGACCCGCAGGTCGTCGGCGCGCCCGTGAAGGTCGCCTTCGAGAAGTTCGCCGCGGCCGACGGCCGCAAGCTCCGTCTCGAGATCGAGCCCGGCACGTTCCTCGTCGCCAACGCCGGCGCCGTGCTCGCGCGCGTGCAGGACGTCGTCTCCACCGGCGCCCGCGAATTCCTGAAGCTCGATTCGGGCATGACCGAGATCCTGCGTCCGTCCCTCTACGGCTCCCAGCATCCGGTGCATCTCTACCCTGCCAAGCCCGCCGCCGGCGAACGCGACTACGTCATCGTGGGGCACTGCTGCGAATCCGGCGACCTCATCAGCTGCGCGCCGGGCGAACCCGAGACGCTCGCCGCGCGCCGCCTGCCCGCGGCGGCCGCCGGCGACCTCTGCGTCATCGGCGGAGCCGGCGCCTATTGCGCCGGGATGAGCACCAAGAATTACAACTCGTTCCCCGAAGCCCCGGAGGTCCTGCTCCGCCGCGACGGCCGCGTCTCGCTCATCCGTCGCCGCCAGACCCTCGAGCAGATCTTCCAGAACGAAGTCGTCGCCGAAGGTCTCTGAACGTGCCGCTCCTCTCCCCAGCGCTGGGCGCCACGCTGCCGGATTCCCCGCACGCGACGGTCGTCTGTCTGCCGACGCTCGCCGACGTCGAGAGCTACGAGCGCAAGGAGGCGCGCGTGTGGAAGCTCCTGCGCTCCGGCTATCCGCGTTTCGTCCGCAACGCGCTCGTCGCGCGCGCCGCCCAGGAGGCCGCCCGCCGGCTCGGCCGCGACGGCGAGCTCTTCCCGCTCGTCTCCGCGGAGAGCGCCCGCCGGCTCGCCGCCCATGTCGGGGCGGAGCTGAGTTCGCTCGACGCCGTCGGCGACTGGTGGCTGGCCGTGACGCCCGCCGGCGACGCGGCGTTCCGCCTCGCGAAGATGGTCCAGCATACCGGCACGCTCATCTCGTCGCGTCAGGCCGAAGCCTGGCTCGCCGGCGACAAGCCCGCCGACGGCGCCGCCGCCGCCGCGACGATCCGCGCGACCCTCGCGCCGTATCTCGCGGGCGTGCCGGCGTCGGACATCCTGATCGCCGCCGCCGGCATGAACGCGGTCGACGCCGGTCTCGCCGCCGTCGAATCCGTCCAGCGGCCGCGCGGCCGCACCGCCTGGATCCAGCTCGGCTGGCTCTACGTCGACTCCGCGCGGCTCTTCGAGAAGGCCCGCGACGCCCGCCACCATTTCGTGGCCGACGTGCGCGACCTCGCCGCGGTCGAACGTCTCCTTGCGACGGGCGCCGTCGCCGGCGTCCTCACCGAGATCCCGAACAACCCGCAGCTCGAGACCGCCGACCTGCCCGCCCTCCGCGCGCTCTGCGATAAGCACGGCGCGAAGCTGGTGCTCGACCCGAGCAGCGTCGGGCTCGCTTCGGTCGACGTCCTGCCTTACGCCGACGTGCTCGTCTCGAGCCTGACGAAATACGCCGGCTCCGAAGGCGACGTCATGGCCGGCGTGCTGGCCATCGGCCCGGAGCGTCCGGACGCCGCGGCGATGCTCGCCGCGGCCCGCGCCCGGCTCGCCCCGCTCCACCCGCTCGACCTTCGCGCGCTCGCCGCGCAGATCGGCCGCATGGAGGAGGTCACGCGCCGTCTCTCCGCCAACGCCGCC
>JBANGJ010000004.1:0-6797 GCA_037975505.1 Gemmatimonadota bacterium | reverse complement strand
CCCACACGGGGCTCGTCGTGGTGAGTGCGCGCACGGGGGCGACCACCACGCTGCAGACGCCCGCCGGCGCCACCATCTCCGGTGAGACCTGGTCGCCCTCGGGCCGCCAGGTGGCCTACATCGCGAACTTCCCCGACGGCTCGTACGCGTACGTGGCGGACGTCGCGACGGGACGGTCCACGCGGGTCACCGCGACGCCGCTCCTCGCCACGCTCGTGGAGTCCGTGCGCTACACCGCGGACGGGCGCCGGCTGGTGGTGGTGCTCGTGCCGCGCGACCGTGGACCGAAGCCGACTCACGGCGCCGGTGGCATCGAGGACGGGCCGCGCGTGCGGCAGACCGGATCACGCAAAGTGCCGCAGCCGGTGCACTGGTCCCTGCTGGAGGATGCGCACGACCAGGCGCTCCTCACCTGGCACACCACGGGCCAGCTCGCGGTGGTGGATGTGGCGAGCCGTGCGGTCCGGCTCGTCGGCGCACCCACGATGATCCGTGCGGTCGATGTGTCCCCGGAGGGCACGCACTTCCGCGTGACGCGCCTCACGACGCCCTTCTCGTATCTCGTGCCGGTGTCGAGCTTCGGCACGGTACAGGAGCTCTGGGACGCCGCGGGCAAAGTGGTGGCGACGCTGCAGACCACGCCGCTCCGCGAGGAGGCGCGGCCGGGGAACGGCCCCGCCGCCCCGGACACCGGGCGACGGAACCTGCAGTGGCACCCCGCCGGAACCGGTCTCGTCTACCTCAAATCGGTGATGGCCGCGGCGTCGGCTCCGAACGGCCGCGCGCGCCCCACGGCCGTCCGCTACATGCAGTGGCGTCCGCCGTACGGCCCCGGCGACACCACGCTGATCTACGAGGGCGGCCCGCAGCTCACGAGCGTGGCCTGGGGCACCGACGGCACGACGATGTTCGTGACCGACAGCGGGATGGTCTCGGCCGTGCGCGTCGCGGAGCCCAGCCGTCGGCATCCGCTCGGTCGCGGCGTCAGTGCGCCGAGCGGCGCGCCCGGCGGCTTCGGTGGCGGCGGCGGAGGGACCCCGACCGCCGACACGCTCGGGACGGGCGGCGCGCTCGCGACCCGCACCGGCGCCAACGGACAGTCACTCGTCATCGTCTCGCCGGACGGCGCGTCGGTCTTCGTCACCGGTCAGCGCACCTACGGCGGGGCCTGGCACCAGCGCGCCCCGCGCCCGTTCGTGGATCGCCTCACCATCGAGACCGCCGCCCGCACGCGGCTGATGGACAGCCCGTCCGACACGTACGAGCGCTTCGTCACGGCGCTGGATGACCAGTTCACCGAGATCATCACCACGCGGCAGTCGCCCACCGCCATCGAGGACAGCTGGCGGCGCGACACGCACACCGGGGCGCTCACGCAGCTCTCTCACGCGGTGGACGTCGCCCCCGAGGTGACGCAGGGCGTACGGAAGCGGATCCGGGTCACGCGCCCGCGTGATGGGGTCGCGCTCTGGGTGGACCTCGTCTTCCCGCGCGGCTGGTCGAAGGGGGACGGGACGCCGGGCGTGCTCTGGTTCTATCCGCGTGAGTTCACCTCGGGCGACGCCTACGAGAAGTCGCGCTGGGGGACGAACATCAACGAGTTCCCGGCCGTCCCCGCGGCACGGCCGGCGACGGCGACCAAGCTCTGGGTGGCCGCCGGCTACGTCTTCATCGAGCCCGATGTGCCGATCTTCGGCGACTCCGGCCGGATGAACGACAACTACACCCGCGATCTCAAGGAGAATCTGGACGCGATCGTCGACGCGGTCGTCGACTCGGGCTTCGTCGCGCGGGACCGCATCGGCATCGGTGGCCACAGCTACGGCGCGTTCAGCACAGTCAACGCCCTCTCGCTGGTGCCCTACTTCAAGGCGGGGATCGCGGGCGACGGGATGTACAACCGGTCCCTCACCCCGTTCGGCTTCCAGAGCGAACGGCGCTCCTTCTACGAGGCGCAGGACACCTACCTCGACATGTCCCCCTTCTTCCGAGCAGACAAGGTGAGCGGCGCCCTCCTGATGTACCACAACCTCGAGGACCAGAACACCGGGACGGCGCCGATGAGCTCCATCCGGATGTTCAACGCGCTGCAGGGGCTCGGCAAGGAGGCCGCGCTGTACCTCTATCCGTACGAGGACCACAGCGTGATGACCTACGAGAGCGACCTCGACCAGTGGGCGCGGTGGATCGCGTGGTTCGACACCCACCTCAAGGGGGCGCGTCGGTAGCGCCTGTCCGCCGGCTGGGCCGACCGACGCGGTCGGCTCAGTCGGCGGAGGCTGGGAAGGTGAGCCGAAGGGTCTCCCCCGGCGCGAGCGCGCGCCACTCGGCGATCCGCGCCGCCCGCAGCGTTCCGATGGCGGCGAGCTGCGAGGCGCTCACCGTCGTGCAGGGCGTGCCACCGGCCTGCTCGGCATCGAGCGCGAGCGCCGCCGCGAGCGCTTCCGCATCCGTCGCCACCCCGCGCTCGATGTGCCCGACGATGCGCTCCACGCAGAGGGCGGCGGGAGGCAGGCGCTTGCCCGCGCCCGGCGCGGCGAAGTCGTCGATGTCCCACCCCTGCGCGACCAGCCCGAAGAACGCGTCGTCGATGCCGAGGACGCTCTCGACGGCGTAGTGCGCGAGGTCGTGCGTCGGGAGGAAGGGGTGCACGCGCGCCCAGGTGCGCGACCCGTCCGCGCGCACGCAGGCGAGACTCGGCCGGCCGTCCCCCGTCTTCTTGAGCTCGATGCGCAGGGCCGGACGCACCGCCACTCAGCGCTCGGGGACGAGGGACGGCGAGCGCCCGGTCCACCCGTCGACGATGCGCGCCGCGCGGAAGAGGTCGTCGGCCGCCTGCAGCATCTTGCCGCGGAGCCGCTCGGGGTAGCTGTCGAGCCGCGAATCCAGGAAGGCCCGCACCGTCTCCGCCGCCTCGGCCGATTGATGCCCGTTGAGCGCCGCGCTCATCCACCCGAGCGGGAAGAAGATGTCGCCGGTCTGCTGCACCGCCTCGGCGAGGTCGAGCACGGCCGGGAGCTGGCGCTGTGCCTCACGCGCCCGCAGCGGGTGGTGCATCGCCGCCAGCGCATCGGTGACCCAGCTCTCCCGCCGCCGCTGTTCGACGGCGGCGAAGGTCGCGAAGAGGGAATCGCGGACGCGCACGTTGTTGGAGAGGGCGGCACGCATGAAGCGCTGCCGCGCCCGGCGGTCGGGGTTGGTGATCCGCGCCTCCTGCTCGTCGAGGATGGCCTCGGCGTCGGGAACGCCGCGGATGGCCAACCCCTCGGCCATCGCGATGTACTGGGCCTCCGAGATGGGGAAGCCCGCCGGGGTCTCCGCCTTGCGCCAGATGCGCTCGAGGCGCGCGATCCCCTCGGGCGTGAGCGTCATCCCGATGATCGCATTGAAGACGGCGCCCTTCCGCCCGGGCGTCGGCGCTGCGTCGAGGACGCCCCAGAGCGTCTTCTCCGTGGCCGGGGCCACCGCGAGCCGCAGCTCGGGATCGAGGAATCGCCAATACGTGCTCCGCAGGATGCCGAGCAGCTGCGCGGCCACGAGTTCGTCCGGCTCCGCGACGAGGGCGTTCAGCGCCGCGTAGTGGAGCGTGCGCGGCCGCACTGTGCCATCGAGCATCTCCTCCTGCAGGGCCTGCCAGGCGACGGCCCGGTGCAGCGGGGCGCGCAACGTGCTGGCGTTCACGAGCAACCACTCGCGGCTGGCCGAATCGAGTGGAAAGCGCCCGTAGCTGACACCGTCCACCCCCGGGAGGAGCGCGACCGGTGCCCCGACGGCGGCCGGCAAGGCGGCCCGCGTCGTCCCGCCCGCGAGCGCGAGGTCCACGACGCGCGCGGAGTCCCCCGCGACGACGAGTACCCCCAGGTGTTGCGTGCGCGGCCGTTCCACCTGCTCCGCGACCAGCGCCCCAGCCTCCGCGGTGACGCGCACCGTCGGCCGGCCGGCCTCCTCCACCCATCCGCGGCTCCACGCCGTCACGTCCATCGGCGACACGGAATCGAGGACCGCCACCAGGTCGGGCCAACTCGCGTTTCCGAAGCGATGCGCGGCGAGGTAGCGCCGCAGGCCCTCACGGAAGGTCGAGTCGCCCACGAGCGCCTCGAGCTGCTTCATCACCACGGGGGCCTTCTGGTAGATGATCGCGCCGTACAGCGATCCGGCCTCGCGGAGATTCGCGAGCGACTGCCGGATCGGGTGCGTGCCCGCGGTGCGATCCACTCCGTACGCCGTCGGGTGGTAGGCCGTGAAGAACCGCAACCCGTGATCGATGTCCGGGAAGGCGGGCGCCACGATCTTCGCCGCCATGAAGTTGGCGAAGACCTCCTTCATCCAGACGTCGTTGAACCAGCGCATCGTGACGAGGTCCCCGAACCACATATGCGCGGTCTCGTGGGAGATGAGGCTGGCGCGTCCGAGCTCCTGCGCGCGGGAGGGCGCCTCGTCGAGGAAGAGCGCGTCCGCGCGGTACCAGACCGCCCCGGGATGCTCCATCCCCCCGAACTGGAACGCGGGGACGGCGAGGAAGTCGTACTTCGGGAACGGGTACGGGATGCCGGTATAGGCCTCGAGCCAGGCGAGCGCCTGCGCGTGCAGGTCGAAGATGGCCGCCGCGTTGCGCGTCACCTTCGCCTCGTCCGTCTCGCGGTGGTACATCGTGAACGTCCGGCCCGCGCGCTCCGCCGTCACCGTGCGCAGCTGTCCCGCGGCGAAGGTCAGGAGGTAGGTGCTGATCGGCTCCGTCGTCGCGAACCGGAGGCGGTGCCGCCCCGGGCCGGCCGCAGCACTGTCGCGCGCGAGGAGCGCCCCGTTGCTCAGCGCCTGCCACGCGGCGGGGATGGTCAGCGCGACCGTGAAGCGCGCCTTGAGGTTCGGCTGCTCGAAGACGGGGAACGCGGTCGAGGCGCGGTCCGGGACGAAGAGCGCGTAGAGGAAGTCCTCCTGCCGATTGAGCGCGGCGTCCGTGCTGGTGAACGTCACCGTCATGGTGTGCGGCCCGGCGGGGACGTCGGGGATCACCACGTGGTCGGGCACCAGCTTCGCCTCAACGGTGTCGCTGTCGAGCGTCACCGCCCCGACGTGATCCGCGGGCGCACGGAAGTCGAGGACCACATCCTCCCCGTCCGCCGCCCAGGTGAAGGACACCGCGACCGTACCCCGGACGGGTGCCGTCCGCAGACCCGGGATGTCGAACGCGACATCGTACCGCAGGTCCTGCACGGCGGCGGCTCGCGCGTCGGCGAGTTCGAGGGGCACCCCGGGTCCCGGGGACGCCATCGGCGAGTCGGGCCCGCACGCCGCGAGCAGGGCGAGCAGGGTGACCATCGGCACCACGGCTCGGAAGGACCGGGACGGATGGGAACAGGCCATGCCCCATTCTACGGGTCCGCTGGCGACCCCACCAGCCGAAAGGGGGTCGTATATTCCCCGTATGTCCGCCTCCCCCATCTATCTCGATCACGCCGCGACCACCCCGGTGCGCCGGGAGGTCTTCGAGGCGATGGCGCCCTACTTCGGGCCGCGCTTCGGCAACCCCTCCTCCACCCACCGCTGGGGCCGCGAGGCCCGGGCGGCCCTCGACGAGGCCCGCGAGCGCGTGGCCCAGTGCCTCGGCGCCGCACCGGACGAGGTCTGCTTCACGAGCGGGGGCACCGAGGCCGACAACCTCGCGGTGCTGGGTGCGTGGCGGGTGCTGCGGCAGCAGGGCAAGCGCCGCGTGGTGACCTCGCCGACCGAGCACAAGGCGGTCCTCGTCGCGGCACACCAGGCGGCCAAGGAAGGGGCGGAGGAGCGGCTCCTCGCCGTCACCGCGACCGGCGCGGTGGACCTCGACGACGCGAAGGCGGCGCTCACCGCGGACACCGCCGTCTGCTCGGTGATGTGGGTCAACAACGAGACCGGCGTGCTCCAGCCCATCGCGGAGCTCGCGCAGCTCACCAGGGCGGTCGGTGGCCTCTTCCACACCGATGCCGTGCAGGCCTTCGGCAAGGTGGTCGTGGACGCGCGGACGATCCCGTTCGACTTCGCCTCGGTGAGCGGGCACAAGCTGGGCGCCCCGAAGGGGATTGGGGCGTTCTTCATCCGCCGCGGCGCCCCGCTCGAACCGCTCTTCTTCGGCGGCTCGCAGGACCGCGGCCGCCGGCCGGGCACGGAGAACGTCGCGATGGCCGTCGGCCTGGCCTGCGCGATGGAGCTGGCGGTGGCGGAACGTGAGGCGCACTGGGCCACCGCCGCCGCGATGCGCGATGCCCTGCAGGCCGCGCTCGTCGAGCGCGTGCCGGGCCTCGTGGTCCACAGCGCCGGCGCGCCCCGGGCCCCGCACATCCTCAACGTCTCGGTGCCGGGCACCGACTCCGAGTCGCTCCTGATGGCGCTCGATCTGCAGGGGGTGGCCGCGTCGAGCGGATCGGCGTGCCAGAGCGGGAGCATCACGCCGTCCCACGTGCTCTCCGCCATGGGCGTGAAGCCCGACGTCGCGAACGCCGCCATCCGCATGAGCTTCGGCGTGCTCAACGGGCCGGACGACGTGACGCGCGTGGCGGAGCTCTTCCCTGCCCTCGTCGCCAAGGCCCGGGGGCTGACGGGCGCCGCGTGAGCCGGCCGCGCGTTCTGGTCGCGATGTCGGGGGGCGTGGACTCCTCCGTCGCCGCCGCCCTCCTCGTCCGTCAGGGCTACGACGCGGTGGGCGTCACGATGAAACTCTTCCACGACGGCGGCGATATCCCCGACCGCCCCTGTTGCTCGCTCGACAGCGTCAACGACGCGCGCCGCGTGGCGGAGTCCCTCGGCATCCCGCACTACGT
>JBANGJ010000140.1:0-6054 GCA_037975505.1 Gemmatimonadota bacterium | reverse complement strand
TGGACGCGAGCGAGTTCCTCGTCGGCAAGCTCAAGGATCGCGGGACCCACCAGGCGGTGGGGGTCGTGACCAACGCGCAGGACTTCATGAGCATCCTGCGCGCGGCGGTGGAACGCGAGGTGGCTAGCTGACGCGGACGCCGGCCTGCGCCCAGCCGGTCGCGTCGCCCTCGATCGTGCGACCGGTGTCGACGACGACTTTGCCCCCCTCGAGGCGCACGGCGTAGCGGTCGAGGCTCCGCGGGGACTTGCCCTGGATCCGCGTGCCCTCGGGCCGGAACGTGCTCTTGTGCTTGGGGCAGAAGAACCGGGCGTCTGCGGGCTGCCACTGGAGCATCGTTCCCTTGTGCGGGCACTCCAGGTCGGCGGCGTAGACCATCCCCTGGTATCGGATGAGGATCACGCGATTAGCGCGGTCGATAGTCGCGCCATCGGCCGCCGGGATGTCATAGCTCACCGTGCCGGCGGTCGCGATCCCCGTGGCGAAGGCGCGGGCCATCGCGTGGAGCGGGGCGGCGTCCCCGGCCACCGCCGTCAGCGCCGCCACGGCCATGAGGCCGTCACGCAGGAAGCCTCGGCGGTCGGTGCCGCAGGCGCCGGAGCAGTCGTGGTCGTGGTCCGTCGTGGGCGCGGGCGTCGGCATGGAGCTCTCGGCGTGAATGAGGACGGGAGGGGGACAACGGGAACGTCGCCTTCCTCATACCCGGGAGCAAGCCGGGGTTTCCCGCACCCCGTGTCTGGGTTCGTGTTACACTAGGGATATGGTCGCCCGTCGACGTGCCGCCCTCGCGTTCATCTTCGTCTCGATGATCCTCGACATCGTAGCGTTCGGGATCGTCATCCCCGTGCTCCCACAGTTGATCAAGGGCTTCCTTGGCGGGGACACGGCACGTGCGGCACAGTGGTATGGCATCTTCGGCACCACCTGGGCGGCGATGCAGTTCCTCTGCTCGCCCTTCCTCGGCGCGCTCTCGGATCGCTTCGGCCGTCGTCCGGTCCTGCTCATCTCGATCTTCGGGCTCGGCCTCGACTACCTGTTGATGGCACTCGCCCCCTCGCTCACCTGGCTCTTCATCGGCCGCGTGATCTCGGGAATGACCGCGGCGGGCTTCGGTACCGCCACCGCGTACATCGCGGATGTGACCCCGGCCGAGCGTCGCGCGGCCGCGTTCGGCCTCGTGGGGGCCGCGTGGGGCTTCGGTTTCATCATCGGCCCCGCGCTCGGGGGCATCCTCGGGGCGACGAATCCTCGCCTCCCGTTCTTCGTGGCGGGCGGCATCGCGCTCCTGAACGCCTGCTACGGGCTCTTCATTCTTCCCGAGTCGCTCCCGGTCGAGCGGCGCGCGCCCTTCCGTCTGGCCCGCGCCAACCCGCTCGGCTCGCTCCGCCTCCTGCGCTCACATCACGAGCTGCTCGGTCTCGCGTCGGCGAGCCTGCTGTACGCCATCGGGCACACGGTCTTCTCGAGCACCTTTGTGCTCTGGGCCGGCTACCAGCTGCATTGGGACGCGCGGGCGGTGGGGTATGCCCTCGCGCTCGTCGGGGTGCTCAACGTGGTGGTGCAGGGAGGGATCGTGCGCCCGTTGGTGCACCGGCTCGGGGAGCGCCGGGCCATCGCGATTGGTGCGACGGCGGGCGCCCTCGGGTTCTTCCTGTATGGCATCGCCGCCTCGGAGACCCTCTTCTGGGTCGGGGCGCTCGTCTATGCCCCGGCCGGGCTCTTCAACCCGTCGTTGCTCGGGTTGATCTCCCGTCGCGTGGGCCCGTCGGAGCAGGGCCAGGTGCAGGGCGCCAACAGCAGTCTGACGGGGATCGCCGGGATGATCGGCCCGGCGCTCTTCACCACCGCGTTCTCCACGGCCATCCGACCCGGCGGTCCGGTGCATCTGCCGGGGCTGCCCTTCCTGATGGCCTCTGCGCTCTTCGCGCTCGCCGGCCTCACCGCCTGGCGCGCCTCCCGTCCCTCCGCCGTCTCCACGTGAGTCGAGGAATCCACTCTATGCGTCGTCTCGTCGTGTGCTGCTCGCTCGTCATAGCGGTTCCGCTCATCGCGCAGGGGAACGGGCGCTGGCGTGAGATCGGCAAGACCGTCGCGGGCAACACGGTGTTCATCGATCCGGCCTCCGTGCGCCGCGCGGATGGCATCGTCACCGCGACGGTCCGCAGCACGTACGCCGCGCCCTCCCAGACGCCGAAGGGCCCGATCACCGCGTCGCGTGCCGTGGCGATGTTCAACTGCACGGCCAAGACGGTCGCGGTGAAGGAGACGATCATCTACCACGACGAGCGTCGCGGGACGATCTACGAGAAGCGCACGCCCGCGAACCCCGGGTTCGGGCCGGCCTTCCGCAGCAACTTCTCGGGGATCGCCCTCGAGTACCTCTGCGCGACGCC
The DNA here is from genome assembly GCA_037975505.1 of Gemmatimonadota bacterium. Lineage (GTDB taxonomy): Bacteria > Gemmatimonadota > Gemmatimonadetes > Gemmatimonadales > Gemmatimonadaceae > Pseudogemmatithrix. The sequence goes on along the minus strand of JBANGJ010000140.1, from coordinate 3,661 downwards.
GCCGCGCTGAGCGAGCGAAGTGCTCCGCCGCGCCGCGCGCCACTGCCGGGGCGCGCGGTGCCTGATCAGTCCGCGTCGAGCGCCGGGTGCCGGTACGCGTAGAGCAGGCCGAGCAACCCGAACTGCGCGAGCGTGCCCGGCGCGAGGGTCGGGGCGTCCCCGTGAATCACCGCGAGCCAGAGGTCGAGGCCGAGGAGCGACGGGTCGAAGTCGTGCTCCGTCGTGTAGTTGCCGGTGAGGTGGAAGTAGATCCCCGCCGGCGCGGCGAGCAGCAGCAGCACCATCATCGCCTGGAAGACGCGGAGGCTCCGCCGGCCCCCGTCCCACCAGTGCCACAGAGTCACGAGGACCGTGCCGCCCAGCAGCGCAAAGGGGATGAACTGGAACGGGTCGTCGTAGTGCTCAAGGAGCACCAGCTCGGGTATGAGCCCGGCGGTGCCGAGGAGCAGCAGGGCCAGGATGCCGCGGCGGAGGACGGGCAGGGCGTCGGCGCGCGTCATCGGGGCCTCGTGATCAGATGCGGTGGATGGTGATACTGCCGTTCACGGTGCTCACCTTGAGTCCGGGACCACCGGTCCCGATGCGGGCGCTGATGTGGCGGCGGTTCAACTCGCCGTTCAGTAGCACTGGGAGGTCGGAGCGGATCGTCCCGTTCACCACGGAGAGGTCGACGTCCGCGTTGATGGTCGCCGCCAGTTCCAGCGTGACCGAGCCGTTGACGGTGGTGAACTCCAAGGTACCCGGGGGGCCGGCGGTGGTGCGCGCCGTGATGGAGCCGTTCACCGTGCTGGCCGAGACGCGCCCGCTGGCGGGGCGCGCGGTGATGTGTCCGTTGACCGCCTTGGCGTCGAGGTCCCCCGTGGTCCCCGTCGCGGTGATGCTCCCGTTGCTCGTGTTGGCCCGGACCCGGGTCCCCGCGGGCACCTTGATGGTGAAGCGCACGGCGACGTCGCCGTCGCGCCAGCCGCGCGAGGCGCCGCGCTCGCCGCCGTGCGAGTAGCCGCGTTCGTCACAGCGGGCATCGGCCCCCCAGAGGGCGCAGACGAGCAGGTCGCCGGACCCACCCCCCATCATCCGGGCCTCGACGCGCACCCGGTTCGGGTCGCCGCGGTTCCACTCCTTCTCGGCCACGACCTCGACGGTGTTCCCGGTGGACGGCTCCAGGTTGATGGCGCCGTTGAGGTTGCGCACGATCACGGTGCGCCCCGCGGCGAGCGGGCCACTCCAGCGCCAGGTGCTGTGCTCCTGCGCGGCGGCGGTGCCGGCGGAGAGGAGGCAGAGGAGGAGCGTGGCGAGCCGGCGTGACATGGAGGACTCCGAAACGTTGGGGACTGCCCTCTCGTACGTTCGGGTACCCCCGAGGGTTTCGCCACCCCATATCTTCCCGTCCATGCCGATGCCGCTCGCTCCGCAGGTCACCGCCTCCACCCCGGCTGCCCCCACCTCGCCCCGTCGGTCGGCGCCCGTCACCACGGGGACCTCCGAGGGTCCGGTGTCTATTCGTACGACCACCGGTCAGCCGGTGGTGAACGTCGACGCGCAGATCCCCAAGCAGCTCGAGCCGATCCTCGAGCTCTCGCTCTCGATCGTCGCGGTGCTGTTCATCGGGGCGCCGCTCGCGTGGGCCATCTCGCGTCGGATTCTGCGGCGCGGCGAGGCACGGGCGAGCGCGCCGGCGGTGGACCTGCGGCCGCAGCTCGCCCAGTTGCAGGAGAGCATCGACGCGATGGCGGTCGAGCTCGAGCGGATCAGCGAAGCGCAGCGCTTCGCCGCGCGTCTCGCGGCGGAACGCCCGGCCGCGGTGCTGCCACCGGCGTCGCCCCCGTCGCCTCAGGGCGGGACGACGCCGACGGCGGGGTGAGCACCAGCAGGGCGACGAGCCGCACCGCAGGCGCGTCGTCCGATCTGGAGTCGCTGTGCCTCGCCGCCGCACCGTCCGTCGGGCGTGCGCGGTCGGCGACCAGCGCGTCGAGCGCCTCACCGAAATGCTCATCATCCGGCAGGCGCAGGAGTGACCGCAGACGTGCCGCGCGCGCGGCCTCCACGCGGTCCCCCAGAAGCGCGAGCCAGCGCGCCTGACGCTCCGCGGCCTGGCGCCGCTCGAGCGGGGGCGTAGCCGCGAGCCGTCGCGTGAGCCGCGCTCGCACGCGCGCGAGGACCTCGGGCGCGGCGCCGCCATCGGTGGTCGCGATGTGGACGGCGCACCGCCTCGCGTGGCGCACGAGCACTCCACGGATCGCTCGCACCAGCGCCGGATTGGTATGGTGTGACGGGCCCTCCGCGGCGTGGAGCGTGGCCGCAACGGTGTGGGGACGCTCGCTCACCTCCCACCCTCGTGCGATTCTGCGTCCGACGCAGAGCCTCATCCCCCCGGTATCACGGAGCACGGCGATGAAACGACGCGCCGGCACCCTATCCGTCCCGATCACGGTGGCGATGCGGGGTCGCACACCCGGCGATGCCGCGTCGGCGTCGAGCGCCCACGCGCGGAGTCGTGCCTGAATGAACGAGCGGTGCGCCGCGTCGGCCACCGCGCGGCGCCGGGCGCGATCCTTGCCACGCAGGCGCGCGCCGAGTTGCAGCAACGGTCGAACCCCGCGCGGCGGCGCGAACCGTGTCTCGAGGACCGCGTGCTGTGCTGTGCCGGCGCGCCGGATCCGACCCTCCCGCTGTTCGATCCGCGCTGGGGTCCACGGAAGGTCGGCGTGCACGAGGATGCCCACCCCGGGCATCTCGATCCCCTCCGCGAGCACGTCGGACGCGAGCACGAGGCGGATCTGCCGGGGGTCGTCCGCCCGCCACGGCGGTGCGCTCGGCCCGACGGCCCGCAGCACCTCCCCTCGCGTCCAGCGACCCGCCGCGCTCCGCACGCGATCGCCGGTCAGCGCCACCACGCCATGCTCCGTGCGCAGGGCCGCGTGCAGCGCGCGCACGGTGACCGTACTGCGCGCGAAGAGCACCACGCGCGTCCCAGGATGGTCTCGCAGCAGCCCGCGCAGCGCCTCGGCGCGCCTCTCGGTGTCGTGGGCGACGTGGGAGGTCACCCGGTCGCGCAGGGCCCGTACGGCGGCGAGATGCCAGGCGACGACGCGGCATGCGTCGTCGTCGCGACCAATTGTGGGGCCGTGCCCAAGCAACGCCCCCATCGCGAGTTGCGTCGCGTCGTCGTCCAGCACCCAGGCCGCGAGCGCGGCGCGCGTGGGCGGCCGGCCTGCCCGCAGGAGGTCGAGGATCGCCTCCCCCAGCTGGACGCGTCGCCGGAGCGCGTGATCGAGCGCGGCGAGACTCGAGCGCCACGCCATCGCCAAGCTCATCCGCACCAGCGCCGTGGCACCGCGGCCGTCGCCATCGGCGTCGGCACCCGACGGCCCAGCCATCGGCAACGGTGGTGGCAACGCAGCGAGCGCCGCCCCCAGACCGGGGAGGTCACTCGCTCCGGCGAGCGGGGGCAGCCGCCGTACGGCAGGGCGCCCGACGCGCAGCGTGGGGCGTCGCACGATGCAGCGCCCCAACGCCTCCGCAGACAGCCGCTCGGCGCGGTCGCCGAGGAAGAGGGCGAGGAGTGCGGTCCGGTCGGCGGTCCGATTCACCACCGGCGTGGCGGTGAGCAGGAGCACGGTCGCGCCCACAGCGGCCTCCGCTATCCGATGGTAGCGCCTCG
>JBANGJ010000126.1:0-5062 GCA_037975505.1 Gemmatimonadota bacterium | reverse complement strand
GCGAGTGGACCGTCCCGACGAGCCGTTCGCTGACTTTCCCCCGATCGCCGCCGGTCCGGAACGGGCTGGGGCCCCCGACGCCGCGTCACTGGTGGAGTCTGCTCCGGTGTCGGCCGGGGATCCCGTACCGCCCGCCGCCGCGGATCAGGACGCCGCGAAGTCCCTCGTCTGCGGGGCCTGCGGCACGCCGAACTTCCCCACCGAGTGGTACTGCGAGCGCTGCGGGGGAGAGCTGGCAGCCGTCTGAGTGAGGGCGGAAAGACGAGCGCCGCGCCCGGGGAGGGGCGCGGCGCTCGTCACATCCACGCGGCGATTGACCGCTTACTTCGCCTTGGCGAGCGCCGACTTCTGGCGCGCGGCGGCGTTCTTGTGGATGAGGCCCTTCCGGGCCGCGCGATCCAGCAGCTGCGTCGCCTTCTTCTTCTCGGCGGGGGACGACGCGGCGGACTTCGCGGTCTTCAGCGCGGTCCGGAGCGCAGCCCGCTGCGACCGGTTGCGCGCGGTCGCCGCCTTGGTCTTGCGCATGTTCTTCTTCGCGGACGCGATTCTCGGCACGGACGATCTCTCCAGGGATGGGAACGGGGCGCGCGACCTGCGCGCCATAGCCCTCGAACCCTAGGCGGCGCCGTGACCTAAGTCAAGGGAACGCCGCACTTTGACTCCACCCCCGCGGCACCCTACCTTTCCCGCCGACTGCCCGTGAGGGGCCTCACTCGAGCCCGCTTTTGACCCTCGTCGCACCCCCGCAGCCCGCCGACGGCGCCTTCGTCGTCGACATCCACGGCTTCAACGGCCCGCTCGACCTGCTCCTCTCGCTCATCCGCGACGAACAGGTCGATATCTATGACATACCGGTCGCGCGCATCTGCGAGCAGTTCCTCGCCCGGATGCACGTCCTGAAGCTCAATGAGGCGGCGGACTACCTCGAGATGGCGGCCCGCCTAATTCGCATCAAGGCGCAGATGCTGCTCCCCCGCAAGGAAGGGGAGGACGGCTGGGAGGATCCGCGCGCGGAGCTCGTCCGGCGCCTGCTCGAGTACCAACAGATGCGCGAGGTGGTGGACGTCCTCGAGAAGCTCGGCGAGGACCGGCGGAACCGATTCGGGCGCGCCTTCCTCCAGCAGCCTGCCGCGCCGCCGCCCGCGCCGCTCGCGCTCTCCCTCACCGACCTGCTCGTCGCGGTGGATCGCGTGTTGCGCGCCGTCCGGACGCCGACCATCCACGAGGTGGTCCCACGGGCCCTCGACGTGGACGGCGCCATCTCGGTGGTCCGCGACGTGCTCAAGCTCCGCGCGACCGCGCGTTGGCGCGACATCGTTCGACCCGACGCTGAACCCTGGGAGGTCCTGAGCGGCCTCCTCGCCCTGCTCGAGCTGGCGAAGCTCAGCGAGCTCCGGCTCGCGCAACCCCGACCGTTTGCTGACGTGGAGATCCGCCGTGAATCCGCTGGCGAAGCTGCTTGAGGCCGCGCTCTTCGCGAGCCCCCGACCGATCCCGGCCGAGGAGCTCGCGGCGCTCGATCCCGAGGCCTCGCCGGCGGCGGTGCAGTCCGCGCTCGACGAGTTGCGCGAGCACTACGACGTCGATGGCCACGGCGTCGCGCTCGTTCCCGTCGCGGAGGGGTGGCAGATTCTGACGCGTCCCGAGTACACGGAGGCCATCGAGCGTGCGCAGATGGCGGTCCGCCCGCAGCGGCTCTCCGCTGCCGCGCTCGAGACGCTCGCGATCATCGCCTACCGGCAGCCGATCGGTCGCGCCGAGGTGGCGGAGATCCGCGGCGTCGATGTCGGGGCGGTGCTCAAGAATCTCCACGAGCGCGGCTTGGTCGATGTGGTGGGCCGCGCGGAGGGCCTCGGGCGTCCCCTCCTGTACGGAACGACGCCGCTCTTCCTCGAGCAGTTCGGGCTACGGCACCTCGAGGAGCTCCCGCGCGTCGATGAGCTGCTGATCGCGCTGCGCACGCCGGGCGCGGCCGAGTCCGCGGCGGACTCCGCCGACGCGCCCGCCGGCGCCCCGGAGGGCAGCCCGACGGCCGAGACGCCCGTCGCCGACGCGCCCGCCGCCGAGTCACCGGCATCGGACGTGCCCACACCCGCCGAGGCGGCCACCCCCACGTGACCGACGAGGCGATGCGCATCCACCGCGCGCTCGCGCGGGCCGGGGTCGCGTCGCGCCGGAAAGCCGAGGAGCTCGTGGCGGCCGGGCGCGTGCGGATCAACGACGCCGTCGCACGCACCGGGCAGCAGGTGGACCCCGCCCGCGACGTGATCACCGTCGACGGGCGACGCATCACGCTGCCCGACACGGCCGCCTGGCTCGTGCTCAATAAGCCCGCGGGCGTCCTCACGACGGCCAGCGATCCCGAGGGACGCCGCACGGTCTTCGATCTCGTGCCCCCGCGTCCGGGCCTCACCTACGTGGGACGCCTCGACTACATGACCGAGGGCGTGCTCCTCCTCACCACCGACGGCGACGCGGCGCATCGCCTCACGCATCCGAGCTCCGGTGTGGAGCGGACCTACGTGGCCACGGTGCGTGGCCCCGTCCGCGCCGCGGCCGCGGAGATCCGAGCCGGTGTGACGCTCGAGGATGGCGTCGTCGTCCCCGACCGCGTGGAGGTCGCCGACGGCGCCCAGCCGCGCACCTGGGACCTCACGCTGGTCATCCGCGAGGGGCGCAATCGTGAGGTGCGGCGCCTCTGCGATGCCGTGGGACTCGAGGTCCTGCGGCTGGTGCGGACGGCCTTCGGTCCGGTGAAGCTCGGGGCCCTCGCCAGCGGCGCGTCGCGCACGCTGACGCCGAAGGAGGCGGATCTCGTGCGCGCCCTGGTCTCGGGAGGCGGACGGTGACGCCGGGCGTCGGAGCGCCGAGCGGGCGCCCCGAGATTGCGGTGCTCGCCCCGGATGTCGCCGACCGGATCGCCGCCGGTGAGGTCGTCGAGCGCCCCGCATCGGTGGTGAAGGAACTCGTGGAGAATGCCCTCGACGCGGGCGCCACGACCATCGAGGTCGAGGTCCGCGAGGGGGGCCGGGCCCTCATCCGGGTGAGCGACGACGGGCACGGGATGGACCGCGCCAACGCGGCCCGCGCCGTGCAACGGCACGCGACGAGCAAGATCCGCGACGCGGAAGACCTCGTGGGCGTCGCGAGCTTCGGCTTCCGCGGCGAGGCCCTTCCGGCCATCGGGTCGGTGGCCCGGCTCCGCATCGAATCGGCCACCGCGGACGGCGCCGGCGTGGGTGTCGAGGTCGCGGGGGGCGCGGCGCCGACGCTCGTCGAGGTGGCCCGCCGTCGTGGCACGACCGTCGCTGTCGAATCGCTCTTCTACAACACCCCCGCGCGCCAGAAATTCCTCCGCGGCGCGCGCGCGGAGTGGCGGGCCATCGCCGATACGCTCGCCATCCTCGCGCTCGTGCGACGCGACGTGCGTTTCACCGTCACGCACGACGGGACGCTGCAGTTCCAACTCCCGGTCGCGCCGACGCTACGGGCGCGGGTGGCCCCGCTGTGGGGCACCGAGATCGCCGATCGACTCGTCGCGGTGGACGATGTGCAGGGACCCATTCGCGTCTCGGGCCTGGTGGAACGTCCCACCGACGTCGGGACCGTCGGACGACGCACGTTCCTCACCGTGAACGGGCGTGCGGTGCGAGACACGGGCCTCGTGCGCGCCGCCGAAGCCGCGTACCGCTCCACCATCCCCGCTGGCGTCCGGCCGACGCTCCTTCTCGAGGTCGAGCTCCCCGGGCGCGACGTGGACGTCAACGTCCATCCGGCCAAGGCCGAGGTGCGGTTCGTCGACCGGTGGACCGTCGAACGGGCGGTGGAGCGCGCGGTGCGCCGGGCGCTCGGGACGGAGGAATCAGCCGCGATGGTCGGTGTGGTGCGCCCCGCGGGCGCGGGCGACATGGCGTTCGGGACGCCGCTGGGCATCGAGGCGTTGCGCCAGGCGCCGTCGCCCGCCGCGCCCGCCCCGCTCTTCGACGCCCTCGAGGCATCCGTGGCGGCCGCCGGCGCGCCCGTGGTGGCCCCCTCGCGCAGCGACGACCCCGACGATGCGATCGTCGTCCCGCCGCTCACGCAATGGCACCGCACCTACCTCGCCTTCGAGCGCGGCGAGGCGTTGGTGCTCATCGACCAGCACTCGGCACACGAGCGCGTACTCTACGAGCGCTTCATGGGGGCCCTCGAGTCGGGGCAGGCGCCCGCGCAGCGGCTCCTCTTTCCGCTCACGTTGCACCTCACGCCGGCGGAGGCGGAGGCGTTCGACGCGCATCGGGAGCTCTTCGTGGGGCTCGGCTTCGAGGCCGACGGATTCGGTGGCGCCAGTCTCGTGGTGCACGCCGTCCCGAATCCGCATCCGCGCTTCGACGCCGAGCGCTGTCTGCGCGACTCGCTCGCCGCCCTCAGCGGCGACCGCGAGGCGGGGGCGATCGCCCGGCACGAGCGCCTGGCCGCGACGGTCGCCTGCAAGGCGGCGGTGAAGGCGGGCGAGCTCCTCGCCCCCGAGGAGATGCGGGCCCTCTATGTGGCCCTCGCGCGCACCACACTCCCGGCGCACGACGTGCACGGGCGGGCGACGATCCTGCAGCTCAGCTGGGACGAGATCGATCGCCGCTTCGGCCGGCGCTGAGGCGCGTCGTGTGACCGCGCTCGCCCACGCGCCGCTTCGGATCGTCGCCGGCCCCACCGGGGCGGGGAAGTCCGCCCTCGCGTTCACGCTCGCGGAGCGGCACGGGGCCGTGCTCATCAGCGCGGATTCGCGGCAGATCTACCGGGGCTTCGACATCGGCACCGCGAAGCCCACGGCCGCGGAGCGTGTCCGCGTCACGCACGTCGGCGTGGATGTGGCGGATCCCACGGAGCGCTGGTCGGCGGCGCGCTGGGCCCGCGATGCGGGGCAGGCCATCGAGGAGGCGGAGCGCGAAGGGCGGCCGGTCATCGTGTGCGGCGGGACGGGGCTCTGGCTCAAGGCGCTCGTGGCGCCGCTGGCGGAGGAGCCGCCGATGGACCCCGCGCGCCGCCGGGCGATGCAGGAGGCCCTCGGCGCCCTCGACACGCC
>JBANGJ010000050.1:0-3943 GCA_037975505.1 Gemmatimonadota bacterium | reverse complement strand
TGCGGCTCGTCTCGCCGCTGCAGGCCATCCGGCGCGACGACGCGGCGCTGGCCGCCTCGCGCCGCGGGGACCGGTGGAGCTGGTTCGTGGACCTCGCGCTCATCGGCAGCGTCTTCGGCCTGGCGGCGACGCGGGCCGACACGGTGCTCCAGGCGGTGGCGTTCACCGTCGGGATCCTGGTGAGCCTCGGCATTCTCTACGGCAATGCCACGGTGGCCTCTCGGCTCGCTCGCCGTCTCGTCTCGCCGCGCTGGCCCTACGTGGTGCGTCAGGGGATCGCGAACCTCTATCGGCCCGCGAGCCAGACGCGCTCGGTGGTCCTCGCCCTCGGATTCGGGTCGTTCCTGATCACGACCAACATCCTCGTGCAGACCAACCTCCTCCAGTCGTTCGACATGACGGCGGCCGCCTCGCGCGGGAACCTCGTCTTCTTCGACGTGCAGGAGGACCAGCAGGCGGGACTCGACTCGCTGCTCCAGCGCCCCGGGAGCGAGATCGTCTCCGCCACGCCGATCGTGACGATGCGCATCGCCGAGGTCAACGGCGAGCCGACGGACCGCTGGGCGGAGGCCCACGGGCTCTCCCCGCGCTACTGGGCGCTCCGACGCGAATACCGGTCGACCTACCGCGACACCGTGGAGGCCACCGAGCGCGTGGTGGCGGGCCGCTGGTTCGGGCCCGGGGCGGCGGGGGACACGCTCTTCGAGTTCTCGTTCGAGGAGGACGTGGCGGCCGACCTCAAGCTCGCCCTCGGCGATGTGGTCACGTGGGACGTGCAGGGCGTGCGGGTGCGCGCGCGGATGACGAGCACGCGGTCGGTCGACTGGGGGCGGTTCAGCCCGAACTTCTTCGCCGTCTTCCAGCCCGCCGCCATCGACGCGGCGCCGAAGCAGTTCGTGACGGTCGCCGCGGTCGCGAGCGACACCACCGTCGCCCTGCTGCAGCGCGACGCGGTGCGCCGGTTCCCCAACATCTCCAGCATCGACCTCTCGCTCATCCGGCGGACGATCATGCAGATCGTGGACCGCGTGACGCTGACGGTGCGCTTCCTCGCCCTCTTCAGTCTCGCGATGGCCATCCCGGTCCTCTTCAGCGCTGTGGCGGCCACGCGGCGGGACCGCCTGCGCGAGGGCGTGCTGCTCAAGACGCTGGGGGCGACGCGCGCGCAGATCGGGCGCATCCTGCTCGCGGAGTACGCCCTCCTCGGCCTGCTCGGGAGCCTCAGCGGGATGGTGCTCGCCTTCGGCGGCGCGTGGGGGCTCACGCACTTCGTGTTCAAGGGCACGTTCGACCCGGCGCTCGGCCCCGCCCTCGGCATCGCGGGGACGATGATGGCACTCGCGATCGGCATCGGGCTGCTCACGGGGCGCGATGTGTTCCGCGAGACGCCGATGGCGGCGCTACGGGAGGGGTGACGGCCGTGGGTGAGGCCGCGCTCGGCGCGCGGATGCGCGCTTGGTGCGCGGGCCGCTGGTGGTGGTGGCGTGCCCCGCTCTTCCTCGCCCTGGCGCTACCGGTGGTGCGGCCGCTGCGCGCCGAGGGGGAGTGGACCCTGTTCAGCGGCATCATCTTCGGGGCGCACGAGTTCGGGCACCTCTTCTGGATGCCCTTCGGTGAATGGATGGGGGTGGCGGGCGGCAGTCTGACGCAGCTGCTGATCCCGCTCGGCGCGGCCGCGCTGATGATCCGTAGCGGCGACTGGTTCGGGCTCGCCGCGACCGGGTGCTTCACGGCGACGAGTCTCGCGGAGCTCTCCTGGTATGTGCAGGACGCCCGCACGCAGGCGCTCCCCTTGGTGAGCTTCTCCGAGGAGGGGGCGATCCACGATTGGGGGTACCTGTTGGAATCCGCCGGCTGGCTCGCGTACGACGTGCGGATCGCCGCGATGCTCCGCGGGATCGGCTGGGTGCTGCTCCTCGCCTCGTGGGTCCTCGCGCTGCGGCTCTGCTGGTGGATGGCCGCGTCGCGCCCGGCCGGTCGTTAGACTTCCGCGCGGTCGCGCGGCCGGATCAGCGACCGCGCGTCAGCGGGTGCGGCACTGGGGGCGCTGGGGCGGGAGCCCGGCGCAGCGGATGGACTCGTCCATCCCCTGGGTGAGGGTCCCACAAGCGGTGTTCACGGCGGTGCGGAGGGCCTCCACGGAGTCCTTCCCTGAGGCGGCGGCGCAGTTCTGCGTGCCGTTGAAGGTCACGCAGGCGGTGCACTCCACCTGCTGCGCCGCGAGAGTGGCCCGCAGGAGGATCGCGCCGAAGCCGGCGCCGACGACGATGGTGAGGAGGGTGCTGCGCTTCATGAGGACCTCGGGAGAGCGATCGATGGCATCGATGTCGCGGTTGGCAAGATACGGGTGGGGTGTGCTGGCCTTCAACCTGCTGGTGATCCTGTGGGGCGCGTACGTGCGCGCCTCAGGGTCGGGGGCGGGATGCGGGGCGCACTGGCCGCTCTGCAACGGCGTGGTGATCCCGCGTGCGCCCGCGGTGGCGACGCTGATCGAGCTCACACACCGGGCGACGTCGGGGCTCGCGCTGCTCCTCGTGGTGGGGACGCTCGTGTGGGCACGGCGCGCGGCCCCGCGCCGGAGCGCCACCTGGTGGGCCGCCCACATCGCGATGGGCCTGATGCTCACGGAGGCGCTCGTCGGCGCCGGGCTGGTGCTCTTCGAGATGGTCGCGCAGAACGCGAGCCTCGCGCGAGCCTGGTGGCTCGCCGCGCACCTGCTCAATACCTTCGGCCTCCTCGCCGCACTGACGCTCGTGCCCTGGTTCGCCTCGGGGCGGCCGACCCCGCGGTGGCGCGAGGCGACGCCGGAGCGCGGACTCCTGGGGGCCGCGCTCCTCGGTACGCTGCTCCTGGGCATGACCGGGGCCATCACCGCGCTCGGCGACACGCTCTTCCCCGCCCGATCGCTGGCGGAGGGGTTCGCGCAGGACGTCTCGCCCACGGCGCACCTGCTCGTCCGCCTGCGCGTGATTCATCCGACCTTCGCGGTCGTGGTCGCGCTGCTGGTGCTGCTCACCGCGGCGGTCGCGGCGGGGCGCCGGCCGGGCGCCGATACGCGGCGGTTCGCGTGGCTGGCCGCGGGGCTGGTCCTCGCGCAGCTGGTGGGCGGGGTGGTGAACCTCGTGCTGCTCGCCCCCACCTGGATGCAGCTCGTCCACCTGCTGATGGCGGATGCGCTGTGGATCGCGCTCGTGCTGCTCGCGGCCGCTACGCTGGCGGCGCCCCGCCGGGATTGATCCGCATCGAACCGGGGAGCGCATCGAGGAGGCGGTTGAGGTCCGCCGCCCGGTCCAGGCTCGTCACGAAGGTCAGCCCGTCCCGCGTGACGACGAGCATCTTCGAGACGCCGTAGAGGACCACGCGCCCCGCCCCGGCGTGCACGACGTTGCTCTCGGCGTCGACGAAGTGCACGTCGCCGTGCGCGCCGTTGCCGTCGTCGTCGAGGTCCCGCGCGCGCCGCAACGCCGCCCAGGTGCCCACGTCGTCCCAGCCGAAGTCCCCGAGCATCACGAGCAAGCGGTCGGTGCGCTCCAGCAGCCCGCGCTCGAGCGACGTGTTCCGCACCTGCCGCAGGAAGGTCTCGAGGTCTCCGCGCCGCGCCGCATCGAGCCCCGCCGCCACCTCCGGCGTGTGCCGCTCGAGCTGTGCCAACCAGGTGCGCGCGGTGGCGACCGCGAGGCCGCCGTGCCAGAGCTGCCCCGCCGCGATGCGCGCCTCCGCCTCCTGCGTGCTCGGCTTCTCCACGTAGCCGCGCGTGGCAGCGATGCCGCCGGAGACGAGGGGCTGTGTGGGATCGAGGAGTTCGCCCGGCGCCACATAGCCGAAGGCCGGCTCGGGCCGCGACGGGCGGATCCCGATGCCGACGACGGCCTCCTCGCGCGCCGCGTGCGCAGCCGCGCGCCGCATGGTGCTCCGGAACGCCTCGGGGAACATCACCGCGAGG
>JBANGJ010000147.1:0-4888 GCA_037975505.1 Gemmatimonadota bacterium | reverse complement strand
GACGCCCCGAGCGCGTTGAGCCGCTCGTCGATGCGCTCGTAGCCGCGGTCGATCTGGCCGATGTTGTTGATGATGCTCGTCCCCTTCGCACAGAGGGCGGCGATCAGCATCGCCATCCCGGCGCGGATGTCCGGGCTCTCGACCGTCGACCCCCGCAGCTCGGTCGGCCCGCTGACGAGGGCGCGGTGCGGATCGCAGAGCACGATGCGGGCTCCCATCCCGACGAGCTTGTCGACGAAGAACATCCGCGACTCGAACATCTTCTCGTGGATCAGGACGATGCCCTCGCACTGCGTCGCCGTGACGATGGCGATGGACATCACGTCCGCCGGGAACGCGGGCCAGGGCTGGTCCTCGAGCTTCGGGACCGCGCCGCCGAGATCCGACCGGATGCGGAGCTCCTGCTCGGCCGGCACGATGAGGTCGTCGCCATCGGACTCGGTGCGGACGCCGAGGCGGTCGAAGCCGAGGCGGACGGAGCGCAGATGCGCCACGCCCGCGTCGGCGATGCGGAGCGCGGAGCGGGTCACGGCGGCGAGCCCGATGAAGGAGCCGACCTCGATGTGATCCGGCCCAATGCGGTGCGTGCAGCCGTGGAGCGGGCGGCCGCCCTCGATGGTGAGCACGTTCGAGCCGATGCCATGGATCGTCGCGCCCATCGCGACGAGGAGCTGGCAGAGGTCCTGCACGTGCGGCTCGCAGGCAGCGTTGTGCAGGATCGTCGTGCCCCGCGCCGCTACCGCGGCCATCACGGCGTTCTCCGTGCCCGTCACGCTCGGCTCATCGAGGAAGATGTCGGCGCCGACGAGTCCCGTGGTGCGGAAGGTCAACCGCTCCGCGAAGTCGAAGGTCGCGCCCATCGCCCCGAGCGCGAGGAAGTGCGTGTCGAGCCGGCGGCGCCCGATGACATCGCCCCCGGGGGGCGCCAGCTCGCATCCGCCCGCTCGGGCCAGCAGCGGCGCAGCGAGGAGGATGGAGGCGCGGATGCGCTTGCAGAGCTCGGGATCGAGGGTGTCGCCGCGCACCTGCGTCGCCGTGACGACGAGGGTGTTGGGACCCGTCCACTCGGCCTGGGCGCCGGTCTGCCGGACCAGCTCCACGAGGCTCTCGATGTCGCGGATGCGCGGGACGTTCTCGAGCGTCACCGGCTCCGACGTCAGCAGCGTGGCGCAGACGATCGGCAGCGCGGCGTTCTTGTTGCCGGTCGGCCGGATGGTGCCCTGGAGGCGCGCGCCTCCCTCGACGACGAAGTGCGGAGATCTCATGTCGGGGAATATACGCTTGACGGACGTCGGCAACCTCCCGAGGATACGTCATGGCCCTCCTCCAACTCGCCGTCGCCGCCGAGACCCTTCTGGTCCGTCCGGTCCCACCAGCCCGGACCGGGTTCGATCAGGTGGTCTACGTGGCGTCAGGCCTGACCAGCATCGCGGCGCTCGCCCTCTGCGTCCTCGCCATCGTCGCCTTGGTGCTGTTGCGGCGGCAGAGCCGGACGATGGAGACCCAGCTGAGCGCGCTGGTCGCCGAACTGCGTCCGCTGGCGCAGAGCGCGAGTGCGGCGGCCGCCGACGTGCGCAAGGTGACGGAGAAGGTCGAGGCGATCGTGGAGGACTCGCGGCAGACGGTGGCGGCGGTCAACGCCACGGTGCGCGCGACGGCGGACCTGGGCCGCGGCGTGGTGGACGCGTTCCGCGGGCGGCGTCGGGACCGCGACGACGATCGGTCCGACGACGACCGGTCCGCCGGCGACCGATGATGCGCCGGACCGGCGTCGCCGTCCTGGCGGCGTTGGCCCTCCTCGCGCTCTGCCCGGTCGACGCCTGGGCCTGGACCCCTGGCACCCACATCCTGCTGGGGGAGGCCGTGCTCGGGTCGGCGGACCTCTTGCTGCCCGTCGGGCTCGCGACGCTCCTCCGCGCCTTTCCCCTCGACTTCCTCTACGGCTCCATCGCCGCGGACACGAGCTTCGCGAAGCGCTATGCCAAGGTTGGGCGGCACTGCCACCACTGGCCGGTGGCCGATGAGATCATGGACCGGGCGCGGGACGAGCCCTTGCAGGCCTTCGCCTGGGGCTATCTGGCGCACCTCGCCGCCGATGTGGTGGCGCACAACCACTTCGTGCCGCTCCAGCTCGCTGTGACGTCCGCGAGCGGCGGCGCGGGCCACGGATACTGGGAGAGCCGGTTCGAGCTCCAGACCGGGGAACGGTGGTCTCGGCGAGCCCGCGACCTCATCCAGATGGACCATGATCGCTCCGACGCCCATCTCGATCGCATCCTGAGTCCCACCATCTTCAGCACCCCCACCAACCGGCGGATCTTCCGGGGGATGGTGCACGCCTCGGACACCGCCTCCTGGCAGCGGATGATGACGCTGATGGCGGCCCGGAGCAGATGGGTGCTCCGCGACGCGACGGTGGCCGCGCAGCTGGCCCTCTCGTTCGATTACGTCGTCGATCTGATGGTGCACGGCTCGGCCAGCGCGCCGCGCCGGTTCGACCCCAGCGGAGAGGTCGCCCTCCGCGAATCCACGCGGTTCCGACGGTCGGCGGTCGGCGCCGGGGCGCGCGGGGTCCGTCAGGAGGCCACCCGGCGCTTCGCGCTCCCGACGGAGCGGCCCGGCTGGAGCGACCGGCTCCCCGGGCCCCTGCACCGCACGGCGCCGCTGACCACGCGGCGCCGCGGGCCTCAGCCGCCGGCGCGACCGGCCAGCAGCTGATTGACCTTCTTCGGGTCCGCGCGCCCCTTGGACTTCTTCATGACGAAGCCCACCAGAACGCCCTGCAGCTTCTTTTCCCCGGAGGCGAACCGCGCCGCCTCGTCGGGATGCTCGGCCCAGACCTCGTCGATCCATCCGACGAGGGCCTGGTCGTCCCCGACCTGCAGCAGCCCGTCCCGCTCCGCGATGACCGCCGGCGCCGACGGATCGGTCCGCATCGTCTGGAACACCGCCTTGGCCGCGGTCGAACTGAGCCCCCCGCCCTTCACCAGCCCGATCAGGGCCCCGAGCCGCTCGGGTTCGACGGGGAACCCGGCGGCCCCGGCCCCCGCCTCATTCCGGGTGGCCGCGACCTCGCCGAGCACCCAGTTGGCGGCCGCCTTGCCGTCCCCCGCCGTCGCGACGACGGCCTCGAAGTACCGCGCGACCTCGACCTCGGCGGTGAGCGCCTCGGCCTCGGCGGTGGCGAGCCCGTAGGCCGCGCTCCACCGGGTACGCATCGCCGCCGGCAGCTCCGGCAGGGCGTCCCGCTGCGCCTCGACCCACGCCGGCGCGAGGACGAGCGGCGGCAAGTCGGGTTCCGGGAAGTAGCGGTAGTCGTGACTCCCCTCCTTGGACCGTGCGGCGCGCACCTGCTGCGTGGCGGCATCGAAGAGCATCGTCTGCTGCCCGATGGTCCCGCCGGCCTCGTAGGTCGCGACGTGCCGACGGAACTCCAGTTCCAAGGCGCGCTCGACGTTGGAGAACGAGTTGAGGTTCTTGATCTCGGTGCGCGGACGGAACGCCGTCTCCCCGAGGGGCCGTGCCGAGACGTTCGCATCCACGCGGAGCGACCCCTCCTCCATCGAGCCGTCGCTCACTCCGCAGAACACCAGCACCTCGCGGAGCGCGCGCAGGTACGCGCCGGCCTGGGCCGCCGACCGGATCTCGGGCTCACCGACGATCTCGATCAGCGGGACGCCGGCCCGATTGAGGTCGATGGCGGTCATCCCGGCGAAGCGATCGTGGATGGACTTGCCGGCGTCCTCCTCCATGTGGAGGCGCGTGATCCCGAGGCGCGTCCCATCGGCCAGCGTCAACCCACCGCCGGTCGCGAGCGGGCGATCCGCCTGCGAGATCTGGTACCCCTTCGGGAGGTCCGGATAGAAGTAGTTCTTCCGCGCGAAGATGCTCCGCTCGTGCACCGTGCAGCCCAGCGCGAGCGCCGCGCGGACCGCGAGCTCGACCGCGTGGGCGTTGAGCACGGGCAGCGCTCCCGGCAACGCGAGACAGGTGGGACAGGTGTTCCGGTTCGGCGGATCCCCAAAGCTGGTCGGACAGGCGCAATAGGCCTTGGTGCGCGTACGCAGCTGCACGTGCACCTCGAGTCCGACGACCATCTCCCAGGCGGTGCTCATCGATGCGCCTCCGAGCCGAGCGCCGCCTCGAGGGCATAGGCGACCCGGAACATCGTCGGTTCGTCGAAGCGCGCGGCGAGGATCTGGCCCCCGACGGGGAGGCCATCGAGGCGCCCAATCGGAAGGGACAGCCCGGGCAGGCCGGCGAGGTTCGCCGTCACGGTGTAGATGTCGCTGAGGTACATCTCGTAGGGATCCGAGATGGCGCCGAGCGCGAAGGCGGGCCCCGGGGTGGTAGGCGTGAAGAGGGCGTGCACGCCGTCGGCGAAGACCGCGTCGAAGTCCCGCGTGATCAGCGCCCGCACCTCCTGCGCCTTCCGGTAATACGCGTCGTAGAACCCTGCGCTCAACACGTACGTGCCCAGGAGAATCCGGCGCGTGACCTCGGGCCCGAAGCCCGCGGCGCGGGTGGCCCCGTACATCGCCTGCACGCCGTCGGCCGGGACGCGGAGCCCGTAGCGGACGCCGTCGAAGCGCGCGAGGTTCGCCGAGGCCTCGGCCGGCGCGAGGATGTAGTAGACCGGGATCGCCAGCTCCGTGTGCGGGAGCGACACCTCGCGCACCGTCGCGCCGCGGGCGCGCAGGGCCTCGAGGGCGCGGTCGCAGTGGGCGCGCACGCGCGGGTCGAGCGAGGCCGGGAAGTACTCGCGCGGCACACCGATGACGACGCCGTCCAGGCGCCCCTCACCCACGCGCATCGCGGGGACCGGCCGATCGCTCGACGTCGCATCGAGCGGGTCGTGCCCCGCGATGACCTCGAGCGCGAGCGCCGC
>JBANGJ010000127.1:0-4113 GCA_037975505.1 Gemmatimonadota bacterium | reverse complement strand
TGTCGTTCGCGCCGCGGTGGTACGGCTTCAAGTACGCGGCGGACGCCCGTCGGCTCGCGGAGAGCAACCCCGAGCGGTCGAACCCGGAGACGGCGTTCTGGGGCTTCTACGCCCCCGCCTTCCGCCAGTTGCTCCGCGAGCCGTTCGACGGTCCCGCCGCCGCGCCTACGCCGCGCTGAACGACCGCAGGACCCGCCCCGCGCGGCGCGCCGCCTCGGCGATGCGCTCCGGGCTCGCGATGAACGAGATGCGGAAGAAGCCCTCCCCGCCGGCACCGAGCGCGGCGCCCGCGAGGACGATGACGCCTTCCTGCTCCATCAGCCGTTCGTGGAACGCCATGGACGGCACGCCGGCCGGGAGCGGCACCCACAGGTACATCGACGCCTTCGGCGCCTCGGCGATGACGAAGCCCTCCGCCCGGAAGGCGGCGACGGCCGCGTCGCGACGCTCGCGGAAGACCGCGACGTTGCCCGGCACCCAGGACTCCCACGAGGCGAGGGCGGCGATGCCCGCGCGCTGCACCGCCATGAACTGCCCCGTGTCGAGGAAGCTCTTCACCTTCGCGAGCGCCCCAACGATCGTGGGGTTCCCGCAGGCCCAGGCGCAGCGCCACCCCGTCATGTTGTACGTCTTGGAGAGGGAGTGGAACTCGATGGCGCACTCGCGCGCGCCCGGCACGTCGAAGATGCTCGGGGCGACGTACCCATCGAAGGTCATCTCCGAATAGGCATTGTCGTAGACGAGCACGATGCCGCGCCGCCGGCAGACGTCGACGACCCTGGCGAGATAGTCGAGCGGGGCGATGGCCGCCGTCGGATTGTTGGGATAGTTGAGGTAGAGCAACTTGGTGCGCGCCAGCACGTCCTCGGGGATCTCGTCGAGATCCACCAGGAAGTTCGTCCGCGGCGTGATCGGATACAGGTACGGCTCCGCTTCGCTCAGCAGCGTCCCGCCGAGGTAGGCGAGGTACCCGGGATCCGGGATGATGACGGCGTCACCGGCCTGCGCGTAGGCGAAGGCGAGATGCGCGAGCCCCTCCTTGCTCCCGATGAGCGGCACAATCTCCGTGAGCGGGTCGAACCGGTGCCCGAAGCGCCGCACCATCCAGTCCGCGACGGCCTCCCGGAAGGCGGGGAGGCCGAGCCCGAAGCCGTAGCGACTGAGCGCGGGCTCGTGGGCGGCCTGCGCCAGGGCCTCGACGGCGGCCGGGGGCGCCGGGAGGTCGGCGTCCCCCGCGCCGAGGTCGATGACGTCCACCCCGCGCGCGAGGAGGTCGCGCTTCTTCTGCGGGATGGTCGCGAGGAGATAGACGGGGAGGGCGTCGAAGCGTCGCGTGGTGCGCATCTGTGAAATGTATCGCGGCGCGGCGGCTCGACAGGCGCCCCTGGGTGGCGTAGCATGTACGGCATGCGTCTCCGCCTCCGCCGTGGGTGCCTCGTCATCGCCACGCCCCTCCTCGCCGCGTGCGGCGCCGAGCACGGCATGGACCAGTCCACGAACCCGGCGGCCACCTGGCCCGCCGGGCCGTATCGCCCGGCGGAGACCAATCTCCGCGGCACCGTCATCGACCAGGCGACCAGCGCGCCCGTGGGCGGGGCGCGTGTGGAGGCCGGCACGGTGGTCTGGGTGACCGATTCGACCGGGGCCTACACGTTGCAGCGCCTGACCATGCTCGCCGTCGAGGTGGTGACGAGCCGCGCGGGCTACGACACCGCGCGCACACTCCTCCCGCTCGAGGGGGGCGACAAGGTCTTCACCGTCCGGTTGCGCGCGAGCACCACGCCGCCCTGACCTCGCGGCACCGCCGACGGCGGCGCCTCACGGACGCCCTCAGCCCGGCCGCGCGAGCGTGAACACCGCCTCGGGCAGGAGCTCCGCCCACTCCTGACGCCCGAGCCGCGCCACGGCGTGCATGCGCGCCACGTCCGGGAGCCCGTCCTCACCGAGGATCGCCTCATCCACGTGCAGGGCGACGATCTCGCCGATCACCCAGGTGCCGTGCCCGGGCCCCGTGCCGATCGCCACCTCCTGCACGAGCCGGCATTCGAGCGCGGCAGGGCTCTCCGCCACCCGGGGCGGACGGACGATGCTGGACGGCACCCGGGTGAAGCCGACGAGGTCGAACTCGTCCACCTCGGGCGGTACGAGGGCGGACGTGGCGTTGACCCGTTCGGCCATCGCCCGCGTGACCACGTGGATCACGTACTCCCCCGTCTCGCGGATGTTGCGCAGGGTGTCCTTCGGCCCGCCGTCCCGGAGCGCGGTGGGACAGAACGCGACGGAGGGCGGCGTGCTCCCGCCGAGGGTGAAGAAGCTGAACGGGGCCAGATTCCCGACGCCTGCCGCGCTCCGCGTGCTCACCAGCGCGATGGGGCGCGGCACCACGAGGGCCGTCAGCCACGCGTGGCGCTGCGCCGACGAGAGCGCCGAGAGCGGGACCTCCATCAGCTCGTCGGCGGCGCGAACCCGGGGCCGCTCGCGTCGAGCCAGCTGAACTGGTACCGCGGATCCTCGAACGGGAGAATCGGCTTGGCGACCTTGAGCGGCCGGAACGAGTCCATCATCACGGCGAGCTCGTTCGTGTGCGTCATCCCGATGCTCCCCTCGTACCGGCCCGGGTGCGGCCCGTGCGGGATGCCGTCCGGATGGTGCGTGATGGACCCGTACTCGATGCCCTTGCGGCTCATGAACTCGCTCGAGGCGTAGAAGAGCACCTCGTCGGAATCCACGTTGCTGTGGTTGTACGGGGCCGGGATGGCCTCGGGGTGGAAGTCGTACGGCCGCGGGCAGAAGGAGCAGATGACGAAGCCGTCGCCCTGGAAGGTCTGATGGACCGGCGGCGGCTGGTGCACGCGCCCGACGATCGGTTCGAAGTCGTGGATGTTGAACGCCCACGGATAGAACTGGCCATCCCACCCCACGACGTCGAGGGGATGATGGTCGAGTACCACCTCGTTGAAGCCGTCGTACTGCTTCACGATGATGGGGAAGTCCCCGCGCTCGTCGAAGGTCCGGAGTGTCCGCGGCACGCGGATGTCCCGCTCGCTGTAGGGCGCGCCCTCGACGTGCTGCCCGACCACGTTGAGGTAGCGCGAGGGGGGCCGCACGTGGCCCCGGCTCTCCATCACGAGGAGCTTCGCCGGCGAGGTGAAGCGATAGCGGTGCAGGATGTGCCGATGGAGCACGAGGTAGTCGCCCGGCACGATAGGCAGGTCACCGTACTGCGTCTCGAGCGTCCCCGCCCCCTCGGCGACGTACACCACCTCGTCGGCCTGGGCGTTACGGTAGAAGTGCTCGTCCTGCACGTCGGGCGCGACGTAGAGCATCGCGATGTCGTCGTTGAAGAGCATCGGGACGCGGTCGAGCGTCGGGCTGCCGCCCCGCGCGATGGGGGCCGTGCGGAAGTGCCGGTGACGCAGCGTGCGGTCCGGATCGGCCTCGTATGCGGTCTCCCGCAGGCGCCGGACCGACTTCACCGTCGTCGGCGGATGCACGTGATAGAGCAGCGCCGACGGCCCCGTGAACCCCTCGATGCCGACGAGCTGCTCGTGGTAGACGGACCCGTCGGGCTTCCGGAACGCGATGTGCCGCTTGCGGGGGATGGTGCCGAGCGTGTGATAGAACGGCATCAGAGATTGCCTCGCAGCGCCTGCTCGCGCTCGATGCTCTCGAAGAGCGCCTTGAAGTTGCCGGCCCCGAAGCTCTTGGCCCCCTTCCGCTGGATGATCTCGAAGAACAGCGTCGGCCGGTCCTGGATGGGCTTGGTGAAGATCTGGAGCAGGTAGCCCTCGTCATCCCGGTCCACGAGGATCCCCAGCTCGGCCAGCGGGGCGATGTCCTCGTCGATCCGGCCGACGCGGTCCAGCACCGTCTCGTAGTACGCCTTCGGGATCGAGAGGAACTCCACCCCGCGCGCCTTCAGGGCGCGGACGGTCGTGATGATGTCGTCCGTGGCGACCGCGATGTGCTGCACCCCGGGGCCGCGATAGAAATCGAGGTACTCCTCGATCTGCGACTTCTTCTTCCCCTGCGCCGGCTCGTTGATCGGGAACTTGATCCGCCCGTTCCCGTTGCTCATCACCTTCGACATCAGCGCCGAGTACTCGGTGGAGA
>JBANGJ010000118.1:0-19572 GCA_037975505.1 Gemmatimonadota bacterium | reverse complement strand
TCACGTAGGTGACGAAGGCGATCGCCTCGGGGCCCTTGATGATGAACTCCCCCATGTGGCTCACGTCGAACATCCCGCACCCGGTGCGCACGGCGTGGTGCTCGGCCGTGATGCCGGTGGGGTACTGGATGGGCATCTCGAACCCGGCGAAGGGGACCATCTTGGCGCCCGCCGCGAGGTGCTGCGCGTGGAACGGGGTCCGCTTGAGGGGGGTGGTGCTCTCGGCCATCGGTCGGGTCGTGAGGGGAAGGCAACGGGGGACCGGCCCGATGGCCGGCCCTCGAAATATGCCGAAACGGCAGGGCGCCGACCACCGGGCGCACGGGTATGAGGGGATGCCCGCGTTGATCCATCCGGCGGGTTCGGCGAGCCAGGCGCCGAGCGGCTGCCCGCGGCGTTGGTGGTGGAATGCGGACCCGGGCTTGCCGAGTTCGCCGGTCAACTGTATGGTTTTTAGACAGCCGTAGGTCCGGGCCGGCACAAAGACACGCTCAACCGACGCTTCAACTACTCCGTTAGAAGGAGATTCCGCGATGCATTCCCACCGCCTGCTGGGCGCCGCCGCCGTGCTTGCCACCACTCTGGTGGCCGCCTGCGCGCCGGACCAGGACATCCTGAGCCCGAACGCGGCGCTCACGCCGTCGACGGCGGACGTCGTCGGCACCGCCCCGACGTATGTGCCGGGCGAGGTGCTGGTGAAGTTCCGCACCGACGCCGCCGCGACCACCCGCGGCCGGGCGCTCACCGCCGCCAAGGCGAGCGTGGGCGAGCGGATCCTGACCGCCGCGATGCGGCGGACTGGGGATGCCGAGGGCGTGACCGTGCTCCGCACCGGACTCGGCGTGCCGGACGCGATCCGGGTGATGCTCGCCAGCGGCACGGTGGAGTACGCCGAGCCGAACTGGGTCTACAGCCATCAGGCCACGTCGAACGACCCGTACGTGACCAACGCGTCGCTGTGGGGGATGACGGGGACGTTCGGGTCGCAGGCCTCGGTCGCGTGGACCAACAACAAGACGGATTGCTCGTCGGTCTACGTCGGCATCATCGACGAGGGGTATATGTACGCCCACGAAGACGTCGCGGCCAACGCGGGGACGAACCCGGGCGAGGTCGCCGGGAACGGCAAGGATGACGACGGAAACAGCTACATCGACGACGTCTACGGCTGGGATTTCGACGGGAACAACAACACCGTGTTCGATGGGGCGGGCGACGATCACGGCACGCACGTGGCCGGCACGATCGGCGGCGTGGGCGGCAACGGCAAGGGCGTCGCCGGCGTCTGCTGGTCGGTGAAGCTCCTGGACGCGAAGTTCCTCGGCAGCCGCGGGGGCACCACCGCGAACGCCATCAAGGCGGTGGACTACTTCACCGATCTGAAGACGCGTGCGGGGATCAACCTCGTCGCGACCAACAACTCGTGGGGCGGCGGCGGCTTCTCGCAGGGGCTGAAGGACGCCATCGACCGCGCCAATTCGGCGAACATCCTGTTCGTGGCGGCGGCCGGCAACAGCGGCACCGACAACGACGCCACCGCGAGCTATCCCTCGAACTACACCAGCGCGAACGTCATCGCCGTGGCGGCGATCGACGCGAACGGCGCGCTGGCGAGCTTCTCGCAGTACGGGGCCACGACGGTCGACCTCGGCGCCCCTGGCGTCGGCATCTGGTCGAGCATCCCGAAGAGCTCCAAGGGCCAGCTCATCGCCACGTACGCCAGCTACAGCGGCACGTCGATGGCCACGCCACACGTGACGGGCGCCACGGCGCTCTACGCCGCGACGCATGCGGGCTCTTCGGCCGCCCAGATCAAGGCCGCAATCCTCGGGTCGGTCACGCCGACTCCGTCGCTGGCGGGTAAGACCCTGACCGGCGGCCGGCTGAACGTCAGCGGGTTCTAATCCGCCGCAACGCCGCTGGACGCGGAGGGCCCCGTCGCCACGGCGACGGGGCCCTTCGTCTCTTCAGTCACCCCCATCGATACCACGCCGTGCATGCGCGCACCGCGCCCGCCGCGCCGAGTGAGCCCTCCTGCTACCGCTGCCCGCGCCGAGTGAGCCCTCCTGCTACCGCTGCCCGCGCCGCCGCTTCACCGGCACCGGCGCCGTCACCTCCCCAACCGGCCGCCCATCGCGACCGAGTTCGAGGATCGGCCCGTGGTGGATATCATCACCGAAGGGGATGAGCGGCCCGGCGGGCTCGGAGGCCATCAGCCCCGCCTCCAACGACATGATCTGGAAGAACGCGTCAGCCTTGCTCGCATCCACCACGTAGCCGAGGTCCTTCAGCGACCCGATGGTGAGGGCGCTCAGCGGATTGGACCCGGCGCCGTTGAGATACCCGGTCATCAACTCCGTCTGCAGCACGTTCTCGCGCCAATGCGAGTTGATGGTGCCGGACCCACAGCTGCTCGGCACGCCCTGCGCACAATTCTCGACCGGGACCTTGGCCCCGCCAGGGACCACCGTCTGGCTCGCGCCGGTGTAGCTGGATCCGCCGATGGCGTTGAAGCCCGTGATGGCCTCCGGCCCGTTGAAGTGCGTGTCCTGCTTGGCGCTCGTGGTGGAGGGGAGCTGGAGGAAGCCCTTGGAGCCCCACAGAGTGCCGATGCCGAGCACGTGCCCCATCTCGTGCAGGATCACCGCATTGAAGGTGCCCGCGGTCTCGAGCGTCGGGAGGTCCGACGTGTCGAAGCGCATCGACCCCATCGACGTCAGGCCACCAGCGGCGGCGCTGCGGACGAAGCAGGGACCCGCCGAGCCAAGCACCTGCCCCACGCCATCGATGTTCTCGAGCCGGACGACGATGATCACGTCGTCGAGCGTCTCGTTGATGGCGACCGGGCTGTTGCAACTCCCGGCGGCGACGTTGATCGGGCCGCCGGGGAGATCCCCCGTGATGATCGACTCCCACCGCGCGGCCGCCTGCCCGAAGGTCGCGAGCTGGTTGGCCGTGGGCATATTGACGAATCGGAGGCTGATGTCGAAGGTCGAGGCCCCACCGCCGGCCTTGCCATTGGCCGAGAAGATGACGGGGGCGACGCTCGGGCTCGCGGGCAACGTCGCGGAGAGCACGTTGGGGCCGGCGGCGAGGGTCCAGCTGCCCACCGTCGCGACCCCACTCGCGTTGGTCGTCGCCGAGGCACCGGTGAGACTGCCGACGCCCGCGACGGTCGCGAAGGTGACCGTCACCCCGGGCATCCCGTTCCCGCACTCATCGAGCACCTCGACCGACGGCGCCGTCGCGACAGCCGTCCCCGGGTCCGCCATCTGACCATTCCCCGCCTTGATGCGGTAGGTCGTGGGGTCACCGACCCGGCACCCGCGAATCGCAAGATTGTACGTCCCGCGCTCGGCGGGACCCCAGGTGGTGGCGCGCACGAGGTAGGAGCCTGCCGGCAGAGTGATGGCGATCCGCGAGTCGCGAAGGACGCCACTCTGGATGTCATCATTGGCGGCGAGAGAGTCCCCGGTCGTGGCGTTGTACAGGTAGAGGTAGGGATCCTCGATCCCCGAGACCTTAGTCATCTCGATGATGAGGGCGGTCGGCGAGGTGAGGTCGACCTTGTAGAGGTCGAACTTGGTGTTCTCGGAGGAATTCGGCGGCGGCGTCCAGCTGCAGTCGGCGTTGCTGATGGAGCCGGCGACCGTGTCCGGCACGATGAAGGGCGTCGCGCCAGCCGCGGTGCAGGGGTCGAGCACCGCCGTCGCGGTGAAGACCACCGGCGTCAGCGCGCCGAAAGCGGCCTGCAGCGTGTTGGTGCCCACCGCAGGGCCGAGGGTCCAGGATCCGACGGTCGCGACACCTGAGGCGCTGGTGACCGCACTCGCGCCCGTCACGGAGCCACCGCCGGTGAGGACGGAGAAGGTCACGGTCTGTCCTGCCACGGGATTGCCCAGCGCGTCGAGGATCTGCACCGCCGGCGCGATCTCAACGGCGGTCCCGAACTTGGCGCGCTGGCCGTCGGCGGCCACGCCCGGTGCCATGATCATCTGCGCGGGCGGCCCGCCGGTGGCCGTGGCGGTGAAGATGGTCGACTGCCCCGCCACGGTCGCGGTGACACGGGGGGCCACGAGCGCGCTCGAGCCCAAGGTCCACACGGTCGAGGCCTCCCCGTTGGCGACCGACCGGGAGGTGGTGACGGAGAGCGATCCGCCCCCAGAGATGATCGCGAAGGTCACATCCACCCCCGCGATGGGCGCGCCGAGCCGGTCCACCACGCGCGCCACGAGGGGGTTGGCGAGCGCGGTCCGCACCTGCCCGGTCTGTCCGTTCCCGGCGACCGCGACCGGAGCCGCCGGCACCTGCGCGACGGTGACTGCCACCGTGGTGGTCGCCGCCCCGACCGTGGCGGTGAGGGTCGCCGTGCCGTTCCTGAGCGCCGTGACGAGCCCGCTCGCGGCGATCGTGACAACGGTGGGGTCCGAGACGGTCCACGTCGGGACGAGCCCGGTCATCGCCGTGCCCTTCTGGTCGAGCACCGTGACGGAGAGTTGTTGCGTGGCGCCGATGGCGTCGAGCGTGACGGTCGCCGTCGACGGCGTGAGCGTGGTCGGCTCCAGGGGCTCGGTGGGGCTCGCGCAGGCGTGGAGGCCGAGTCCCAGCAGGAGGCCGAGGGCGGTGAGACGCAGGAATGGACGAGGCATACGGCAGATTTACCGGGCGCGCCCCCCCCGGGCAACTCTCGGCCGGGGCGGCGTGCGACGGCGGGACGTACATTCCCGGCGTTCCCCCGCCCTCTCGAGGACCCGATGCCCGTCGCCCGTCACCGTCTGCTCCCCTCGCCGCGAACCCTCGCCGCCGCGGCCTGTCTCCTCCTAACCCTCGGCTGCCGACGCAGCGGCCCCCCCAAGGAGGACGTGGCGCGCTGGGAACGGCGCGCGGCCGCCGTGACCATCACGCGCGACGACTGGGGAATTCCGCACATCAAGGCCGGCACCGACGCCGATGCCGTCTTCGGCATGGTCTACGCCCAAGCCGAGGATGACTTCAACCGGATCGAGACGAACTTCCTCAACAGCCAGGGCCGCCTGGCCGAGGCCGAGGGCGAGTCCGCCATCTGGCGCGACCTCCGGATGAAGCTCTTCATCCACCCCGACACGATGCGCGCGCTGTACGCCGGCAGCCCGGACTGGCTCAAGGCGCTGATGGACGGCTGGGCGGACGGCCTCAACTACTTCCTGTACACGCACCCCGAGGTGCGGCCGCGCGTGCTCACACGCTTCGAGCCCTGGATGGCGCTCACCTTCAGCGAGGGGAGCATCGGCGGGGATATCGAGTCGGTGTCGCTCAAGGGGCTCGAGGACTTCTACGACAAGCCGGCGACGGTCGCCTCGGCGACCCCGGCGGCGACCGCACGGCAGGTGGCCGCGGCGGGCATCGCGACGGTCCCGGTCTGGGCGCCCTATGAGCTCAAGGAGCCGAGCGGCTCCAACGGCTTCGCCATCACGCCGGCGAACAGCGCCTCGGGCCACGCGCTGCTGCTCATCAACCCGCACACCTCATTCTTCTTCCGCGAGGAGCTGCAGGTCACGAGCGACGAGGGACTCAACGCCTACGGCGCGGTGACCTGGGGGCAGTTCTTCGTCTATCAGGGCTTCAACGACCGCACCGGGTGGATGCACACCTCCAGCGGCGCGGACGCCATCGACGAGTACGCCGAGACGGTCACGGCGAAGGACAGCGGGTTCGTATATCGCTATGGGACGGAGGAGCGTCCCGTGGTCGCCGAACGGATCGACGTGCCATACCGGACGGACGCGGGGATGCAGGTCCGCACCTTCACCGTCTACCGGACGCACCACGGCCCGGTGATCCGCGCCGCGGACGGCCGGTGGATCACGGTGAAGATGATGCGGGACCCGGTGCAGGCACTGACGCAGTCGTTCACGCGCACCAAGGCGCGGTCGCTCGCCGAGTTCCGCACGTCGATGGAGCTCCACACCAACTCGTCGAACAACACCATCTACGCCGACGCCGACGGGCACACGGCGTACTTCCACGCGAACTTCGTGCCCAAGCGCGACCCGCGCTTCGACTGGCGACGTCCGGTGGACGGGAGCGATCCCGCCACGGACTGGACGACGGTGCACGGCGTGGACGAGAGCCCGCTCGTGATCGATCCGGCGTCGGGGTGGCTGTACAACACCAACAACTGGCCCTACACGGCGGCGGGCCCGCAGAGCCCGACGCGCACCGCGTTCCCGGCCTATATGGATTACAACCTCGAGAACCCGCGCGGCCTGCACGCCATCGAGGTGCTCTCGCGCGGGAAGGCGTTCACGCTCCAGTCGTTGATCGACGCGGCGTACGACCCGCACCTCACCGCCTTCGACGCGCTAGTCCCGGCCTTCGTGCAGGCCTATGACCGGCTCCCGGCCGCCGCCCCGCAGAAGGCCGCGCTCCGCGAGGTGGTGGACACGCTGCGCGCGTGGGACCGCCGCTCGGGTGTGACCTCGGTCGCGACGACGGTCGCGGTGCTCGCCGGGGAGGCGCTCTGGACCGCCGTGCGCGCCGATCCGGAGGCGGAGGGCTCGGACCTCCTCGCCTACATGGCGACGAAGAGCCAGCCCGCGATGCGGATCGCCGCGCTCGACACCGTCGTGAAGCAGCTCACCGCCGACTTCGGCTCGTGGAAGACGCCGTGGGGCGAGATCAACCGTTTCCAGCGGCTCACCGGTGACATCGTACAGCCGTTCAACGACAGCGGGCCGAGCCTCCCGGTCGGGTTCACCTCGTCGCGGTGGGGCTCGCTCGCCGCGTTCGGGGCGCGCACCTGGCCGGGGACCAAGAAGATGTACGGCACGCTCGGGAACAGCTTCGTGGCGGTCGTCGAGTTCGGGGACACGCTCCGTGCGCGGGCCGTGACGGCCGGCGGGTTGAACAGCGTGCCGGGATCGACGCACTTCAACGACCAGGCGCAGCGCTACACCACAGGGGACCTGCGGGAGGTCTACTTCCATCCGTGGCAGCTCGAGGGGCACACCGAGCGGACGTACAAGCCGGGCCCCGGGCAGTGATCGACGCGACCCCACGACCGGCCTGACACGAGACGGCCCCGCCCGGCGATGCCGGGCGGGGCCGTCGGACGTTCGAGGCGAGACGCCTATGGGATGGTGATCCCCAACTGGCTCCGCGCCCCAGTGCCGCGGCCGATGAGCTCCATCACGTACTGCGGCTTCCGGTCCGCATCGTTCGACTGAAACTTGACCCAACCGCCGGTGGTGGACTCGTCGAGCCACCACTCGAAGGTGCCCGCGCCGGAGCCGAAGCGCACGTGGCGCGCGGTGAAGGTCCCCGCCGGCGTGCGCACCGTCTCGGTGCCGACCGTCGCGCCGTCGAGCGACTCGCGCGTGGGCTTGGCGGAGAAGCTCCCCATGAGGTTCCACGTGGCCCACTGCTCGGGGACCATCATCTCCTGCGGCGCGGAATCGGTGGGGAGCTTGGCCCGCATGCGGACCAGCCGCTGCATATACTCGTTGGTGGAATCGGGCCGGAAGAGCGCCTCCAGGATGACGGTGTCCGGCGCCGAGCCCTCGACGGTCGTGATCGTCTTCATCCGCCACCACTCGCCGCGATCAGCGGTGCGGCCGAGGAAGGCGCGCTCCGTCTCCTGGACCATCGCGTCCTCGGGCATCTTGGCCTGCCATCGGGTCCAGGCGCCGGGCGCATAGTCCTTCTCGAAGAGCGTCGCCCCCGAGGAGTAGTGCGCGCCGAAGAGGTGCGAGATCCAGACCCAGGTGTAGTCGGTGGTCCACACCCCGGCGCCCGCGCCGGCGACGCCGAGGGCCCCGGCGATCCGGCCGACCACCGCCCCCGCCGCCGCGGCGACGCGACGGGCCTCGGGGTCACCGACCATCCCGTTCATCACGGCGGAGAGCTGCGGTTCCTTCCGCTTCAGCAGGTCGAGCGTCGGCGTCGTGAACCCCGTGCGGTCACCGGCCAGATACCCGCGGATCCGATCCCGCAGCGTCCGGTATTCCGGGAGCTGGAAGCCCCCGGCGGTCGCGGCCGCCGTCTCCGGCGCATCGACGATCTTCTGGCGTTCCTTCCGAAGCGCCTCGGAGTCGGCGGCGCCGCACTTGGCCGGAATCGTGCGGCGGGCGGCCAGGAGACCGAGGCGACCGGCGACGGAGCCGAGCGCCTCGATGTCGTTCTTGCACTTCTCGAACCGCGCGATGCGCGCGTCCGCGTCCTCGAGCTGCGTCTTGCTGGCCGTCCCCTCCGCCTGCTCCTTGGCGGCGGCGGTGATGAACCGGTCGAGGACCTCCTCGGGGATGTCGGTCTGCCGCGCGCTCTGCGCGACGAGGGCGGCGGGCATCACCGAGAGGAGCGCGAGGCGGAGGACGGCGGCACGGCAACGACGGACGGCGCGCATGGGGACTCCGGAGGTGGCGGGTTCGCGACGGGGCCTCGTGTGCGGCAACACGAGCATGCCCACAGCAGATACGATGAGCGCCCCGACGCCGCACCGCCAGCACCCGCGCGAGTGGTGCCGACGGCCGGGGGGGGCCAGATTCGAGGAGTATCCTTCCCCGTCCGAGGCCCGATGTCGCGTCCCGTGCTGCTCTTGGCGACCCTGCTCCTCCCCGTCGCGCTGCTCGCGCAACGCCCCGCCGCCCCGCTCCCCGTGATCCCGATGCCGGCCGAGGTCGCGGCCGGCACCGGAACGTGGAGCCCGAGAGCCCCGCTCCCCGCCGACCTGCTCGTCGCCACCGAGTCGCAGCTTGGCGCGGCCGGGATCCGTGTGCGGCAGGTGAGCGAGACCACGGTCGTCCACCCCGAGGGATATCGGCTCGCCATCGGGCCGACGGGGGTGGTCCTGCGGCACTCCGGACCGGCGGGTCGGTTCTACGGGCTCCAGACGTTGCAGCAGCTCGTGGACGCGGCGCCGCGGCGCGACGGCCGGCCCGTCCTCGACGCGGTGACCATCGCCGATGCGCCGCGCTTCGCGTGGCGCGGCGTGCACCTCGACGTGGGGCGCCACTTCCAGCCGGTGGCGTTCATCAAGCGGACCATCGATCTGATGGCCCGCTACAAGCTCAATACCTTCCACTGGCACCTGACCGAGGACCAGGGGTGGCGCATCGAGATCAAGAAGTATCCGCGCCTCACCGAGGTCGCGAGCTGCCGGCGCGAGACGATCCTCGACAAGCACTTCGATCCCTATGTCGGGGACGGGACCCGGTACTGCGGGTTCTACACGCAGGACGAGATCCGCGACGTGGTGGCCTACGCGGCGGCGCGTCACGTGACGGTCGTGCCGGAGATCGAGATGCCGGGGCACTCGGTCGCGGCCCTCGCCGCCTACCCCGAGCTCGCCTGCACCCCCGGCCCCTTCGAGGTCCTCACCATCTGGGGCGTCTCCGACGACATCTACTGCCCCAGCGAGGCGACCTTCACCTTCCTGCAGGACGTGCTCACCGAGGTACTCGCGCTCTTCCCGAGCCGCTTCATCCACATCGGCGGCGACGAGGCGCCGAAGGTCCGTTGGCAGGCGAGCCCCGTGGCGCAGGAGATCATCCGGCGCGAGGGGCTGGCGAACGAGCACGAGCTGCAGAGCTGGTTCATCCAGCGGATCGAACGCTGGCTCTCCGCACACGACCGTCGCCTCATCGGCTGGGATGAGATCCTGGAGGGCGGCCTCGCACCCGGGGCCACGGTGATGAGCTGGCGCGGAGTGAGCGGCGGCATCGCGGCGGCGCAGCAGGGCCACGATGTGGTGATGACGCCGACCTCCCATCTCTACTTCGACTACTACCAGGGCGACGAGCGCTTCGAGCCCCTCGCCATCGGCGGACTCGTCACCCTCGACCGCGTCTACGGCTACGAGCCAATTCCCGACGAGCTCACCCCGGCCCAGGCAGCCCACGTGCTCGGCGCCCAAGGGAACGTCTGGACCGAGTATCTCAAGACCCCCGCCGCCGTGGAGTACATGCTCTTCCCGCGCGCGCTGGCGCTGGCGGAGGTGACCTGGTCGCCGCGGGCCGCACGGAGCTGGCCGAGCTTCGAGGCGCGCCTGCCGGCCGCGCTCCGGACCCTCGACCGCGCCGGCGTGAACTATCGCCTGCCGCACGTGGTGGGACTGGACGCGGACGTGCTGACGCTCGATGCCACCATCCGCGTGCCGCTCAGCGTACCGATCGCTGGCGCCACCATCCGCTACACACTCGACGGGAGTGACCCGACTGCGACGAGCCCGGCCTACACCGCCCCGCTCGACCTCGCGGTGACGGCAGCCGGGGTGACGGTGACCGCCCGCGCCTTCACCCCCGAGGGCACGGCGAGTCCACCGCGCGCGGCGACCTTCCGGCGCACCCAGCATCGCGCGGCAGACGCCGTCTCGACGGATGCACTCGCCGCGGGGCTGGATGTGGCGTACCACGAGGTGACGCTCTCCGCGGTGGCCCCGCTCGACACGGCGACCCCGCTCCGGCACGCCGTGGCGACCACGGTGCGCCGGCTGGGGACCGAGCGGCCCGAGCGCTACGGGCTGGTGTTCCGCGGCTACGTGACGGTCCCCGAGGACGCGCTGTACGAGTTCGCGCTGATCTCGGATGACGGCAGCACGTTGGCGATCGGCGAGACCTTGGTCGTGGACAACGATGGGCTCCACGGCACACAGGAGCGTACGGGGATGGTGGCCCTGCGCGCGGGCGCGCACCCGATGACCGTGCGCTATGTGCAGGCGGGGGGTGGCGCCGACCTGCTGGTGAAGGTGCGTGTGGCGGGAGGCGCCTGGCAGGAGCTCCCGGCCGCCTGGTTGCACCACACCCCGTGACGCCGGTAGCAGCCGCGGGGCTCGTGGGGATCGCGGCTGCCGGGGTCACCTGGCGGCTCGTGCGGCGTTGGCTCGTGCGTGCCGCCCTCGTGCTTCTCGTCGGCCCTATCCTCCTCGTCCTGCCGCTCAACGTCATCCAGCCGCCGACGACAGCGATCATCCTCTGGCGAAGCGGGCAGCGGTTGATCGAGGGGAAGCGGCCGATCTACCCGGTGCGCGACGTGGTGCGCCGGAACGCGATCGCTCCGTCGCTCCGGCGCGCGGTGCTGGCCGCCGAGGATGATCGGTTCTATCTGCACTTCGGCTTCGACCTCGAGGAGATCCAGAACGCGATCGACCGCGCCAAGCGCGGCCGACGGTTGCGCGGGGCCTCGACCATCACGCAGCAGGTGGCGAAGAACCTCTTCCTCTGGGAGGGGCGCTCCTTCGTGCGGAAGGGCTACGAGGCCTACCTGACCCTCGTCCTCGAAGTGTGCCTGCCGAAGGACCGGATCCTCGACCTGTACCTCAACCTCGCCGAATGGGGGGATGGGGTGTTCGGGGCCGAGGCGGCCGCGCGGAAGCATTTCCGGAAGTCGGCGCGGGCGTTGACGCCGATGGAATCGGCACGACTCGCGGCCATCCTCCCGAGTCCGCGGCGCTGGTCGCCGATGGGCGGGGTCGCGAGCGCACGCGCCGCCATCATCCTCGACAAGATGCGATACGCGGCCCCCCGCGACTGAGTCCCCTCGTTCGTCCCCGACGCCGGTGAACACCCCACGGCGTTCCGGCGTAGCTTGAAGCCAGCGCCCCCGTTCCCCTCCACCTCCGTTCCCCCATGCGCGTTCTCGCCCGCCTCCTCGCCGTCACCCTCGCGGTCCTCTCCCTCGCGGCCCCGCTCCACGCCCAGCGGTCGGGACGCGCCGCCACCGCGACCGCGCCGACGCCCTCCGCCATCCCAGCCTCCGCGTACGCGCAGCTGCGGTGGCGTATGGTCGGGCCGGCGCGCGGGGGCCGCGTGACGACGGTGACCGGCGTCGACCAGGACCCGTTCACGTTCTACATGGGCTCCACCGGCGGCGGCGTGTGGAAGACCACCGACGCGGGGGCGACCTGGTCCAACGTGACCGATGGGCAGATTCCCGTGGGCTCGATGGGCGACGTCGACGTCGCGAACAGCGACCCGAACGTGCTCTACGCCGGCACGGGTTCGGATGACATCCGGTCGAACGTCTCCATCGGCAAGGGCGTCTGGAAGTCCACCGATGCGGGGCGGACCTGGCGTCACGTCGGCCTGGCGGACGTCGGCAGCATCGGCGCGCTTGAGATCCATCCGACGAACCCCGACATCGCCTTCGTCGCCGCCATCGGCGACCCCTTCCGGCCGACGAACGCCCGCGGGCTCTACCGCACGCGTGACGGCGGGGCGAGCTGGCAGCGGGTCCTCTTCGTGAGCGATTCGACGGGTGCGGTGGACGTGGAGTTCCATCCCACCGACCCGAACATCGTGTACGCCGCGATGTGGCGTGGAGAGCGCAAGCCCTGGACGATCATCTCCGGCGCGCGCGAGGGGGGCATCTACAAGAGCACCGACGGCGGCACCACCTGGACCCAGCTCGGCGGCGGGCTTCCGACGGGACTCATCGGCAAGTCGAACATCGCGGTCAGCCGAGCGATGCCGAACCGGGTGTACGTGCTCCTCGAGGCGAAGCCCGGGATGGGGCTGTACCGCTCCGACGACGCGGGCGCGACGTTCGCTCTCGTCTCGGACAACCCGCAGCTCACCACGCGCCCCTTCTACTACACGACGCTGAACACCGACCCGACGAACGGCGACGTCGTGTACGCGGGCGCCGAGGGGTACTTCAAGAGCGTGGACGGGGGCCGCACCTGGCGCACGTTCTCGACCCCGCACGGCGACAATCACGACCTCTGGGTGCACCCGTCCAACGGCCAGGTGATGATCCAGGCCAATGACGGCGGGGCGAACGTGTCGCTCAACGGCGGCCGCACCTGGAGCACCCAGTACAACCAGCCGACGGCCGAGATCTATCAGGTGTACGTGGACAACCAGTTCCCGTACCGACTCTATGGCGCCCAGCAGGACAACTCGACGCTGATCGTCCCCTCGCTCCCGGTGGAGTCGGGGGGGCTCGACGACCCGGTGCAGGGATGGCGGACGGGCCCGGGGTGTGAGACCGGCCCGATCATGCCCCACCCCGTGAACCCCGACACGGTGTACGGCTCGTGCAAGGGCCAGTTCTCGCGGATGTCGCTCCGCACCGGCCAGGAGAAGCAGTACTGGGTCGGCGCGCAGTCGCTCTACGGCAATGCCAACCAGGACCTGATCTACCGCTTCCAGCGCGTCTCGCCGATGGAGGTGTCCCCACACGACCCTCGGGTCATCTACTACGGCTCGCAGTACGTGCACCGCACGCGCGACGAGGGCGTCACCTGGGAGGTGATGTCGCCGGACCTGACGTGGAACCCCGCCGACAAGCGGGCCATCTACTCCGGCGGCCCCATCACGGTGGACAACACCGGCGAGGAGTTCTTCTCCACGCTCTACGCCATCCGGGAGTCGCCGCTCGAGCGCGGCGTGATCTGGACGGGCGCCAACGACGGTCCCTTCGCCATCACCCGCGATGACGGGCGCACGTGGAAGACCATCACGCCCACCGGCCTCCCGCTCGGCGGCCGGGTCCAGAACATCGAACCTTCTCCGCACCGGAAGGGGTCGGCGTTCTACACGGTGCTCCGCTACCAGCTCGGCGACTACGCCCCGTACGTCTTCCGGACCGATGACTACGGGGCCACGTGGACGCGGCTGACGGACGGACGGAACGGCATCCCCGCGGACGAGCCGGTGCGCGTGGTGCGCGAGGACCCCGAGCGGGAGGGGCTGCTCTACGCGGGCACCGAGTTCGGCGCGTACGTCTCGTTCGACGGGGGCGCCTCGTGGCGGTCCCTGCAGCTCAACCTGCCGCGGACGCCGATCACGGACCTGAAGGTGCACCGCGGCGATGTCGTGATCTCCACGCAGGGCCGCGCCTTCTGGATTCTGCACGACATCACGCCGATCCGGGAGGCGGCGGCGGTGGGCGCCATCGCCACGACGGCGCCGGCCCGCCTGTACACGCCGCGGACGGCGGTGCGCCACCGCTATCGCGCCGGGTTCGGCGGGTTGGAGAGCGCGCGCACCAGTGACGCGGATCCGCAGTATCCCGCGGCCGGGGCGGTGATCGACTACTGGTTCGCGGCCGCACCGTCCGGCGAGGTGACGCTCGAGGTCCTCGACGGGTCGGGGGCCGTCCTGCGGCGCTTCTCGAGCCTCGGCGCCGGCGAGCAGCGCACCACGCCGGCTGAGCCGTCGATGCGCGGCCCGCAGTGGGAGCGCATCGGGACGCCGCGCCTGCCCGCGGTCGCGGGCCACAATCGCTTCACGTGGGACCTCACGCTCGCCGGTCCGTGGGACCCGAACCCGGCGCGCAGCGGCCGCAACGGTCCGCTCGTCGTGCCCGGCGCGTATCAGGTGCGCCTCACGGCCGGTGGGTGGTCGTCGACCGCCCCGCTCAGCATCGCGCCGGACCCCCGGGTCGTCGCCGACGGCGTCACCATTCCCGTGATGCAGGAATTGCTGGCGCACAACCTCGCGACGCGCGACCTGGTGAGCGAGATGAACCGCCTCTCACAGGAAGTGGAGACCATCTGGCGCACGGCGCAGGGCCAGCAGAAGGCGCTGGTTGGCGAGGTGCGGGACACGATCCAGTCGCAGCCGTGGCGGTACGGCCGCCCGGGCCTCGCGGCGCAGATCCAGTACCTCTATGGCGCGATGATGCAGGCCGATCAGGCGGTGGGCAACGACGCCAAGGCCCGGCTCGTCCAGCTGCGCCGGGAGTTCGACGCAGCACAGACGAAGTTCCGCGCGGCGACCACGGTGCCGTGATCCTGCGGCCCGCGGCGCGCACGGATCTCGATGCGATCCGCGCACTGATCGAGTCGTCAATGCGGGGCCTGAGCCCGGGGTTCTACACGTCGGCGCAGGTGGAGAGCGGCCTGCGCCACGTGTACGGCCCGGACACCCAGCTCATCGATGACGGCACCTACTTCGTGATCGAGGACGCGGGCGCGGTGGTCGCGGCGGCGGGCTGGAGCCGGCGGGCCACGCTGTATGGGGGTGATCAGGCCAAGGTCGGTCCCGACTCGCTGCTCGACCCGTCGCGTGATCCCGCGCGCATCCGCGCGTTCTATGTGGCGCCGAGCCACGCGCGCCGCGGGCTCGGGCGGCAGCTCCTCGAGCACAGCGCCACAGCGGCCGCCGCAGAGGGCTTCACGACGCTGGAGCTGATGGCGACGCTGCCCGGGGTGCCGCTCTACGCCGCCTGTGGCTTCGTCGCACTCGAGCGGATCGAACCGGTCCAACCCGACGGCGTGGCGATCCCATTCGTGCGGATGCGCCGCGCCGTCCGGGGCTGAACGGCGGCTACTTCTTCTTGGCGGGCGGCTTCTTCGTCGCGGGCTTCTTCGCTGCGGGCTTCTTTGCTGCGGGCTTCTTGGCCGCGGGCTTCTTGGCCGCGGGCTTCTTGGCCACCGCTTTCTTCGCCGCGGGCGCCGTCCCGCCTCGAAGCCAGGCATCGACCTCGGCCGCGTGCCCCTCGGGCTTCACGCCGCGCCACTCCATCTCGAGCCGGCCATCGGTGCCGATGACGAAGGTCGAGCGGTGCACCCCCATGTACTTCCGGCCGTAGAGACTCTTCTCCACCCACACCCCGTAGGCCTCGCAGAGCGAATGTGTCGGGTCCGAAAGTAACCCGTACGACAGCCGCTCCTTGGCGCGGAACTTCTGATGGGAGGCCACCGGGTCGGGCGACACGCCGAAGACGACCGCGTTGGAGGCCGCGAAGCGCGGCATCAGATCGCGGAACTCGCACGCCTCGACGGTGCACCCCGAGGTCATGTCCTTGGGATAGAAGAAGAGCACCACCCGCTTGCCTCTCAGCGAGGCCGAGTCCACCCACGCCCCCGTGTCGTCCTGCAGCCGGAATGCCGGCGCCTTGCCCCCGATCGTCATGATGCCCCCCGCGCGCGTGCGCGCTCCACCCAGGTGTCGAACGCCTCGGCGCTGGTCTTCGCCGGGCGGTAGCCGAACTCCTCCTGCAACCGTCGGTTGGAGAGCACCGGGCGGTACCGAAGGAAATCGACCTGCTCGGGACCATAACGCCCGACCCGCAGCCATCGTGCCAGGCGTAGACCCCAGGCCAGCAGGGCGGCCGGGAGCGCGAGTACCGGCTTGCCGAGCCGTCGCGCGATCTGCCGAATGGTGAGCCGCCCATTGCCCGCCACGTTGTAGATCCCGGTGCGCGATCCCGAGAGGCCGTGCACGATGGCCCCGACGACGTCCTCGTCCCAGGCGAACACGAAGGGCGAGTCGCTCCCACGCACCGCGAGGAGCCAGCGGCGTCGGAAGAGGGCCGTAATCAGGTTGTCCGTCCCCGCCCCGATCACGGTGCCGATGCGGAGCACGAGCTGCCGCAGCTCCGGATGCATCTCCCGGTACTCGGCGAGCAGCTCCTCCACGAGTCGCTTGTGATAGGCGTAGCCGAACGCCGAGCCGGCGCGGAGCGGGTCCGCCTCGTCGATCCACCCGGGATTGTCCGCGAGGTACCCGTAGGCCGCCCCCGAGCTCGTGACGGTGAGATGCGCCACCCCGGCGGCGAGGCACGAGACGATCACGTTCCGCGTCCCGTTCACGTCGATATCGAAGTCACGCGCCCGGTCGCGCCCGCCCTCCAGCACCGCGGCGAGATGCACCACGTGCGTGATACGGTGATGCCGTAGCAGGAGCGCCAGGTCGGCATCCCGGACGTCGAACTGCTCGATCACACTCGACGCGTCCGTTGGGACGTGGAGGTCCGTCCCCACGTAGTACATCCCTTCAGCAGCGAGTCGCGCGGTGAGCAGACGGCCGATGTAGCCCGCGGCGCCAGTCACTAGGACGCGGGGCGCCACGGCCTCCGTCGGCGCGACCGGCACGGTCCCGAACTCCTCAGGCTCCGTCACGGAACGGCCGGGTCCATCGGCGGCCGGCGGCCCCACCACGCCGAGAGGGCGAGGCCCGAGACGAGGTGCCACACCCCCCAGAACGCGGTGATGAGCATCATCGACCCCGCTGCGGGGAAGAAGGTGACGAGGATGACCAAACCGAGCGCGGAGTTGTGGATTCCCACCTCGATGGTCACCGCGCGCCGGTCGGCCTCGGGGAGCCGCGCCACACGGGCCACGAGCGCGCCGATGGCGAGCGCCATCGCGTTCTGCCCGACGACCAGCCAGAAGAAGTCATCGAAGCGCGCGACGTAGAGGCCCCGGTTCTCCCGGAAGGCGCCGGCGATGAAGGCGAGCCGCGCGACCGCGGAGAGCGTCCGGAGCGGTCCCTGCACGCGAGCGGCCACGCGCGGGGCCCGTGCACCGACGAGCATCCCGACCACGATGGGGAGCCCGAGCACGAGCGCCGTCTGGGCGAGGATCCCCCCGGCCGGGATCCCGATGCTCTGCAGCAGCGCGCGCGTCGCCGGATTGAGTCCGGCGTACAGCGCGAAGTTGAGCGGCGTCAGCACCGTCGCCGCGAGACTGGAGAGCGTCGTGAGCGCCACCGAGAGCGCCACGGTGCCGCGGGCGCGCCAGGTGAGGACGTTGGACAGCGCACCGCTCGGACAGGCGGCGACGAGCATCATCCCGAGCGCGAGCACGGGCTCGACACCGAAGAGGATGGTGACGAGACAGGTCGCGGCCGGGGTGAGCAGCGCCTGCGCCGTGAACCCCGCGAGCAGCCCCGCGGGCCGCCGAGCGACACGCCGGAAGTCATCGAGCCGCAGCTCGAGGGCCGCGCCGAACATCATCACCGCGATGATGGCGTTGATGGCCGCGAGTCCCGCGGGGTCGAACCGGATGGGCAGGGCGTCGTTCACGGCCGGGCCGCGCCCCGCGCCACGGGCGGCACACCGAGCGCGCGGAGGTGGCGCCGGAGGGTGCGGAGATAGGTGTCCTTGTGGACGTAGTAGGCCATGCGGTCGAGCGGCAGATAGGCGTAGCCTCCGTCGAGCCGTTCGCCCTGCCACGCGGCCTTCGCCCGCCGCAGCGCCGCCGCGCCCGGATGCCCCGTCGCGAGCCCGTGGAGGTACGCGGCCACCAGCCGCGCCTGCTCAAAGCGACCCTGCCAGCCGAGTCCGCTCGCCTCGAGCATCCCCATCAGGAAGAGGGAGTCGTCCTG
Source organism: Gemmatimonadota bacterium (assembly GCA_037975505.1). GTDB lineage: Bacteria > Gemmatimonadota > Gemmatimonadetes > Gemmatimonadales > Gemmatimonadaceae > Pseudogemmatithrix. The sequence goes on along the minus strand of JBANGJ010000118.1, from coordinate 1,543 downwards.
CGGATGCATCGCATTGAGGAAGAGCCGCGGCGCCGGCGTGCCCTCAGGCCAGGCGAGCAGCGCCCGGTCGATGAAGGGATAATGCAGCACGTACCCCGTGGCCTGCACGATCACATCGTACGTGCCCTCCTCCCCATCTGCGAAGCGCACGGTGCGCCCCTCGACGGCGACGACGTCCCGCCGGGCCTGGATGTCCCCGTGCCCGAGATGGTGCAGGAGCAGGGAGTTGAGTACCGGATGTGACTCATAGAGCCGGTGGTCCGGTGCCGGGAGCCCGTAATCGGTCGGCGACCCCACGAGGAGCCGCACGATGAGCCCGTCCACCACCTGCTTGAGCCGCCGGGGCAGCTTCACGAGCCCGCCGAGCGTGTCGATGGGCCGCCCCTTCACGAACTTCGGGAGGAAGTGATACCCGCGCCGGAGCGAGATGTCGACTGAGGTCGCCTGCCGCACCGCGTCGACGGCGATGTCCGCCCCCGAGTTGCCGCACCCGATGATCAGCACCCGCTGTCCGGCGAACGCCGCCGCGGACTTGTAGTCGGCCGAGTGCAGCACGGTGCCCGTGAAGGTCCCTGGGAGCGGGGGCTGCTGGCGATGGTGCAGGGTCCCGGTGGCGATGCAGACGGCGTCCACGTGCCGCGTGCGCTCGACGCCGTCGCAGACGGTCGTCAGGTCCCATCCCTCCGCCGACCGGGTGACGCGCACGACGCGCGTGCGGTGCTCGATGTGAGCCCGCAGGCCGAAGTGGTCGGCGAACTCGCCGAAGTAGCGCCGGACCTCGTCGTGTCGCGGGTACGGGGCCACGGCGTCCCGCATCGGGAACTCCGTGAACTCCGTCATCCGCTTGGACGAGATCAGGTGGGCGCTCTCGTAGACCGTGCTCGCGGGGTTCCGGATGTCCCAGAGCCCGCCCACGTCGTCATGCGTCTCGAAGACGGTGAACGGGAGGCCCTGCGCCTGCAGCGCGCGCGCGGTCGCGAGTCCCATCGGCCCCGCGCCGATCACCGCGATCACGCGCTCACCCCAGCGGCTCGCCGCCGATGAGCGCCGCCATCACCGCCTTCTGCACGTGGAGCCGGTTCTCCGCCTCATCCCAGATGCGGCTCTGCGGCCCCTCGAGCACCTCGGCCGTGACCTCCTCGCCGCGGTGCGCCGGGAGGCAGTGGAGGAAGATCGCCGCGGGGTCGGCAGCGCCCATCAGGGCCCCGTCCACCTGGAAGTCGGCGAACGCCTGGGCCCGCACCGCCTGCTCCTCCTCCTGGCCCATCGACGCCCAGACGTCGGTCGTGACGACGTGTGCGCCGGCCACGGCCTCACGCGGGTCACGCACGAGCGTCACGCGCCCGCTCGCCGCGGCACGGGCGAGGATGGCGGGGTCCGGGTCGTAGCCCGGCGGGCAGGCGAGCCGGAGCTCGAAGTCGAGCAGGTCGGCGGCGTCGCACCAGCTGTTGGCCATGTTGTTCCCGTCGCCGATCCAGGCGATGCGCTTCCCCTCGAAGGTGCCGAGGTGCTGCTGCACGGTGAGGAGGTCGGCGAGGATCTG
>JBANGJ010000109.1:0-7143 GCA_037975505.1 Gemmatimonadota bacterium | reverse complement strand
AGCCAGCCCATGTTCGACGCCAAGACCCGAACCATCGTGATCGTTGGCGCGCAGTGGGGAGACGAGGGCAAGGGTAAGCTCGTGGACGTGCTCGCCGAGCGGGCCGACTGGGTGGTGCGCTACCAGGGCGGCGCGAACGCCGGCCACACGGTCCACGTCGGCGACGAATCCACCGTCCTGCACCAAGTACCGAGCGGGATCCTGCACCCCGGCGTGCGGTGTGCGATCGGCAACGGGGTCGTGCTCGACCCGGAGGGGATGTTCGAGGAGGTGGATGGGCTCGTCGCGACCGGGGTGGATGTCGCCGGGCGGCTGTATCTCTCCGACCGGGCGCATCTGGTGATGCCCTACCACAAGCTCGTCGACAAGGAGAGCGCGGCGAGCAAGGCCATCGGGACGACCGGGCGCGGCATCGGGCCCGCCTATGAGGACAAGGTCGCGCGGCGCGGCATCCGGGTGCTCGACCTGCGGCACCCCGCTCGGCTCAAGGCGCTCGTGGAGCGTGGCACCGAGCACGCCAACGTGGTGCTCGCCGGCTTCGGGTCCGGCAAGCGCGCCGACGCCGCCTTCACGCTCGCGGCCCTGGAGCGGATGGCCCCGCGCCTATTGTCGATCGCCGAGGATGTGGGGCTCGCGGTGAGCCGCGCGCAGAAACAGGGCGCCGCGGTATTGCTCGAGGGGGCGCAGGGCTCGCTGCTCGATGTGGACCACGGCACCTATCCGTTCGTGACGTCGTCCAATACGACGGCGGGCGGCGCCGCGATCGGCGTGGGAATCTCCCCGCGGAGCCTGGATGCCGCCATCGGGGTGGTGAAGGCCTACACCACCCGCGTCGGGGCCGGCCCCCTCCCCACGGAGTTCGACGACGCGATGAGCCAGCACGTCCGCACGTTGGGCAACGAGTTCGGCGCGACGACCGGTCGGCCGCGGCGGTGCGGATGGTTCGATGCGGTGGTGGTCCGCTATGCCGTGCGGGTGAACGGGCTCACGGGGCTCGCCATCACCAAGCTGGACGTGCTCGACACCCTCGACCGGATCGGCCTCTGCACCGGGTACCGTGTGGATGGGGCTGTGACCTCGGAGTTCCCGGGGGACATTGCGGACCTGGAAGGGATCGAGCCGGTCTACGAGTGGTTCGAGGGGTGGCGCACGTCGACCTCGGATGCCAGGACCCTTCGGGACCTCCCCATTCCCGCCCGCCGCTATCTGGACCGTATTCAGGAACTGGTGGAGTGCCCGGCCCAGTACGTGAGTGTGGGGACACGTCGGGACCAGATTATCGGCCTATAACGCGTGCTAATTCTATAGCCAGTATTGGTTTGACGATTCTTTAACGAGAAATGGGAAATTGCCGATGTGTCGTCAACGTCGGCGTCAAACACTTCTTCGCGGGACATCAGACTCCGGACGTTTGGCGCTCCGGTTCTCGAGGCCCGAGCCCTCGGTGAACGCTGGGAAACCTTGCTGCGCGGGGGGAAGCCGCTCGCGCTCCTGATTCGTCTGGCGATTGCTGGGGGGCGCCCGCTGGCACGGGTCGAACTCGCTGATCTGCTCTGGGGGGACGAATCCCCCGATCGGGCGCGCGCCTCGCTTCGGCAGGGGCTGCACACGCTGCGCCGGTCCATCGGAGCAGGGGCGCTCGTGGCGGACCGGGATTCGGTGGCCCTGGCCCCTGCGTGCATGGCGATCGATCGGGACGAGATGCTCCGGGCCGTGCGGTCAGGTGCGGCTGACGAGGCGCTGCATCACTACGATGGGCCCTTCTGCGGGAGCCTCGAGGTCGCCGGGGCGTCGGCGTTTGAGCGCTGGGCAACGGCGGAGCGGGGCTACCTCCAGCGTCTCCTGCTCGATGCCGCCCAAGCGGGGATCACGCGCGCGCTGGCGGAGGGTCGAGGCGACGAGGCGGTCACGATGGCCCGGCGCCTGGTCGCCGTCGTCCCCGAGGACACCATTGGTCCGACGCTCCTCTTCGACGCGCTGGTCGCCACGGGGGCGCTGGCGGAAGCACGCGAACGCATCGAGGCCGCCCGGGCGGCGCTCGCGACGAACGGAGAGCCCATCCCGCCCGAAATCGCCGAGCGCGCCGGCCGGTTGCACGGGCTCGAGGCGGCTCGGTACGCGCCGAGCGCTGGGTCGCTCGAGATGCTGGGGCACGCGCTCGTGGGGCGAGAGGGTGTCCTCCACGACCTGGTGCGCGAGGCGGAGCGTGCTCGGGCGGGCCGGCCGCGTCGGGTGGCCCTCGTCGCGCCGGCGGGGATGGGGAAAACGCGACTCCTCGACGAACTCGAGGCGCGGATGCGACTCCGTGGCGCTCGGGTGGTGCGCGTGCGCTTCCTGCCTGGCATGCAGGACGTCCCGGGGTCGGCGGTCGCCGATCTGGTGCGTCTCCTGACGGACTTACCCGGGGCGCTCGGTGTGTCGGAGGAGACGGCGCGGACGCTGGTCGAGATGGCACCGTCGCTCGCGACACGCTACCCCGCCGCGCCGCGCGCGTCCGGAGGAGGCCCCTCGCCCTCGGCCATCGCGCGACGCGAAGCGCTCGCCGACCTCATCGGTGCCGTCGCGGAGGACCGGCTTGTGATCCTGCTTGTCGATGACCTTCAGTATGCAGACGAGGTCTCGCGTCAGCTGATGGCCAGCACGCCGCGCCCGACCTCGGCCAGGCTCCTCGAGGTCTTCGGTGTCCGTCCTGGCCTCGCGCTGGCGCCGTTTGGGTCGGACAGCGAATGCACGCTGGCACCGCTCGAGGCACCTGAGGTGCGCCTGATGCTGGAGTCGGTCGCGCCGTTGCCGACGCTCCCGTCGGTCGAGCCGATGCTCATCCAGCTCGCGCGGCGGTCCCGGGGGGTACCGCTCGCCCTGCACGCCCTCATCCGTGGGTTGACGGAAATGGGGGTGCTCGTTCTCGCCGGTGGAGGCTGGGTGGTTCCGAATGCCGAGGGTCTGCTCGCGGCCATCGACCAGATGGCAGGGGTGGGGGAAGTGCTCGCGTCGCTGCGTGGCGAGGATCGGCGCGTCCTCCGCCTCCTGGCCGCCTGGGGCCGACCGATGGAGGAGCATGATCTGACCGGGATGCTCGGTGGGGGATTTGACGCCGCCTCGGCACTCGCCCGCCTCGCCGCGCTGGGCTTGGTGCAGTCGCGCGACGCCACCTGGCGGGTGACGCACGACACGATTAGCGACGGCGCCGGGGCGCTGCCGCTGGCGAGTGGAGAAGAGCCGCCGATCCACACGTTCGTGTCGCACTGGGCTCGGCAACCGCGCCTCACGGTGCCCGTGATCGAACATCTCGGATTCCTGTGTGGCCTGCGGGACGATCTGGCGGCCGCGGAGCGGTTCGTCGCCCGAGTGGCGAACCTGCGGCGGCTCCGAGACATAGGGTTGCGCGGTCGGAGCCTCGCCGACCTCGTAGCGCGTGCGGCCGGGCGGCCCGACTGGGCCACCCCGCTGGCGAAACAGATGGGCTTTCTCGCCAAGCGGTCCGATGCCGGGCTGGCGATGCTCGGGGCTGTGGCCACGTTCTCCGCCGGCGTGCTGGTCTGGTTCGCGGCGATGTGGCAGCCGCGGTTGGTCATCGAGGCGGAGCCGATGGCAGAGATCCGCTCCTCCGGAGTCTACGACTTGGTGGTGCAGCCGCGGGTGTCGGTGAGAAATGGCTTTGGGCGTCCCTTGCGTCTGGCGATTCCGGTGCGTGCGGTGGCGTCCGGTGCGAGTCTCTTTGGGGACTCGGTGGCGAGACTGACGGAGGGCCGGTATCAGTTCGAGCGGTTAGTTGTGCAGCCGCACGACTCGCTCCCTCCGGAGACGAATCTCGGTCGCCTGACGATTACCGGGCCGTGGTACGTCAGGTCTGCGTCGGTGATGATTCGAGGGTTGGGGCCTACGTGGGCGCGGGACGACTTTCGCTTGCTGCGCCTGCGGGTGGAGGGCGGCGTGCTCGTCGGTCCCACGCAGGTACGGGCTCGGCTCGGAGATTCTCTCCGGTTCGACATGACCTTCGCCTTCACGACCACGGGGGCGACAGCGAACTACGTCGTCGGTGCGTCGCCCACGTGGGAGGATCGCCGCATGGGACTCATTCGACTCGCGGGGCTCCCGAGTCCCGTGCAGGATGGCTGGCGCACGGTGACGTTTTCGGTCAGCCCGCCCCCCGTGGTCGGGGTCCACTATGTGGTGGTGGCATTCGGCGCGGAGGACGGGGTGGATTATTTGTTTTCCTCCACGAATTGGACGTTGGGTCGACCCCGTTGGTTCGACGGGAATGACCTGCTCGACCTTCCAGTTGACAGCTTGGAGCACGCTCGGCTGACTGGGCGCCTGGGAGTGTTGCATTTCTGGGGCAGGCATTATCCGGGCATACAGGCCGAGCTCCGCGTGGGGGGACAAATCAGGAGAGACGACTGGAAGCGCAGGAACAGCTTCGTTGAGCAAAGAAGCGTCCGAGGGAACGCCATTCGCGTTGACGTGATCCCCCCGTAATGCACGGAATGGGGCCGGTGTGACCTGGCGCACAGTCCGTTTGACACCCTTCGCGCTATCATGGTAACGTCTGGTGGAACCTCGCACGCCGGTGTGGGGTCTTGCCTGACGATCGGCCGATGTGGCCGACGCGTCTCCATCCCCGTCCTCGAGGTTCGCATGTCCAAGCGCGCGTCCGTGCTGCTCGCCCTCTCCCTCGTCTCCCTCGCGGCCTGCGGCGGGAGCGGTACCGGCGCGACGCCGGGGGCGGGCCCCTCCCCGGTGAACGTGAACCGCCTCCCGGACTGGTTCACCAACGTTCCGTCCGACGCCAACACCATGTATGCCGCGGTGACGGCCGAGTCGCGGGACCTGCAGCTCGCCATCAACAAGGCGGTCACCGACGGGCGCAACAACCTCGCGCAGCAGATGGAAGTGAAGTTCGAGGGGATGTCGAAGCGGTTCCAGGAGGAGACGGGCCTCGGCGCCGACGCGCAGCTCATCGACCAGTTCACGCAGGCCTACAAGGGCATCGTGAGCCAGACCATCAACGGGTCGCGGGCCGCCAAGCAGGAGATCGTGAACACGCCGGCCGGTGGCTACCGCGCCTATGTGCTCGTGGAGCTCCCGATCGGGCAGGCGAGCCAGGCGCTGATGCAGCGGGTGCGCGCCAACGAGCAGATGTACACGCGCTTCCGTGCGAGCCAGGCGTTCGACGAGCTCCAGAAGGAGGTCGAGCGGTACGAGGCGTCGCAGCGCCCGCGCCCGTAATGGTCGCAGGGTGGCAGGGGGGAGCCCGGCGGATCTCCGCCGGGCTCCTCGCGTTCTGGGGGGGCGCGGTCGTGACGCTGCTCCTCCTCGCGGGATGCCGGCCGCCGGCGCGCCCCGTGGAGGCCATCGCTCCCGCGGCGACGCCGGTGCGGACGTATCCCAGCTGGTTCGTCGCCCCCGGCCCTGCATTGGGCGCCACGGCGGTGGGGTACGCGCAGGTGGGGCTGAAGCGCGCGGAGGCAGAGTCGGCGGCGGTCAACGACGCGCGGGTGCGCCTCGCCCTCGCGCGGCGGGTCCGGCTGGAACTCGACGCCGCGTACGAGTCAGGGCTCGGCGTCTCGCTGACGTCGCAGGGGGAGCGGTTCCGTGAGGCGCCGCTGGACCCGGTGCCGGACAGCGTTCGTCTGTTGGCGAGCGAGGCGGTGCGCGGGCTGCTGCTCGTCCTGGTGACCGGGACGCGGGAGTCCGTGGAGGCACCGGGGGGCGGGCTCGTGGCACTGGATTCGCTGGCGCCCTCGTGGGTGCGGGAACTCCCGCGTGCGGAGGGGCTGGTCTATGCGCTGGGCGTGGCGCCCGCCACCTTTCGGGAGGCGGCCGGCTGGATGGAGGCCGAGCGGCACGGCCGGGCGCAGCTCGCCGCCAGCGTCTCCACCCGGGTCCGCACGCTGGCGATGGGAGCGGGGCGTGACGAGGCGACGGTGACCACCGTGTCGAGCGCGGTCACCCTGGCCGATGTGGCGGTGCAGGGGCGATGGCGAGATGGACAGACCTGTTTCGTCCTCATGCGAGGGCGGGTGCTGGAGGCGCGGTGATGACTCGGGACGTGGTCCGGATGGCGATGATGGCGGTGCTGGTGGGGTGTGGCGGCGCGGCCGCCACGCCGTCTGCCGCCGGGGCCGGGACGCCGCTCGCGAGCGCGCCGGTGGTGAGCGCGCCCGTGCCGCGGCGGTTCGAGCCCTGCCCGGATCCGGCCGGTGGCGGCCGCTGGTCGGTGATCCGACTCACCGAGTTCCTCCCGCGCGACCGCTCGCGCGCTGACGTGGAGCAGACGCTGCTCGGCCGGGCGCGGCTCGCGATCGTCGAGCGCGATCTCGGCATCTCGGTGAGCGGGGTGACCTCGCGCATCGTCGGCGAGGAGGGCGTCGGGGGGAGTTCGCAGCTCACGGACATCTTCCTGCAGCAGTTCCGTCAGGAGGTCGGCGGGCGCGTGGTGGAGGAGTGCGCGCGCTATGCGGATGCGGGGCGCGACTCGCTCGCGATCGAGTTCCATGCCGTCGTGGCGAAAGAGGCCGAGGCGCCGTCGGCGGGGTTCGCGGGGGAGGTGACGCTGAGCCAGCCGGCGTACCGCGAGGGCGACAAGGTCACCCTGAAGGTCACGGTCACGGAGCCGGCCCGGGTCTATCTGTTCGCCGTCGCGCGCGACGGGTCGGCGACGCTCTTCTTCCCGCATCCCTACGACACGCTGAACGTGATGCGGGGCGGGGACACGCTCGCCCTGCCGCGGCGCGGGAGTCCGTACGAGCTGGTGACGACGCTCGACCCGCGCTTCAGCGCCCCGCAGGTGGAGCACGTGCTGGCGCTCTTCTACAAGGGGCCGGGAACGGCGCCGTTCCAGCCGCGAGACGCCTTCACGCGGACGTTCACCAACGCCGAGGTGAATCAGGCGTTGATGCGGATCCCGCGGAGCCTGCGGACGCAGGCGGCCAGCGGGTACACGATCGCGAAGCGGGCGCCGTAGGGAGGGGGCGGGATTACATTTGGGGGTCCGTCCACCCGACCCGTCGTCCATGCCCCGCCCCGACGTCCTCGACTCCCTCGTCAGCCTCGCCAAGCGCCGGGGCTTCATCTTCCAGTCCTCCGAGATCTACGGGGGCACCGGCTCCGTCTGGGACTACGGTCCCCTCGGCGTGGAGC
>JBANGJ010000086.1:0-4326 GCA_037975505.1 Gemmatimonadota bacterium | reverse complement strand
TCGGCGGCGCCCGTGCGTACCGCCGCGAGCTCCAGTCGCTCCAGGGGATGATTGAGCAGGTGGACAGCGCGAGCTCGCGGCTCAACGCCACGCTCGGGCGCATGTCCTCTCCCGTGCTGGTGCAGCAGCGGGTGCGTGGTGAGCGGTCGGTCGCACGCGAAGCGCGGCAGACGTACCGAGTACACCGCTCCGGTTCGCAGCGCGTGTCGACCGACCTCGTCACGCAGCAGCGAATTCGCGCCGCCGTCGACAAGGCGCAGCGGGCCGCCGACGCTCGCAACGCCCGCGCGCAGCAGCGGCAGGCGTCGCAGAGCAACCGCGCGTGGAACGCGGAGCTTCGGCACGTCAACCGCGTCGCGCGCGCCGAGATCCAGCGCGAGCGGCAGGCCGTGCGCGCCAACGTGCTGCAGGCACGCACTGCGTTTCGCGGCGGCGCGCGGGGCACCAACGGCACGACGCTCGGGGGCCGCGCTCGCGGTGCCCTGGGCAGCATCGGCACGGGCCTTGGCATCGGCGCGGCGGGGCTGGGCCTTGGCGCAGGCTTCGCCGGGGCGACCTTCGGCGCGGCCGGGGCGTTCCTTTCGATGGCCTCGTCGGCGGTGAGCCTCGTGGCCTCCCTGTCGGAGAGCGTGCTGCAGATGATCGCCTTCCGCGAGGCGTCCATCTCCACGCTGCGCATGATGGCCGGCGGCAACGCCGCCGTCGCCGCGGAGCAGTACCAGTTCGCGCGGCAGTTCGCGCGGGAGACGCCCCTCGACACCCAGCAGGTGCTGGAGCTTCAGGCCCAGGTCTCGACCGCTGGATTCCGCGGCCAGCAGAACCGGGATGTGGTGCTTGCGGGCGCCGACGTGGGCGCGGCGAACCCGAACGACGCCACGGCCGCCTCGCGCTACGTGCGCGCCGTCTCGCAGATCCGCAACGCGGGTCGCGTGCGGGCGCAGGAGATAAACCAGCTCGGGGAGGTCGGCATCGGCCGCCGTGACCTCCTGCTCGCGCTCGGCCGCCAGGCCAACGTGCAGCGGGGCACGGGCGAGTCGGAAGCGGCCTTCGTCGCGCGCCTCGGGCAGATGCAGGAGCGCGGGCGCTTCACCGGGGAGCAGGGCGTTGCGGCGGCGCAGGACGTCGTGCGCCAGCGCAGCGGCGGCACCCTCGGCGCCTACTCGCGTTCGCAGGGGGAGACGCTGCTCGGCACGCTGTCGAACCTCCGCGGCGCCCTCTTCGACCTCGTCACGGGGATCAACGGCATCGAGAACGCCCCCGGCGTGCGCGCGCTCAAGGCGGTGCTCAACGGCATCGCGAACAACCTCGCGGGCGCCGGCGTCCACGGGAAGCGCCTGCAGGCCATCGTCGGGCGAGTCGTCGACGACTTCGCGCTGATCGGCGCGGGCGGGCTCTCGGACCTCAGCGACACCTTCACGGGCCTGCTCGGCGGCGCGAAGGACATCCTGCCGCTGGTACGCGACGTCGCCGCAGCCGCTTCGGGCGGTGCCATCGGCGAGGCGCGGCGCCAGCTCCAGTTCATCATGGCGAGCGTCAGCGACACCTTCGGGGGTCCCGACGCCGCAGCGAACGCCGGGCTCCTCGCGGCGTCGGTGGTGAGCCTCGGCGGCGCCTCGATTCGCGCGAGCATCGCCCTCGCGGACCTGCTCGGGACCATGACCATCGGGCTCGACCGGCTGCAGAGTGGCGTTGTCACGCCCGCGCTGGCGCAGAACGTCCTCGGTGGGCTCTCGGCCCCGGTGTCGAACATGGACCGGCTGCGCGGCGCCTTCGGCGACCGCGACGCTCAGCAGCGGGTGGCCCTCGGGACGCTCGGTGAGTCGCTGGGAATGCAAGGCGTCGGCGCGCAGGCGGTGAACGGCATCCGGGCCGGGATCGCGGCGCAGCGGCCCGCCCTCGACGCCGACGTGCGCTCCCTCGTGGGCTCCATTCCCACGACCTCGCAAGAGGCACTGGCGATCCGCTCCCCCTCGCGCGTCATGGCGGACGCGGTGGGGCAGCACATCCCCACGGGCATCGCGCTCGGCATCGACCGTGGGCGCGGCCCCCTCGACGAAGCGATGGGCTCCCTCGTGGGCCCCGGCGACGTGGGCGGCGCGGGCTTGGGCGGCGGTGGCGGCGTGACCATTGGGAACATCACCATTCAGGTCGGCGCGGGCGCCACCGAAGAGACCGGACGCGACGTCGCGCGGGGCTTCGTGGATGAGCTCGTCGCCCTGCTCGAACCCATCGCCGTGGCGGCGTAGCCGTGGAACTCCTCCCGAATCCATGGAGCGAACCCGAGCAGTACGACCGCTTCGGCATCGCGGGCGTGACCTTCGTGGGCGCGGTGGACCTCGACGCGGGCGTGCTGCTCAAGAAGAAGAGCGACCATCGTCGCGCGCGCGGGCGCAACGGCGGGCGCTCGGTCTCGACGGGCTGGGACCTCGTGGAGTTCACCGTCACCCTGAGCGCGTGGGAAGAGACGGCCCTCGCCGTGCTGCAGGAGATCCTGCGGCGCGTGGGTCCCGGCGCGGTCGCCACCCAGGATACGACCGCGCACCGCGTCTCGCACCCCTACCTCGGCGCGGTCGGCATCACCCAAGTCACCGTCGAGGGCGCGGGCTTTGTCCCGGTCCAGGGCGGCGGTCGCCTCGGGCTGAAGCTCAACCTCAAGCAGTGGCGCGCGCCGACGCAGGCCCCGGGCGCGCGCTCGCCGACAGCGGCGCCGCAGAGCTCGCAGGGGCGGCCGTCGGCGAAGGAGATCCCGAACACCGGCTCCATCACCCCCATCGGTGATCGCTACGAGGGCCGCGAGATCCCGCTGCGCCCCACGGCTCCCGCCGCTCCCTCCTCGGACCCGTGACCACGACCCTCGCCGGAAAGCTCGTCACGGCCTTCACCCTGACCCTCCCGCGCGTCGGGCTGTGGAGCGCGGACGTCGAGGTCGACGACGACACCCTGCTCTCGGGCGCGGTGGACCTCGTGGTCGAGGGGCGCACCTGGCGCGGGCACGTCTACCGCGGCGCGGTGGAGCTCGGGCGCGGGCGCTACCGGCTCTCTGTGGCCCCGGCGCTCCTCGGCGTGCTCGGGCCGCAGGCGTGGCGGGACACGACGCTCCTCGAGGTGCTGCGCGAGACCGCCCTCGCGGCCGGCGTGACCCTCGCCTCCGACCTCGGTGACCTGTCGGCGCTGGTGACGCACTGGCACCGTCGCGCCGCCCCCGGCACGCACACCGTAGCCGCCGTCGCCGAGGCTGCGGGCCTCGCGTGGCGTTGCCTCGCCGACGGGACGCTCTGGTGTGGAGCGGACGCGTGGGACCTGCAGGTGCTCCCCGCGGAGCTCGTGGAGCTGCTCGACGCCTCGCCTTCGGTGGGGCGCTACGAGCTCGCGGGCGTCGCGGCGCTCGACGTGCTCCCGGGCCGCGCTGTGGCCCTCGACGATCACGGCGACGTGCGCGTCGGCCTTGTGGAGCATCGCCAGCACGGCGCGGTGCTGCGCACGGTGGTCTACTCCGAGCGTACCGAGGACGTCGGCGCAGGCGCGGGCAGGCTCCGTGCGGCTTTCGCTGCCATCGTGCGCGCCGAGACCCGGCGCGTGGACCTCTTCGCCCTCTACCCGGCCACCGTGCTCTCCCAGGACGGCGCGGGTGGACCGCTGGACCTGCGCCCCGACTCCGACGCGCTCCCGCCCCCGCAGGCCGTCCCGCTGCGCGTGGTGAACGGCGTGAAGCTCACGCTCCCGGCCGGGACGCGGGTGCTCCTCGGGTACGAGGCGGGTGACCCGTCGAAGCCATACGCCGTGCTCGGGCCCTTCGCGGACGTGACGCGGTTCGCGGTGAACGGCGCCTCGACGAAGGCCGCGCGCGACGGCGAGGCCGTGAACGCCAGCGCGGCGCTCTCTACGTGGTTCAACGCCGTCCAGGTCGCAACGGGCGTTGCGCCTCCCGTGGGCGCCATCGGCGCGGTGTCGGGCGGCTCTGACGTGGTGCGAATTCCATGAGCATCGACCTCGGACTCGACATCTCCACGCCCATCGACCCCGACACGGGCTTGCCGGACCTGGACCCGTTCTTCGGCCTCGTCGACGGCATCGAGCAGCTCGCGCAGGCCCTTCACGCGCGGATCGTCACGCCCACGGGCGCGCTTCTCGATGACCTGTCGTTCGGGCACGACGTGCGCGAGAACCTCAACGACAGCGATCCGTCGGCCGCGCGCATCGCCGCGGCCGTGCGGTCGCAGTGGCTCGCCGACGAGCGCGTGCTTGATGCCCAGGTGGGCGTGACCTTCGCCGACGAGACGCTCCGCATCGAGGGCTTCGTCGAGTCGAGCGCGGGGCCTTTCCGCC
>JBANGJ010000070.1:0-2771 GCA_037975505.1 Gemmatimonadota bacterium | reverse complement strand
CGCCGAGGTCGAGCTTGGTGGCGTTGCCGGCCGCCGTCTCGGTCACCTTCACCCGCGCTGCCGCAGGGTCTCCCGCCGGCGCGAGCGCCTCGACGGTGCCGGCCTTGGCGGCGGCGACCGGGAGGAACGCCCCCGGCCGCACGCTGACCACCGCCGGCGACGCGGTGAGGGTCAGCGTCTGGAGGATCTTCCCGGTGTAGCCGGGATGGGTCACGGTGATGGCATCGGCGCGCACCGCCAGCGCGGTCGCATCGGCGGCCAGCGGCACCTGGAGCTTGGCGGCGACGCGGGGCGCGATGTCCTTGCCCGTTGCGGACGCCGCACAGACGAAGGCACCGTATCCCTGCCCCATCCGGGCCGCGAGCGTGGCGCTCACCGCCTCGGGATGGTTCTGCGCGAAGGCGGCGTGCTCGACCACCAGCACCACGTCGGCGCCGTGGGCGCCGAGCGCCGCCGCGTGCGCCCCGATGCCCGGGGAGCCGAAGAGCACGGCGTGCACCTGACCGCCGCGAGCGTCCGCGATGGTGCGGGCGGCGGTGACGGCCTCGAGCGCGGCGCGGCGGAGGTCGCCGCCACGCGTCTCGGCGAATGCGAGGACGTTGGTAGTCATCAGAGGACCTTGGCCTCTTCCTTGAGGAGACGGATGAGCTCGGGGACGGCGGCCGGCCCCTCACCGATGATCCGGCCCGCGGCGCGCTCCGGCGGCAGGGCCAACGCATCGAGCGACAGCCGCGCGGCGGGCAACTGCGCCGGCTTGGTCTCGAGCGGCTTCTTCTTGGCGGCCATGATCCCCTTGAGCGACGGGTAGCGCGGCCGCGCGATCCCCTCGTCGATGGTCACCACGGCGGGGAGCGCGCACTCGACCAGCTCGTACGCCCCCTCGAGCTCGCGGCGCATCTTCGCCGTGCGCCCGTCGAACTCGAGCTTGGAGATCGCGTTCACGCAGGGGAGGCCGAGCTGCTCGGCGACGATCGCGCCGGTGGCTCCGTGCGCGGTGTCGATCGACATCCGACCGAACATGATGAGGTCGTAACCGCCGTCCTTGAGCTCGGCGGCGAGCGCGGACGCGATGGCGAACGAGTCGGCCACCGGGGCATCGTGCTTCAGCTGCACGGCGCGGTCGGCGCCCATCGACATCGCCTTGCGCAGGGTCTCCTGCACGACGTCACCGCCGAGCGAGAGGACAACCACCTCACCGGCGTTGAGGCGTTCCTTGATCTGGATGGCCGCCTCGACGGCGTACCCGTCGAAGTCGGACATGTCGAACTTGAGCCCCGTCTCGTCGACGGCGGTGCCGGAGGGGGCGATCTTGAAGCGCACGTCCATATCGGGCACGCGCTTGAGGCAGACGGCGATTTTCACTGCGGGATCCGGGTGAGGGACCCGCGAAAGTTACCGAGGGGCGCGGAGCGAGGGGAGGGTTCCGCGCCCCGTCACATGATCGGCGCGAGTTCCACCTCGGTCAGCGCCGCGCGGTACCGCCAGAGGACCGCGAGCGAGGCCCCGGCGAACGCCACGCCGCCCCACGCCACCACCGCCGGCGCCGCCCCGCTGAGCCCGAGCGCCAGGCAGGCCGCCCCCAGGGCCACGAGCCGGGCCGTCTCCAACGGCCGCGCCCACTGGGCCCGCTCGAAGACCCCGGCGACCCCGGCGAGCGCGACCACCACGAAGAAGGCCGACGCCGCCAGCCCGGCGTCCACCCCCTGCGCCGCGTGCCGCAGGATGAGGAGCGTCGCGACGATGGCCACCGCGAACTGCACGAACCCATAGGCCGCGAGTGGCCCCGGGACCGGCGGATCGAACTTCTCGAACGTCGTCGCCGACACCTCAGGCGGGCGTTCCGGGCCGCCGAGCGCCGCTGGCCGCCATCCGGGCGGTCCGAAGACGATGCGCAGCCGGTCTCGCCAGCCGGGCGTGCGACGGACATCGCGCGCCATCTGCACGAAGACATGCAGGTTCGCCCAGAGGGGGTTCCAGCTCCGGAGCGGCTTGGTGATCCCGTAGACCACCTCCTCTTCCTCAGCCTGGAACGTGCCGAACCACCGATCGAAGAGGATGAAGACGCCGCCGTAGTTCGTGTCCTGATACTTCGGATTCACCCCATGGTGCACACGATGATGGCTCGGCGTGTTGAGCACCCACTCGGTGAGCCGCCCCATCGTCCCCACCGCACGCGTGTGGATGAGGAACTGGTAGATCAGGTTGAGCCCCTGGCTCACCACGAAGAGCTGCCACGGCATCCCCATCAGCGCGAGCGGGAGATAGAAGACCCACGTCATGGCCTTCCCGATCGACGCCTGCCGGAGCGCGACCGAGAGGTTGTACTCCTCGCTCTGGTGGTGCACCACATGGCCGGCCCAAAGGAGGTTCACCTCGTGGGAGAGCCGGTGCGACCAGTAATAGCAGAAGTCGACGAGCAGGAACGCCGCGGCCCACGCCACGAGCGCCGCGGTGTCCACGGCCCACGGGGCGGCCGCGTCCCCACCGAGGAACACGGGTCGGTTCGGCCACTCCGGGATCAGGGGGAGCATCCGCTGGAGGCGGAGGTGTTCCGCCACCCAGATGAAGGCGCCCAAGGTCAGGACCTTGTCGAAGATCCCCGCGAGCTGGCTCAGGACGCCGCAGCTCAGGTCCGAGAGCGCGTCGTTGAGCCGCGAGATGCGGCGCCCCGACCACTGGCTCCAGGCGAGCTCGAGGGCGATGCAGATAAAGAAGAGGGGGATCGCGGCCTGAATGACGTGCACGCGGAGAATGTAACGCCGCTCGGGGCG
>JBANGJ010000063.1:0-3515 GCA_037975505.1 Gemmatimonadota bacterium | reverse complement strand
GAGACCGGTGCTCTACCAATTGAGCTACGGACCTAGTCAGGGTGGATGACGGGATTCGAACCCGCGACCCTCGGAACCACAATCCGATGCTCTAACCGACTGAGCTACATCCACCAGACTCCCCGGGACCGTTTACCCGGAGCATTCAAAAATAGGCCCGACGTGCCGCCGAATCAACCGGGGCGGCCATCGCCCCGGGTCCACTCCCCCGTCAGTCCTTCGCCCGGTCCATGTACTCGCCGGTGTTCGGGTTCACGCGCACGCGCTCGCCGCTCGCGATGAACTCCGGCACCTGGATGGTCACGCCGTTCTCGAGGACGGCCGGCTTGGAGCTCGCCGTCTTGGTCGCCGTCTTCATCACGGGCGCCGTCTCGGTGATCGTCAGGTTCAGGAACTGCGGCAGCTGCACCGACATCGGCTTCCCATTATAGAACTCGACCATCACCATCATGTTGTCCTGCATCCACGGCGCGTTGTCCCCGAGCGTCTCCTCGTCCATCTCGAGCTGCTCGTAGTTGTCCGTGTTCATGAAGTGGTACGAGTCGCCGCCCTTGTAGAGGAACTGGAGCTCCTGCGTCTCCATGTCCGCCTTGTGGATCTGGTCGTCGGCGCGGAACCGGTGCTCGAAGTTGTTCCCCGAGCGGAGGTTCTTCAGCTTCGCCTGCACCATCGCGCGGAGGTTGCCCGGCGTGTGGTGACGGAACTCGATGATGCGGCAGGGATCGCCTTCGAACACGATCACCATTCCGCGACGGATCTGCGTGGCCGGGAGCGCCATGGGACTCTACCAAGGGAAAAAGGGCTAAACCTCGACAGCCTTGCAGTTTAGCCGACCGGTCCCCCCCGGTCAACCAAGACGGGCCGCAGCGAGCGCCACATCGCGGCCGCCGCCCGACGCGCCCCCTCCTCGTTCGGGTGGATTCCATCGTCCTGATTGAGGGCCGGCACCCCGGCGATCCCGTCGAGAAAGAACGGGATCACCCCCACCCCGGCCTCCCGGGCCACCCCCCCGAACAGCGCGTGGAAGCGCCGGGTGTAGGTCGCCCCGAGGTTGCGCGGGGCCTCCATCTGCGCCACCAGGATCCGCGCCGCCGGCTGCGCCGCCCGCACCTTGGCGATCAGCGCACGGAGATTGGCGGCCGTGGTGTCGACGTCGAGCCCCCGGAGCCCGTCATTCGCGCCGCTCTCGATGACCACGACGTCGGCGGGGTCCCGCAGGAGCCAGTCCGCCCGCCGCAGCGCCCCCGCCGAGGTCTCCCCACTCAGTCCCGCCGCGACGATGCGCGCCGGCACGCCCGACGAATCCGCGATCCGCTGGAGCACCGCGGGGTACGCGGAGTCAGGGTCGAGGCCGAGGCCCGCCGTGAGACTCGTGCCGATGATCAGCACGCGCGGCGCCCCCGCCCGCGGGGTTGGCGCGGGGCGGGTCGCCCGGGTTGATTCCACGGGAACCGTCGCCCCGCCGGTCGACTTTGCCTCGGAGCCGCCGCAGGCGGTGACGCCCAGCAGCAACCCCGCCATGGCCGTACCCGCCACGGCCCTCGTTCCCCGACCCATCCGCATCACCATGCTCGCCGCCCGCGATCTCACGAAGGAATACCAGAGCGGTGCCGGACCGCTCGCCGTCCTCAAAGATGTCTCGTTCGACATCCCACAGGGAGCGTTCGTCGCCATCGTCGGCCCGTCCGGCAGCGGCAAGACGACCCTCCTCGGCCTCCTCGCGGGGCTCGACCTGCCCAGCCGCGGCGGGGTGACGCTCGATGGCGACGACCTCAACCGGCTCGACGAGGACGGCCGCGCGCGGCTCCGCGGCGCGAAGGTCGGCTTCATCTTCCAGAGCTTCCAGCTGATCCCCACGCTGACCGCGGCCGAGAACGTGCAGGTGCCGCTCGAACTGCGCGGCGAGGCGGATGCCGCCGAGCGCGCGCGCGACCTGCTGGGGCGCGTGGGGCTGCGCGACCGCACGCATCACTATCCGAACCAACTCTCCGGCGGCGAGCAGCAGCGCGTGGCCATCGCACGCGCCTTCGTGAACCGCCCCCGCATCCTCTTCGCGGACGAGCCGACCGGCAACCTGGACGGCACCACCGGTGCGACGATCGTCGCGCTCCTCGACCAGCTGAATCGCGAGTCGGGGACCACGGTGGTGATCGTGACGCACGACCTCGCGCTCGCCGAGCACGCCCAGCGCGTGATCCGCCTCAAGGACGGCGTGGTGGTGGAGGACCGGCCGGGTCGCGGCGCGGCCGCGCAGGGCTGATGGCCCGCCCCGCCCTCGCCCCACTGCTCCATCTGGCCTGGCGCGAGAGCCGGACCGCCCGTCGGCGGCTCCTGCTCTACATGAGCTCCATCTCGCTCGGCGTCGCGGCCCTCGTGGCCATCGACTCCTTCGCCGCCAACGTGCAGGCCTCGATCGCCGAGCAGTCCAAGGCGCTCCTCGGCGGCGACCTGAACCTGCGCACGAAGAACGGGTTCACGCCGGGGCTCGACTCGCTGCTCGACTCGCTCAGCGCGGCGGGGATCCCATCGGCGAAGGTGCAGAGCTTCGGCTCGATGGCGATCGTCCTGCGCACGGGCGCCACGCGCCTCTCGCAGGTGCGCGCCGTCTCCGAGGGCTACCCGTTCTACGGGGAGGTCCTCACCGAGCCGGCCGGCGCCTGGGCCACGCTCCACGAGGACCGAAACGCCTTCGTCGACCCTTCGCTGATGCTCTCGCTCGGCGCCGAGGTGGGGGATACGCTCGCCGTCGGCTACGCGCGCTTCGTCATCCGCGGGCGCATCGTGAACGTGCCCGGGGATCCGGGCATCGCGGGCACGGTGGCGCCTCGGATCTTCATCCCGGGGCGCTACCTCGCGGAGACGCAGCTCACCGGCTTCGGGAGCCGCGTCGAGCACGAGGCCGTGGTCCGGCTCCCCGAGGGGACCGACGCCGCCCTCTGGGCGGCCCCGTTCAAGGCGCGATTCGACTCCCTCGGCGTCCGCGTCCGCACGGTGGCCGAGAATGAGGTGGACCTGACGGACGCCATCGCGCAGCTCGCCCGCTTCCTCGGCGTCGTGGGGCTCATCGCCCTTCTGCTGGGTGGCATCGGAGTCGCGAGCGGCGTCAACGCCTTCGTGCAGCGGAAGATCGACACCGTCGCCGTGCTGCGGTGCCTCGGCGCGTCGAGCGGGCAGGTGCTCATCATCTACCTCGTGCAGGCCGGGGCGATGGGCTTCGTCGGGGCCGCCATCGGCGCGCTGCTCGGCGTCGGGATTCAGCTCGTGCTCCCGGAGGTGCTCACGGGCTTCCTCCCCGTGGACGTGCAGGTGTCGATCGTGCCGTCCGCGATCGCGCTCGGCATCGGCATCGGCGTGTGGGTGGCGCTCGTCTTCGCCGTGCGCCCATTGCTCGTGCTGCGGCTCGTCTCGCCGCTGCAGGCCATCCGGCGCGACGACGCGGCGCTGGCCGCCTCGCGCCGCGGGGACCGGTGGAGCTGGTTCGTGGACCTCGCGCTCATCGGCAGCGTCTTCGGCCT
>JBANGJ010000032.1:0-2573 GCA_037975505.1 Gemmatimonadota bacterium | reverse complement strand
CCTCCAGTCGGAAGTCGCGGGCGTCCCAGGTGACGTGGGCACGGTAGACCTTGAGCCGCTCGAGGCCGTCCGTGGCGAGGCCGTCACCGGTCGTCAGGGCGAGCGTGCGTGCGCGGCCGCGATTCTCGTAGAAGATCTCGTCGATCGGATTCTCGGGGACGTGACCGAGGACGTTCACCGCGAGCGACGCCTGCAGACGCTCGGACGGCTTCGCCTCGAGTTCCACGAAGTACGACTCCATCCGATCGAACCCGCGGAAGGACGGTCGGTCCGTGGGGCTCGGCGCATCGGCGCTCGGCGTGCGGATCGACGTCCCGCCCGTCGCGAAGTTCGTGAGCTCGAGGCGCATCCCCTTGAGGCGGAGCGGCGCCGTCTCCGCGCCGGCGCCGGCGCGCTCCGCGCGCGCCTGCGCCGTCAGCGCCCCGGGGTCGATCGCGGCGAACTTCGACCGCAGGGCGACACGCGTCGTCCCCGGGGCGTAGGGATCGATCGCGTGGATGCGCTGCAGTGCATAGTACGCGGCGCGTGGATAGAGCTCGAAGAGCCCGCGAGTGTCCGGTGCGCCCTTCGCCACGATCCCCCACCACTCCTCATTCATATTGTTCTCACCCGGCACGAAGTCGTGCGGGTAGGCGTCCGCAGGCCACGACGCGTTGACGTCGTGGATGTCGAGTCGTGACTCCTGGCCGAACTTCCACCAGCCATCACTCCACTGGAAGGTGAAGCCGCCGATCGCGTTCCCAGGACGCCCGAGGCCCGCCGCGTGCCCGTAGATCTCCTCCCACTGCGCGACGAGGTAGCGCGCCTGCGCCTCCTGGTCCTCGCGGGCCTCGCGCTCGTTCCACGCGTCGGCGCCGAACTCGGTGAAGAGGACGGGGATCCCGAGTTTCGCCTCGACCACGTCGAAGAAGTCGCGGAAGGAGGCGCCGCGGTAGACGTTCGCGCCGAGGATGTCGATTCCCGTCGCCTCCTGCGCGATGAGATCGACATACTGGAGGTCGCCGTTGGCGTAGGCCACGGGGTGCGACGGATCGGCCGCCTTCACGGCTCGGGCGACCTCGCCCACGAGCGAGTAGAGATACCGAGCCCGAGCTACGTCGCGCTCGCCGACCGGGAGCGCCTCGGTCTCGGCCGATCGCCAGCTGAGTCCATAATTGTTCTCGTTTCCGAGCAACCAGAGCAGGAGCCCCGGGGTGCCGCGGAACTCCTGCACGAGGGCCATCACCTCGGCGGTGATCGCCGCGCGGACGCGAGGATTCGAGTAGTCGGTCTGCGGCTGGTAGACACCGTCGATCGTGACCCCGTAGCGGCCGAGGGCGTGGTTCAGGACCGTGTGGATCCCGTAGGTCTCGTAGATGTATCGCACCCAGCGGGGCGGGATCCCAGCGTAGACGCGGATCGCATTGGCCCCCATCCGGCGCACCAGGGACATTTCCCGCTCGAGCGCCTCTTTGATGAAGGCATCCGGCTGGGTCCAAAGGGCGTACGCGTAGTTCTCGCCGATCGGGATGTAGTCCCAGTTGACGCCGTTAATCATCAACGGGCGTCCGCCCACGGTGAGTCGGAGTCCGGTTGAGTCGTGCACGACGCGAACCGGCTCGTCGATGGACTGCGCCACAGACGGTCGGGGGATGAGCCCGGCCGCCAGACTACCGACCAACAGGAACCGCCGCGCCAGATGGGACCACATGGGGGGAACCTCCGCGCGCAGGCGGGGGAGGAGAATGGCAGGCTTTGTTCGGTGACAGAACAAAGTGCAGCTTGGTCGTTTGGTGCGTCAAGATGACGCGGTGATAGTCCTCCCGTTCCGCGTCACCGTGCCAACGGGTAGAATCTAGGGCGTATGATGCGATCCCCCCGAGTCCGCTTGATGCGTTCCCTCGCTCCCCGCGTTGGGGCCGTGACCCTCCTCGTCGGCGCGACGGCGTGCCGTGGGGGGGGCGTTGCGACGGCACCGCGCCCGATGCCTGCCCCAGCGAGCGCTTCGGTGTCGTCGGCGCCCACGCCGCGCACCGCCGACCGCGACACCCTCACCGGCTTCCCCGACACCCCGGTGGTCCCGACCGTCGGCCCCGCGTCGGCCGCCGCCATCGCTGACGCGGTCGCGGACTCGATCCGGCATCCCTACACGACCGCCGACGTCGAGTTCATGTCGGGGATGATCGGGCATCACGCGCAGGCCGTCGCGATGGCGCGGCTCGCCCCCGAGCGGGCGGGAAGCGAGGCCATCCGGACGCTGGCGGCGCGGATCATCAACGCGCAGCTCGACGAGATTCGCACGATGCAGAGCTGGCTGGCCGACCGGCGGCAGCCGGTCCCCCCAGCCAACCCCAACGGGATGACGCACGAGATGGGGGGGATGACCCATACGATGCTGATGCCCGGGATGCTCACGCCCGAGCAGGTATCGGCGCTCGCGCGCAGTCGCGGGACCGACTTCGATGAGCGGTTCCTCCGCTTCATGATCCAACATCACCGCGGCGCGACCGCGATGGTGCGGCAACTCTTCTCCGCGCCCGGGGCCGGGGAAGACGAGCTGGTCTTCAAGTTCGCCTCCGACGTCAACGTGGATC
>JBANGJ010000121.1:0-3516 GCA_037975505.1 Gemmatimonadota bacterium | reverse complement strand
GACGCCTTCGCCTCGCAGGACGTCGCGGTCGTTCCCATCAGCGTGGAAGCGGTCCCGTCGCACAATGAGTTCAAGCATGCCAACGCGATGAAGGTCGACCAGGCGTCGGACTTCAAGCGGGAGGTCTCGCGGGCCTACGGCACGCTGATCGAGGAACGGAACTTCTCCAATCGGGCCTATTTCCTCATCGACAAGGCCGGCGTGCTCCGGTGGACCTTCGTCGAGGCGACCCCGGGCTCGCGCCGCGAGAACGCCGAGCTGCTGGCGGAGATCGCCAAGCTGGGGGCGTGACGGCGCCGGTCGACCCCGCCGGGGCGGCCGGGGAGCGCGCCACGCGCGCCCTCGTCTCGCTCGCGTGGGTGACGACCCAGCTGGCCGCGTCCCGAAACGCCGACACCGGGATCGAGCGGATCCTCGCGAATATCCGGAAGACGTTGGTGGCGGACGAGGTGGCCGTCTGGACGTACGGGCCGGACGGCCTCCGTCGTTCGTGGGGGGATGGCATCACGCGAACCCCAGAGGGCGAGGTGCAGGCGGGCCTCGTGGTCGCCGAGGCCGGGGGCGATGCCGCCGGGCAGGGGTCGTCGGAGGCCGCACGGGTCACGGTCATCCCGATCCTCCGCGGGGATCGCCGGGTCGGGGCGCTGGTCGTGCGCCTCGCGCGGGCGCTCGACACCGAGGAGCGTCTGCTGACCTCCGCCCTCACAAGCCTCCTCGCCCTGGAACTCACGCACGCGGAGCGGTCGCGGCAGCTGGAGGTGGAGGTCGCGAGCCGGACGGACGAGATCGAGCGGGGGCGCCGTTTCACGGAGAAGGTGCTCGACTCGCTGCCACTCGGGCTCTACGTCGTCGACCGCGAGTACCGGATCCAAGGCTGGAACGGACGCCCCGAGACCGGGATGGAGGGAATCCTCCGGGCCGACGCGATCGGGCGGACGGTCTTCGAGGTGCTGACGCACGAGCCGGCGGGCGAGCTCCGCCGGGAGTTCGAGCAGGTCTTCGCGACCGGGCGGATCCTCGAGTACCGTCGTGAGCGCGAATTCCACGGGGAGCGGCGGACGTACCGCGTCTTCCGCTTCCCGATGCGCCTGGGGGATGGGCCGGTCACCCACGTCATCACCATCGGTGAGGACGTCACGGACTGGGCCGAGGCGCAGCAGCGGTATGCGCAGGCGGAGAAGCTGGCGGCCATCGGTCAGCTCGTCGCCGGCGTGATGCACGAGATCAACAACCCGCTGGCCACCATCGCGGCCTGCGCGGAGTCGCTGGGCTACCGCCTGGAGGACCTCCGGGACGGCGGCGCGCCGGTGGCCGCCGAGACGATCGAATACCTCGACATCATCGACAACGAGATCCAGCGGAGCAAGCGCATCGTCGATGGGCTCCTCGACTTCAGTCGGCCGAAGCAGGCGCACCGGGAGCGGGTGAACGTCAACGAGGTGGTGGAGCAGACGCTCTTCCTCCTCCAGCACCACGTCCGTTTCCGGCGCCTGACGGTGCGCACGCTCCTCGACCCGATGGTGGGCCGCGTGCCGCAGGCCAATCAGGAGCGTCTCGTCCAGGTGCTGATGGCGCTCCTGATCAACGCCGCCGACGCGATGACGAACCGCGGGACCGTCGAGATCTCGACCTCCCCCGTGCAGACGCCGGCCCCCGGGGTCGCCATCACGATCACCGACGAGGGGAAGGGGATCCCGCGTTCCGAGCTCGACCGCATCTTCGAGCCCTTCTACACGACGAAGCCGCCGGGCGAGGGCACCGGGCTCGGCCTCTCCATCTGCTACGCGATCGTGCAGGAGCACGGGGGGCAGCTCACCGTCGAGAGCGTCGAGGGGCGGGGGAGCACGTTCACCGTGACGCTGCCCGTGGTGGAGGCATGAAGGTCCTGGTCATCGAGGACGACCCGACGGTCGGCCAGTTCGTCAAGCGCGGGCTCGAGGAGCAGCGTTGGACGGTGGACCTCGTCGGTGATGGGGAGGCGGGGGAGGCGCTCGCGCGCACCCAGCCCTACGACCTGCTGATCCTCGATCTCCGCCTGCCGGGGCGGAGCGGGCAGGAGGTGCTGCGGACGCTGCGTCATCGCGGGGTGGAGACCCCGGTGCTCGTGCTGACGGCCCAGGACGCCGTCGATGCGAAGGTGGAGACGCTGCGCGCGGGGGCCGACGACTACGTCACCAAGCCGTTCGCCTTCGAGGAACTGCTCGCGCGGGCCGAGGCGCTCGTGCGGCGGCCGCGCGCGATCACCTCGCCGCGGATCACTGTGGCGGACCTGGTGATCGACCTGGACGCCCGGGAGGTCACACGGGGTGGGGTGCCCATCGAGCTGACGCCCAAGGAGTTCCTCGTTCTCGAGTATCTCGCTCGTCACACGGGGCGGGTGCTGAGCCGGACGCTGATCACCGAGTACGCGTGGGGCTATCACTTCGACCCGGGCACCAACATCGTCGACGTCGTGATCACGCACCTGCGCAAGAAGATCGACGCCGCGCATGAGCGGAAGCTCATCACGACGGTGCGCGGCGTCGGGTACGTGCTCAAGGGCTGAGGGCGCTCGGGATGCGGTCCCTCCGCGGTCGCTTCGCGCGACGTCACGCCCTCGGGGTCCTCGGCGCCAGCGTGCTCCTCGCGGGGGTGCTCCTCGGCACCGAGCGGACCGTCGCCCGCCGCGGGCTGCAGCGTCAGGCGGACGATGTGGCGGCGATCGCGGTCCAGATCCTGGCCCAGGCGGGGACGGAGCGCTTCACCGGGGTCTTCGTCACCGGCGACAGTGCAGTCGGGCCGGCGCTCTCGCCGGCGGTGGCCCGGACGTTGGGGGCGCTGCCCGGCTACGTGCTCGTGGCGGATGGGCCCCGGTTGCTCTTCGCGAGTGAGGCCGTGCGCCGGCTCGGCGCCCCGGATCGCGCCACCTTCGTCGAGGCGGCGACCACGCTCCTCAGCGCGACGCGCCCCGCCGCCTATGTGCAGCTCCGCGACGATGAGGTGTACGTCAAGCTGCAGGTGGCCGACGTGGATGCGCGTGGCGGAGCCAGCACTCGCCACGCCCCCCTCCGGGTGGCGGCGGCGGCCTCGACCGAGGCGCTCTCCCTGATCCGGCTGGATGCCTTCCTGCCGATCGCGCTGGCGATCCTCCTCGTGACAATCGTCTCCGCCATCCTCGCCTGGGGCGTGATCGGGGCGGGGCTGGAGCCGCTGGAGCGGCTCCAGGCGACGCTCGAGGACATCCGCCACGGGCGGTCGCTGCACCGGCGCCTGCGGCAGGACGAGGGCGTGGCCGAGGTGGACCGCCTCGCGGAGACCATCAACGCGATGTTGGCGCGGCTCGAGGCGTCGTTCGTCGCCCTGCGGCGCTTCACGGCCGACGCGAGTCACGAGCTCAAGACGCCGCTGGCGGTGTTCCGGGCGAACATCGAGCGCGCGATGAGCGCGCCGCAGGCGGTGCCCGAGCAGCTCGCGCCCCTCGAGGAGGCGCTGGCCGAGTCGGCGCGCATGGCCGACCTGGTGGAGTCGCTGCTCACC
>JBANGJ010000107.1:0-12101 GCA_037975505.1 Gemmatimonadota bacterium | reverse complement strand
CGGTGACCGGCGCGTCCCCCCGGACGACGAACGGCCCGCCCCGGAAGACCGGGGCGGGCCGTTTCGTCTGCCGCTGACGCGATCAGCTCTTCTGGAAGAGCGCGAAGCCCCAGTAGCAGGGATTGGTGTTGCAGGTCGCCATCGAGACCTTGACCTTGAAGGTGCCGGTCTTCTTGGCGCGGTACTCGACGATCGGGTTGTCGTCGTCGAGAACGTCGGACTCGAGGACGGTGCCGTTCTCGTCCTGGAGCTCGATGTCGAGGTCGCTGCAATCCCCGTCGCAGGCGCCCCAGAACTTGTAGGTCATCCCGGCCGTGAGCGTGAAGCTCCACGTATCAGTGGCGTCGTCGTTCATCCGCCCCATGATGTAGTTGCGCGCGGAGAACCCCTGGGCCTGATTGGACTCGTAGCCGCGCTTCAGCTGGTCCCAGACCAGGTTGGCGTGGCTCTGGGCCGTGGCGGCCGCAGGCAGTGTGGCCAGGGCGACGACCGCGCCGACCAGGGGGATGACGCGACGGAAGAAGGTGCTCATAGGCGCTGATCCTGCTGAGGTTGGACGAAGCCCGGACCGGTACGCGGCCCGCTAAAGAATACAATGAGCCAACCCGACGGCCCAGTCAAGAAAGCGTGTCGCCCCGGGCCTGATGTTCCCGGGCCGTGACGGAATTCCCCCGGGCCCCCTGCACCCGGCCCCGGCAGGCGGACGCCCCGCACCGGCAGTCGAAGGCGGCGCTCCGGTCGTCCAAAATGGTGCCGTAATCGAGGGTCAGCTCCTCCCCCACCGCGATGTCCCGCAGCGCCACGACGTCCAGCCCGCGGAAGGCGGTGTTGGCCGCGCAGCTGTGGTTCCACGGGGCCCAGGCGGTGGGGTCCTCGTCCCAGATGGCGTAGACCTCGTCGCTCAGGGGCACGGCGTAGTGCCGGAAGAGCTCCTGATCCGCCGCATCCCAGTGCCGCTCCACGTGGCGGCGCGTGACGATCCGGTGCGGCCGGCCCTCCCCGTCCCAGACGAGCTCCCCGGCGACGATGGGACGCGTGGCCACGACGCCGTACCCGGCGATCGCGTCGCCGCGCAGCACGAAGGGCTTCTGCCGGCGCTGATGCCGAGCCACCCCCTCGGCGATGATCCGCTCGAGGAACCCGGCCTGACCGATGGGATCGAACCGGAGGATGTGATCGGCGGACCCGCCGTACTCCCCCTGATAGAACACCGAGCAGGTGAAGTTCACCTCGAGGAAGTGGATCACCCCCGCGGCATCCATCCGGAAATCCATCCGCGCATACCCGACCCCCGCGAAGCCGGCGAAGACCTGCTCGGCGGTCGTACGCAACCGGCGCGCCAGCGCCTCGTCCCGCACCGGATGGTTGGCCTCGGGGTGCAGCTCGCTCGTCTTGAGCGCGTAGCTCTTGTAGCGGAAGCCCGGCGGGAAGGTGTACTCGACCGGCACGAGGGCGGTCCCCCGCCCCGGTCGCTCCGCGTCCCCCACCACGAGCACCGTGAACTCCCGCCCGTCCACGTACTCCTCCACCAGCAGCGACGGGAACTCTGCGGCGAGTCGGCGGACCTGCGCCCCGAGCGCGGCCGCGTTCGCCACCACGGCGTGCTCATCCACCCCGAGGCTGTCCCCCGCCCCGGAGGGCTTCACGAAGAGCGGGTAGCGGAGCCGCGCCGTGGCACGGCCGAGGACGGCATCGCAGGCGGCGGGATCGCTCGGGAGTGCCGCGGCATCGATGAGCGCGTGGAGCGGCGTCGTCACACCCATCGTATGGGCGACGTACTTCATCAGCGGCTTCGGTACGTCGTACAGCAGCACGCTCGGCCCCGTGAAGGGGAGGTCGAGCGCTTCGAGGCACTGCACGACGTCGACGCCGGGCACGTCCCACTCGGGATACCCCTCGCAGAGGTTCACGAAGATGTCGAACCCCTCCGCCGACAGACGCTTCAGTTGGCGGTAGGTGGAGAGCTTGTGCAGCGCCTCGTGATGGACCTCGTGCCCCGGGAGCAGCGGGGCGAGGTCGCGCGCCGGGTCGTAGTGCCGGTAGTCGACGCCCGAGGTGGAGTAGTCGGGCTGAAGGACGCAGACCTTCATCGCGCCATCCGGACCACCCGGCGTCCCCGACGGCGCTCCGCGGGGTTGGCGGCGGCGAGGATCGCCTCGACCGCGCTCGCGAAGCTCCGCTTGGCAAAGATCAGGATGGCGCCGATGGACGTCTGCACCGGATCCTCCGAGAGCCCGCACTGCGAGTTCACCTCGAGCACGTAGAGCTTGCCCGTGCGGGCGTCCTGCCGGAGATCCACGCGTCCGTACCCCCGCCCCCCGACCGCAGCGTAGGCCGCCCAGCTCACCGCCTCGATCTCCCGAGCGAGCGCCTTCTTCCGGACCGGCTTGTACTGCCAGAGCTCGCCATCCCCGCCGTCGATCTCGGGTTCATCCTCGTAGATGCCCCAGAGGCGATCGAAGGAGAGGAAGCGCTCCCGCACCGGGATGGTGGCATTGAAGCGACGCTCCACCGGCGGATACACCTTCTTGCCCTCGGGATCGTCGTGCGAGCCGACGATGAACGTGGTGTACTCGGGCCCGATGATGAAGCGCTCGACGAAGGCGCCCCCCTCGGTGAGCCCCCACCCCCGATACCCGTCGTGCAGCCGCTTGAGTTGGGCGCGCAGCGCCTGCGGGGACCGCACGACGGACTTCATCCCGATGCCGAGGCTCCCGGCGGAGATCGCGGGCTTGAGGATCAGCGTGGCGCCGAGGGCGCGGAAGAGCGCCGCGCTGCCCTTGCCGTCACGGGCGACCACGGCCCAGGGTGCGGTGGGGACGCCGGCCGCCTCGAAGAGTCGCTTCATCACGATCTTCGACGTGGTGAGGTCGTAGAACCGCTCGTCGGCGCCGGTGAAGGGGAGGTTCGCCTCGCGCAGCGCGTGGATCACGCTCAGGCCGGGCGAGCCGTTGATCTCATCGCCGTCGCAGAGGTTCAGCACGATCGGCGCGAAGCCGCGCGAAGCGCGGCGGATCCCGGCGACCACCGTCCGATAGTCCTGCATCGTCACCGGCTGCCACTTCCACGCGAGGCCCAGCGCGGCGAACGCGCGCGCGTACTCCTCGCGCGCGTTCGAGTAATCGCTGTACCAGGCGAGATTGGGGTCGTCGGTCTCGACGATGGGGACCAGCACCCAGACCAACGGCGCGGGGGACGCGAGGGGGATTGGCAGTGCGGTCATTCGAGTGGATTAAACCGCACCCCGTGCCATCGCGCAACGGGGCCACACCGCATCCGCGCGCTCAGCCCTCGCGCATCTCGCGCTGCAGGCGCCGGAAGGCGAGCACGGTGAGCCCGAGACTGGTCAGCAACGTCGCGATGAAGACGAGACTGTTGCCCCGCAGAAAGGCATCGCCGAGGTAGACGACCACCACCACGAAGGGGAGCTCGGCGAGCGCCATGATCGGCAGATACCGGGGGAACGGGTACTGGAGCGCGCCCAGCACATAGCTCGGCAGCTCCGACTGGAGCGCCAGGCGGAAGAGGAGGACGCTGCGCCAGTGCGCCCGCGTGCGGAAGAAGTCCTCGTAGCGCTGGAACTGCGCCTCAGGGATGAAGCGCAGCGCCACCCGGCGCCCCAAGGTCCGCGCGAGCCAGTAACCGCCCGCCCCGCCGACCACCCCACCCACCCAGAGCAGGAGCATCGTCCGTTCGGCCCCCCAGACGAAGACCCCCGCCGGCACCAGCGCGGTGCTCGAGAAGAACGAGAGCATCGCGGAGAGCCCCGCGAGCACGAGGAAGAGGGCCACGCCCGCCCGCGGATAGGTGCGGATGAGCCGCTCGACCACCGTCAGCACGTCGTGGAGCGCCCCCTGCAGCGCAGCCGACCGCCCGATCGCCACCACGAGGAGGAGGACGACCGCGAGGAGCGCGACGCGGCGATGGTGGAGGGGGTGGTAGGGCATCGGGGGATCCCGGTTATACGCCTTTGTGCTCGTCCGGGTGCAACCGGCCGAGGGTCCGGAGCGTCGGGACGAACCAGGCGGTCACCGCCACCACCCCCAATGTCGCGAGGCCGCCGACGACCACGCTGGGCGCCGTCCCCCACCACCGGGCCGTCACCCCCGACTCGAACATCCCGATCTCGTTGGAGGAGCCGACGAAGAGCTGGTTCACCGACGAGACGCGGCCGAGCAGGGCCTCCGGCGTCCGCGACTGCAGGAGCGTGCTCCGGATGACCACGCTGATCATGTCGAGGAGCCCCGACGCGAAGAGGAGCGCGACGGAGAGCCAGAACGTCGTGGAAAGCCCGAAGCCGACCATACAGGCGCCGAAGCCGGCGACCGACCAGAGGAGCACGTGGCCCGTGCGGTCAAAGTCGTGATGCCGCGCCAGGAAGAGGCTCATGCAGACGGCCCCCGCTGCGGGCGCGGCGCGCAGGATCCCGAGTCCGGTGGGGCCGACGTGCAGGATCTCCGCCGCGAAGATCGGGAGGAGCGCCACCGCCCCACCGAAGAAGACCGAGAAGAGGTCGAGCGTCAGTGCCCCGAGAATCACGGGTTCGCCCGAGACGAATCGCACCCCGCCGGTGAGGGAGTCCAGCAGCCGCTCGTGCCGCCCCTCGCGCACCGGGGAGGTGTGCCGGATAGAGAGCATCAAGGCGACGCCGGCGAGCATCAGCCCCGCGTCCACCGCGTAGGCGAGGAGCGTGCCACCGATCGCGTAGAGGAGCCCGCCGAGTGCGGGGCCAAGCACCGCTGCGAGCTGCCAGGTGCCGCTGCGCCAGGTGATGGCGTTCTTGAAGAGCGTCCGCGGCACGAGCTCCGCAGAGAGCGCCTGCCGCGCAGGCTGCAGGAAGGCGCGAGCCACACCGCTCACGACGATGACGGCGTAGATGGCGTGCACCCGCGAGGGGGTGGGGACCGCGACGCCGAGCGGACGCGGGCCCGCGAGCACCCAGAGCGCCGCGCTGCACCCCACCAGCACACTCAGCGCGAGGAGCGAGATGCGGCGGCGGTCGTGCCGGTCGGCCACGTGGCCCGCATACAGCGCCGTGCTGAGCGCCGGCAGCGCCTCGGCCAGGCCGATCAGCCCGAGCGCGAGGGGATCCTTGGTGAGGTCGTACATCTGCCACCCCACCACCGTCCCCTGGATCTGGATGCCGAGGGTGAAGGCGAAGAGGCAGAGCACGTAGCGCGCGAACTTCGGGTGGCGGAGCGCGGCGTACGGGTCGGGGACCCCCGCGGCGGTCGGGGCCGGTGCGGTCACGCCGAGCGCCCCGCCGCGGCCGCGAGGATCGCAGCCGCCTCTTGACGCAGGTGCGCCACAGCCGTCTCCATCTGCGCCTGGCGTGTGCGGAAGCTGAGCACGCAGACGCGCGCGAGCACCCTGCCCTCCGCCGTGCACCCCGTGAGCATCACCGCACCGCGCGCCGTCACGCGCTCCAGCAGCGCCGTCGTCGCCGCATCCTGCGCCGCGCGCGTCTCGAGGCCCGGCCCCTCCAGATGGAAGGCGAAGAGGGAGAGCTGCGGCGGCGCGTCGAGCACCACACCCGGGATCTGCGCGACCTGCTCGGCAGCCCACACCGCGAGGGCGCGCTTCTCGGCGAGGGCGGCCCGGTAGCGCTCGGCGCCGTAGAACTTGAGCGTGAGCCAGAGCCGCAGCCCCGGGAAGCCGCGCGAGAGCTCCGGCCCGTACTGCGCTGGGTCGTAGAAGTCCGACTGGTTCGGCGGGAGGTAGCCTGCCGTGGAGCTGTGCAGCGCCCGCAGCGCCTCCCCGTCGCGCACGAGGAGCGCCCCGGTGCCGTAGGGAAGGAAGAGCCCCTTGTGCGGATCGAGTGTCAGCGAGTCGGCGCGCGAGAGCCCGGCGAGGAGCGGCCGCAGCGCCGGGACCAGGTGGAAGCACCCGCCATAGGCGCCGTCCACGTGATGCCAGAGTCCCTCTCGCGCGGCGAGGTCGGCCACCGCGTCGACGGGGTCCACCGCCCCGGTGTTCGTCGTCCCCGCCGTCGAGAACACCATGAACGGGCGGAGCCCCGCGGCGCGGTCTGCCGCCACGGCGGCGGCCAACGCGTCCACCTGCATCCGGTACGCGGCATCCACCGGGATGCTCCGCACGCGGTCGTGCCGGATGCCGGCGAGCTTGGCGGCCTTGATGATGCAATGGTGCGCCTGCGAGGACACGTAGAGCGTCCCCGAACGGATGTCGTCGCCCAGCAGCCGCTCACGTGCGGCGGCGATGGCGTTGAACATCGCCATCGAGCCCCCGGTGGTGAACACTCCCGCGGCCCCCGTGGGGAACCCCATCCACTCGCGCAGCCAATCGAGCACGTTGGCCTCGAGCTGCACGAGGGCCGGCGCGGCCTGCCAGATGCCCGTGAACCGGTTGGTGGTGTCCGCGATGTAATCCGCGAGCGCGGCGGGGTAGATGCCACCGCCCGGGATGTACGCCAGGTATCCCGCGCCGATCGTCGTGAACGACCGCGGAACGCACTCCTCGAAGAGCTGGTCGAGCAGCGGCTCGAGTGCGGTGCCCTGGTCCGGCGGCGGCTCCCGGAGCGCGCGGCAGAGGTCGTCTGCCGCCACATCCCCGCAACTCGGCATCGCAGGCACCGACGCGAGATGCGCCACCGCCCGGTCCACCACCGCCCGGCCCATCGCCCGCATCAGCTCCGGGGGGAGATCAAGATCGGCGGGGTCGGCGGGATTGAACGTCGAATGAGTCACGGGGCGCACGGGCGTGGGGGGACGAACGTCATTGAACGATAGCCGCGGCTGTCAGGGTGTGGAGGACAGGGCCGGGGGTAAGGCCCCCACACCGGCCCCGGCGAGTGCCCGATGCCCCCACGCCCGCGCCGGAGCGGTATTGCAGACCAACCCCTGCCGGAGTCTCCGCTGCCCCCCGCCGATTCCAACGACCGCCTGCGCTCCGTCCGCCGTCTCGTAGGCGGGACGCCCCTGCTCGCCATCGACCTCCGGCTCGATGGCGGCGAGGAGCGCCGGATCTACGCCAAAGCGGAGCACCTCAACCTCACGGGGAGCATCAAGGACCGGAGCGCCCTCGAGGTCGTGCGCCACGCGCTCGAGGACGGCGCCCTCGCCGACGAGAGCTCACTCCTCGTGGCCGCGGACGGGCA
Organism: Gemmatimonadota bacterium; assembly: GCA_037975505.1. GTDB lineage: Bacteria > Gemmatimonadota > Gemmatimonadetes > Gemmatimonadales > Gemmatimonadaceae > Pseudogemmatithrix. Next base: position 4,984 of record JBANGJ010000107.1, on the reverse strand, counting down.
CGCCGCCGTCTCGTTCAGCGCCATCGGCAGCGCCATCGGGCGACGGGTGTCGGTGGTGATGCCGGAGGACGCCAATCCGGCGCATATGCTCCTCGCGCGCTCCTACGGCGCCGATCTGCATCTGGCGCCGCGCGACGCCGTGGGCGCACTCGCCACCGACCTCGCCGCCGCCTCGCCCGGCACCTTCCGCGTGGACCCGCTCGGGACCGCCGACCAGACCGCCGCTCACGCGCGCACCACCGCGCCGGAGCTCTGGGCCCAGCTGATGGGCGACCACGCCGTGCCCGACGCCTTCGTGACCGGTATCGGGTCGGGAGGCACGATGCGCGGCATCGGACAGGTGCTGCGGCGCGAGGTGCCGAGCCTGCGGGTGCACCAGGCCGTGGCGGCGGACGGCCGCGAGGTGCCGGGGTGGCGCCGCGCGGACGGCGCCGAGCCCGCCACGCTCCCGTACGGCGACGGGCCCGTCGCAGTCGCCGTCGGGGACGCGATCCTGATGGCGCAGAAGATGGCGCGCGAACTCGGGCTCGGCGTTGGCATCTCGAGCGGCGCGAACCTCCTCGCGGCCCTCGAGGTGCAGGACGCGCTTGGGCCGGAGGCCGTGGTGGTGACCGTGCTCTGCGACACGAACCGCGCCTACCTCGACGGCCCGCTGATGCGCGACGAGCCCGTGCGCGCCGGCTACCGCACGCCGCGCCTCACCTTCCGCGGGTTCCGTGCGCTCAACCGGTCCTGCACCACCTGCGTGGACCCCACCGATCGACAGAGCTTCCCGGGCGGGATCTTCGAGATGGCGCGCCGCCTCGAGCGTCGGCAGGGGCGCGCCTCCCCCGCCGCGTGAGCGGGTGACGGCGCGTGACGCGCGCGCTCAGTCCTCGGCGATCTGCGAGTGGTCGCGCGTGTCGGGCATCAGCACGTACACGAGGAGCGAGAGCGCGATGACGCCGGTGGTGTACCAGTAGAACCATCGCTCGTGGCCGAGGCCCTTGAGCCAGAGCGCCACGTACTCCGCCGTGCCGCCGAAGAGCGAGACGGCGAGCGAGTAGGGGAGCGCGACGCCGAGCGCCCGCACCTCGGTGGGGAAGAGCTCCGCCTTCACCACCGCGTTGATCGAGGTGTAGCAGGAGACCGCGAGGAGCGCCGCGAGCAGGAGCGCGACGGCGCGCGCGGGCGTCGCGGTCTCGAGCGCCGTCAGCATCGGCACCGTGCCGAGGGTCCCCAGCACGCCGAAGGTCAGCAGGAGCGGGCGTCGGCCGATGCGGTCGGAGAGCGCGCCGAACAGCGGCTGCACCAGCATGAAGACGAGGAGCGTGAGCGCGTTCACCCGCGACGCCAGCGGCTTGGAGAACCCGGTGGTGTTCACCAGGAACTTCTGCGCGTAGGTGGTGCACACGTAGAACGCGTGCGCGCCGCCCGCCGTGAGGCCGAAGACGATCGCCGCGGCGCGGCGGTGCTGCCAGAGCCCGCGCAGCCCGCGCGTGCCGGGCGCGGCCGACGCCTGCGCCCGCGTGAAGCTCTCCGTCTCGTCCAAGGAGCGCCGCATCCAGACCGCGACCACCGCGGCCGCCGCGCCGATCACGAACGGCACGCGCCACCCCCACGCGTCGAGCTGCGCCTCGGTGAGCGTCGCCTGCAGGATCAGCAGCACCACCAGTGCCAGCAGCTGCCCGAGGATCAGCGTGACGTACTGGAAACTCGTGTAGAAGCCGCGCCGCGCACGGCCCGCGCGCTCACTGAGATAGGTGGCGCTCGCCCCATACTCACCCCCGACGCTGATCCCCTGCAGCAGCCGCGCCACCACGAGGAGCGCGGGGGCGGCGACGCCGATCTGCGCGTAGGACGGGGTGCAGGCGATGAGCAACGACCCGCCGCACATCAGGAGCACCGAGCGCGTGAGCGCCGCGCGCCGCCCGTGCCGATCGGCGTAGCGCCCCAGGAGCCAGCTCCCCAGCGGCCGCACGAAGAACCCCACCGCGAACACCGCCGCGGTGTTCAATAGCTGCGCCGTGCGGTCCCCGGCGGGGAAGAAGGCCCGCGCGAAGTACAGCGCGAAGGCGGAGTAGGTGTACCAATCGTACCACTCCACCAGGTTGCCGATGGAACCGCCGATGACAGCGCGCAGGCGACGGCGGTCCAGCGCCGGGGCGTCGGGGAGGGACGACATGCGGCATAAGGTACACCCCTTGCCCGCCGGGGCACCCGATGCCTGCGTTCATAGGCGCGCCGCTCGGCGCGCCCCGACCGGGACCCGCGCGGGTCCCACCCGTCGCCCTCTGCACACCACGCCCATGCCCGCCCCTCTCCGCTCGACCCGCCGGCGCACCCTCGTCCGCCCGCTCGTCCTCACCCTCGCCCTCGCGATCCTCGTCACGCGCGTGGCCTCGGCCGCCCGCGTGCGCGACCTCACCGGCATCTGGGATTTCTCGGTGGTCACCGAGAACGGCACCGGCACGCCGACCGTCACCTTCAAGCAGGACGGCGCCACGCTCACGGGGACGTACGAGTCGAGCCGGATGGGGGTGCGTCCCTTCCGGGGCACCGTCACGGGCGATTCGCTCCGCTTCACGCTCGCGCCGGCCGCCGAGGGGGGCGTGATGCTCACCTTCGTCGGCGTCATCATCGGCGACGACCTCGTGAAGGGCGACGTCGACTTCCAGGGGATGGGGAGCGCCACCTTCACCGGCGCGCGCCGCAAGCCGGCGCGCTGACGCTCCGCGGCGCGCGCCCGACTACGGCCGCGCGCCGCCCCCGAAGTTCCAGACGAAGTTCACGAGCGGCACACAGCACCCGCCCGAGCCGAAGGTCCCGAGCCCGAGGTCCGCGGAGATCCGCTCGCCGATGAAGCGCACACCGCCGCTCACGAAGTGCGACGTGCTCCCCACCGGGATCCAGTTCTCCGTCACGAGCTTGGTGCGTCGGCTCACGCGCCATTCACCGCCGAGCACGAGCACCGGCTTGCTCGCGAGATCGAGCGTGGACCCCGACGAGGCGTAGCCCCACCCCGCCCCCGCGGTGACCGCGCGGTCACTCGTCCCCCAGGTGCCGGAGCCGTAGAGCACGCCCACCGAGCCCTCCTCCTTGGAGGAGAAGAAGCCGAGCGCCCCCACCGCGTAATCCGCGCCCGGGCGGTGTGCCACCGCGACCTTCGGCGCCAGGTAGAACACCTGGCCGATGGCGTCGGGGATGATCGGCGTGCCCCCCGCCATCGTGAAGCGGTCGGTGACGCCGTAGGCCACGAACGGAAAGAAGAGCATGAAGCTCGACACGTACCCTTCCCCCCGCGGGAGGGGGCGCGCCGTCGAGGTGAAGAAGAGCCGCGAGAGGTTGGGGTCCTCGCCCCAGAACGCACCGTCCACCGCGCGCCCGGTGGCCACGCGCATCCGCTCCACCTGCGCGCGCGGAATCGCCACGCGCGCCCCCGCCGTGGTCACCACCACGAGCGTGTCGGGCGCCGTCGCGACCACGCGGCCGAAGAGGCGCGAGCCGTCGCGCAGCAGGATCTCCTGCACCGGCGCGTCGGCGGCGGGCGCCTGCGCGCGGACAGCGCGTGGCGCGAGCGAGGCGAGCAGGAGGGATGCCACCGTGCACCAGGCCAGCAGGGACCGTCGCCGCATAGGGACCTCCAGAGGGAAACCCGAGACGCACCAGCGCAGAGACGCGGGGCCGCGCCGCCTGCCCTATCCTACCTTGTCGAGCCGCACGAGGAAGACGAGCGTCGCGTTGGCCGGCACCTGCCCGATCGCCCGTCGCCCATAGGCCAGCCGGGCCGGCACGACGAGCTGCCGCGTCCCGCCGACCTTCATCCCGCGGATCCCCAAGTCCCACCCCCGAATCACCGTCCCGTTCCCCAACACGAAGCGGAGGGGCGGGCCGGCGGGGGGCGTACGGTCCACCTCACGCCCATCCGGCAGGTAGGCGAGATAGGTGATCGCGATCTCACGCCCGGGCGAGGCCGGCACCCCCGTCCCCACCTCGACATCCCGGTAATAGAGCCCCGCCGGAAGGCGCGTCATCGCGAGCAGGACGACGTTCAGGTCCTCCGCGAAGGTGACCCCCGCGAGCTCGTCGTCCGGCGCGAGGTCACCGGCGGCGGACGATGCGCTCGCCTCGGTCTCGGCAGACGTCGTTGGCGTCGCCGTGGCGCGCGCGCACCCCGCGCCGAGCAGCCCCATCAGCGCCAGCATCGTCTCGACCCGCCACGCCCTCAGCCTCCGGCCTCTCCCCACGTCGATGCCTCCTCCCCCGGGACCACCAGCACCGGCACCGTCGCCGTGCGGATGAGTTTATCCGCCACGCTTCCCATCAAGAAGCGCTCGGCGCCGCGCAGTCCCTGCGGCGTGAGGGCCACCACGTCCGCGCCCACCGCGCTCACGACCTCCTGGATGGCGCGCGTGACGTTGGCGTCCACGCGCGTCTCGATCGTCACCTCGCGCCCCGGCGCGCGCACCCGCGCGGCGAGCGGCTCGAGATACGCCGCGGTGAACTCCGCATCGGGACGCCGCACCGACTGCATCGCCACCGCCATCGTCATCGGATGCAGGACGTGCACGAGGGTGACGAGCCCGGGGTCGCGCCCCAGGAGCATCTCCGCCGCGCCGATCGCCGCCTCGGCGCGCGCCGAGCCATCGAGGGCCACGACGATCCGTCGGAACACCGCCGTCGGCCCGAGGCGCGCGGTCTGGCCCCGCCCCCCGCGGAGGAGCAGCACCGGCACCGGCGCCGCGCGCACCAGGCCGTCCGCGACCGACCCGAGCCAGAGGCGCTGAAAGCCTCCCCGCCCGTGCGTCGAGAGCACCACGAGTTGCGCGTGCAGGTCGCGAGCGAGCTGCCCGAGAGTGGGCACCACGCGGCCCTCGCGGAAGACGGTCTCGATGCGCGACGCCGCCCGCTTGCGCAGCCGCCCCGCGGTCCGCTCGAGGTACCGGCGCATCGTCTCGCGCTGCTCCAGATCGAGCGCGGTGTCGTACGAGGGCGTGCCCGTCGT
>JBANGJ010000065.1:0-9515 GCA_037975505.1 Gemmatimonadota bacterium | reverse complement strand
TCGATCGCCCCCGGCACGCACGACGCCTGGCGGGTGGGCGTGGACCTCATGACCGACCAGAGCGCCAAGGTCGCCGCGACGGTCTCGGCCTCCACCGGCGGCTTCTTCGACGGCCGCCAGGAGCAACTCGCCCTCTCCGGGCGTTGGTCGCCGAGCCCGCATCTGAGCCTGCGCGCCAACTACGAAGTCAACTTCCTCGGCTCGCTCGGCCCCGCGGACACGTCGCTGGTGACCTACCTCGCGGGTCCGGAGCTGCGGCTCTTCCTGAACCCACGGCTGCAGTGGAGCGCGTTCTACCAGTACAACTCCGTCATCGAACGTGGCTCGCTCAATTCCCGCGTGAGCTGGGAGTTCTCCCCGCTGTCGTACCTCTACGTGGTGTACAACGACCGGCAATCAATCCTCGGCGGGCTCACCCCGCGCGCGCGGTCGCTGATTGTGAAGCTGAGCTGGCTACGGCAGCTCTGACGGCGAGCGCACGAAGCGCCCGCCGTCCACCCGCAGCACCTCGCCGGTGACGAAGGGCGCCTCGAGGAGATAGCGCACCGCTGCGGCCACGTCCTCGGGGGTGCCGAGGCGTTGCAGTGCGGCCTCGGCGGCCAGTCGCGTCGCGAGCGCGGGCGGCGCCCCCTCCGGGAGGAGGACCACGCCGGGCGAGACCGCATTCACGCGGAGGCGCGGCGCGAGGGCCGCCGCCAGTTGGCGAGTGAGCGCGATGACCCCCGCCTTGGCCACCCCGTGCACGGCGAAGCCCGGCGTCGGCTCTTCACCGAGGTGGTCCGCGATCTGCACGATCGCGCCGCCGTCGGGGAGGACCCTCGCGGCGGCCTGCGCCAGCAGGAACGGCGCCCGGAGGTTGAGCGCGAGGATCTCGTCGAAGGTGGCCGCCGAGGTCGCCCCGACGACCGTGCGGGTCATCCCCGCCGCGGAGGCGACGAGGGCATCGAGCCGACCGGCCCAGCCGACCACCCGCGGAACCAATGCCTCGCAGGCCTCGGGGTCACGCAGATCGGCGCCGAAAGCCTCGGCGGTGCCGCCCGCGAGCCGGATCGCGGCGACCGTCTCCGCCGCACCCTCGGCGCTCGCGTGGAAGTGCACCGCCACCTGCCACCCGTGCCCGGCGAGGTGCACCGCGATGGCGCGTCCCACGCGGCGACCGGCCCCGGTGACGAGGACGACGCGGCTCACGCGCCGCGCACCGCCGCCACGCGGGCATCCTGCGCCTCGAGCCAGGCCATCGGCACCTGCATCCCGCCGAGAGTGCGCGGGCCCTGCATCGCGCCGTGCCAGTCCGACCCGCCGCTCATCACGAGCCCGAAGTGCGTCGCGAGCGCGGTGAGACGCTTGACGTCCTCGGCCTGGTGGCTCGGATGTCGCACCTCGAGGCCGTCGAGCCCGAGCGCGACGAGCGGCTCGATCCGTTGCCGCCGCCCCTCCGGGCCAGGATGCGCCACCACCGCGATGCCACCGAAGCGATGGATCATCGCGATGCCGTCGGCGATCTCGAGCCGTTCCTTGTCGACGTACGCCGGCCGCCCTGCGGCGAGGTAGCGGTCGAAGGCCTCGCGGGAATCCTTCACGTGCCCGCCGGCGATGAGCGCGCGCGCCACATGGGGCCGTCCGATGGCGCCGCCCTGCGCCGCCTCGAGCACCGCGCTGAAGGGCACGTGGACCCCGATGGCCGCGAGGCGGGCCACCATCGTCTCGGCGCGGCTGCGCCGGCGGTCCCTCACGCCCTCGAGCTCCCGCTGCATCGCATCCACGTCGCGGATGTGAAGCCCGAGGAGGTGCACCTCCGTCCGGTCCTGATGCACGCTCAGTTCGACGCCGGGGACGAGCCGGAGCCCGCACGCCTCAGCGGCCGTGCGCGCCTCGGCGATGCCCGCGAGGGTGTCGTGATCTGTGAGGGCGAAGGCCGAGAGCCCGGCCCGGTGCGCCAACTCCACGGCCATCGCCGGCGGGTGGGCGCCGTCGGAGGCGGTGGAGTGCGCGTGGAGGTCGACAGTGCGCGGCGCGTCGGCCGCGTCAGCCGTCACGGGGCGTAGCCGGCCTCAGGGGAACGCACACTGGGCTGCGAGAGGGCGAAGAGCCGGCGCACGTCGGCGTCCGAGAGCTCCGCCAGCGCCTGCTCACGGGAGCGTGTGCCCGCGGGCGAGTAGCGGGTGACGCGCACCTCGCGCGTGTCCCCCGTGCCGTGCACGAAGAGGAGGCCGAACTCGTCGGCGTCGTACTGGGTGACGTACCCGCTGGGGTACACGGCCCAGGCGCGGCCGTCGATCTCGAGGGTCCGGGTCGGCATCAGTCGAGCTCCACGATGGAATAGACGCGCGAGGGGTCGAGGATGCGCCCCGGCGCGGCCGCGTGCGCGGCGGAAAGGGTCCCGGCGTCGTTGGCCTCGCAGAACTCCACGAAGGCCCCGGGGAGCGCGGCCTCCTCGAAGACCCAATACCGGCAGCCGGCCGCCTGGTAGTGGCGCGCCTTGGCGCGGGCCGTCTCGAGGTACTTCGCGCGCTCCACGGGCGTGACCACCGTGCGGTGCATCGTCAGGGACCGTGCCATCTCACTCGACCGACTCAAGCGTCCGCTTGAGGTCGGCCATGAAGCGGTCCGCGTCAGCGCCGTCCACGACGCGATGATCGAAGCTGCAGGAGAAGTAGGCGCAGGTGCGGATGGCGATGGTATCCTCGCCGTCCGCGCCGGTGATGACCTTCGCCCGCTTCTCGATGGCCCCGAGCCCGAGGATCGCCGTCGTCCCCACGGGGATGATCGGCGTGCCCATCAGCGAACCGAAGACGCCGGGGTTCGTGATGGTGAAGGTCGCGTCCTGCACCTCGACGGGGCTGAGCTTCTTGCTGCGCGCCCGCGCCGCGAGGTCGTTGGCCGCCCGGGTGAGCCCGGTGAGGTTCAGCCCGTCCGCGTCCTTGATGACGGGCACGATGAGCCCCGTCGGCTCGAGCGCCACGGCGAGGCCGATGTTGTAGCGCTTCCGCAGGATGACGTCTGTGCCGGAGACCGTGGCGTTCATCGTGGGGTGGCGGCGCAGGTTCTCCACGACGGCGCGCATGATGAACGGCAGGAAGGTCAGCTTCTGGCCCGTCTCGGCCTCGAACGCCCCCTTCATCGCCGCGCGCCTGCGCGCGACCTTGGTGAGATCGATCTCGAAGAAGCTCGTCACGTGCGCGGCGATCTGCTTGGCCTGCCGCATGTGGTCGGCGGTGAGGCGGCGAATCTTGCTCATCGGCTCGACGACGTCGCCGGGCCAGGCGGCGAAGGTCGGCTCCGCGTGGGCCGCCATGGGCACCGCGACGCTGGCCGGCAGGCCGGAGGGCATCGCCGCCGGAGGCACCGCCACCGGACGCGACCCACCGCGCTCGAGATGCTCCACCAGATCCTTCTTCGTCACGCGCCCCGCGATTCCACTCCCACTGAGGCCGGCCAGGTCCACGCCGGCGTCGGCGGCCATCCGCCGCACGAGCGGCGAGGACTTGGTGCGGAGCCGCTCCTCGAGCGATCCCGCGGGCGCCGCCGGACGAGCGGGGGCCGCAGGAGCGGCGGCCGGCGCCGGGGCCGGAGCGGCGACCGGAGGGGCGACCGGAGGGGCGACCGGGACCGCGGCGGGCGCCGTAGCCGCAGGGGCCGGAGCGGCCGGCGCGGCCGGCGCGATCGCCGCCCCCTTCTCCGTCTCGATCCGCGCGACGAGGGCGTTCACCGGGACGGTGGTCCCCTCGTGCACGATGATCTCCGCGAGCACACCGGCGGCGGGCGCCGGGATCTCCGCATCCACCTTGTCGGTGGAGATCTCGAAGATCGGCTCGTCGCGCTTGACCTCGTCGCCGACCTTCTTGAGCCAGCGCGAGAGGGTGCCCTCAGCGATGGACTCACCCATCTGGGGCATGATCACGTCGATACGGGCCACGACAGCTTCCTCGTTCAGTGCGAAGGACCGGGGGAGGGCGCATCAGCCGGCGGCGTGGCCCGGAGGGCCGAGACCACGAGCCACGGCAGGGAGAGTGCGCCGAGCAGCGCCCCTACGCCCCAATAATAGTGCCAGTTGCAGGTCGGGATGCCGTCACAGGCCGGCGCGGCGGTGAGCTTCGCGACCCCCATCGAGATGAGGACCGCGACCATCCCGCCGGAGAAGGCGCCGATGACGGCCATGAAACAGCCGATCGCCACCACCCGCCCGCCCGACGGACGCGTCGGTGCCGGGGTCGGCGCGCCGGGGCGCGTCACGTCGCCCGTCACCAGGCCGCCAGCCGGCGCGCCGCCAGCACGATGTCGTCCACCTGCGGGAGGACGAAGTCCTCGAGCGTCGGCGCGTAGGGCAGCGGGATGTCGTGCGCCGTCACGCGCAGCACCGGCGCGTCGAGGTGCGCGAAGCAGGTCTCATTGATCCGCGCCGTGATCTCGCCGGCGATGCCGCCGGTGCGCGTGTCCTCGTGCACCACGAGCACGCGGTTCGTCTTGCGCACCGTCGCGACCATCGCCTCGTCGTCGAGCGGGGCAAGCGACCGCAGGTCGATCACCTCCACCGAGAGCCCGTCCTCCGCCTGCAGCCGCTCCGCGGCCTCGACCGCCTTGTGCACGGTCGCGGCGTACGTGATGATCGAGAGGTCGGTGCCCGCACGCGCCGTCCGCGCCTTCCCGATGGGCACCACGTGGTCGCCGGCGGGCATCACACCCTTGATGCGGCGATAGAGATACTTGTGCTCGAAGAAGAGCACGCAATCCTCGTCGCGGATGGCGGCCTTCATCAGCCCCTTGGCGTCCTCGGCCGTGGCCGGATACACCACCTTCAACCCCGGCGTGTGGATGAACCCCGCTTCAGGGTTCTGCGAGTGGAACGGCCCGCCGCGCACGTACCCACCGCTCGGCCCGCGCACGACCATCGGGCACGGCAGGAAGGCGCGATAGCGCGCCGTCGCGACGTAGTTGGTGAGCATGTCGTACGCGTTCGCGATGAAGTCGATGAACTGCATCTCCACCACAGGCCGCATCCCCATGTGCGCCGCGCCCGCCGCGGCCCCGACGATCGCGATCTCCGAGATGGGCGAGTCGATCACCCGCCCCTCCCCGTACTTCCCGAGCAGCCCATCGGTGACCTTGAACGCCCCGCCGTACGCCCCGATGTCCTCGCCGAGGAGGAACACGTTCGGATCGCGCGCCATCTCCTCGTCGAGCGCCTCGCGGATGGCCTCGAGGTAGGTGATCTCGGTGCCGGCCATTAGCGCGCCCCTCCCTTCCCCGCGTCCCACGTCCCCCACCCCTCGGGGCGCTCGGCCCCGAGGCCGGAGACGTCGGCGCCCTCGCGGAACCAGAGCGGCCGCTCCGCGGGGGGATCGGCATAGACACCCACCAGCGCATCGAGCGGGGTCGGCACCCCTGACCGCTCGGCGATGTCGGTCGCCTCATCCACCTCGCGCGCGACCGCCGCGTCGATGGCTTCGAGCTCCGCCGGCGCCACCTTCTCGCGGTCGAGGAGGACGCGCACGTAGCGATCGAGCGGATCGTTCTCCGCCGCCCAGCGCTCGATCTCGCCCGATGGCACATACGACTGGTTGTCGTGCTCGGCGTGGCCCTTCCGGCGGTAGGTCATGAACTCGAGGAGGGAGACCCCCTCGCCGGCGCGGGCGCGGTCCACGGCCCGCTTGGTGCAGTCGTACACCGCGAGCACGTCGTTGCCGTCCACCTGCTCCCCGTACACGCCGTAGCCGATGGCCTTGTCGACGAACTGCTTGGCCGCGGTCTGCTTGTGCGTCGGCGTCGAGTAGGCGTACCCGTTGTTCTCGATGACGACCACGAGCGGGAGCCGCTGCACGGCGGCGAAGTTGATCCCCTCGTGGAAGGCCCCGGTGCTCGTGGCCCCGTCGCCCACGTACACGAGCCCCACGCGATCCTCGCCGCGCTGCTTGAAGCTCAGCGTGACCCCCGCCATCACGGGGACCATGTCGCCCAGCGGCGAGATCTGCCCGAGGAACCCCCGGGTGCTCCCGGCCGGCCCGACGTCGCCAAAGTGGATGTTCAGCTCGCGACCGCGCGTCGGCGAATCCCCCTTGGCCATGTACTGCTTGAGGATCTCGACCGGTGTGGCGCCCTTCACCAGCATCGCGCCCATGTTGCGGATGAGCGGCGACATGACGTCGCGCGCCTCGAGCGCGTAGCAGGACCCGACCGCGTCCGCCTCCTGACCGAGCGAGCGGAAGAGCCCGCCGACCACCTTGGTCTGCCGGTAGAGCGCCACGAGCCGCTCCTCGAGGGTGCGCGTGAGGCGCATCCAGCGGTAGAGCTCGAGTTTGCGCTCGATGGGGAGCGCCTCACCGAGGTGCGGGCCCCCGGCCTCGGCGCGGCGGCGACGGGCGGCCATCAGTAGGAGGGGGCGAAGGTGTGCGTGGGATCCACCTGGCGGTGCAGGCGCACGAAGAACTGCTTCACATTGCGGTCGAGACGGCTCTCCCCCATCTGGTCGCTGTGCGCCTCGACGAAGGTGTAGTGCCCGCCCTCCATGCGCACCGTGAGCGTCAGCGTCGACGGCACCTCCGGCGTGCCAACGCTCCTGGTGTAGGTGCGGTTCCGCTCCCCGCGCTTGCCGGCGGGGTGCATGCCGATGGTCGGGAAGAAGGCGTCAGCCGTGGCGAGGACGGCGTCGGGGGGCAGGTGCGTGCGATGGAAGTGGCGCATCGTGGGGGGCGATGGTCAGAGGGGACGGAGCAACGGCTTACTGGGCCGGCGTCTCGTTGCGGACCAACTGACGCCAGTCGTGCGTGCGCTGGAGCGCGCTGGTGGTGTCGCGCCGGAACTGCAGGCCGATGGCCCACTCGCCGGCGGTGAGGAACTTGAGGCGGGCGCGATAGGTGCCGGGCTCCGGCCCGTAGGCGAGGCCGTCCCAGATCGAGACGCCGCCCGCGTTGGTGGCGAAGAGGCGTCCTTCGCCGCCCACCACCGGCTGCTTGGTGGCGAGGTCGGTCACCTTGATGGTGTACGTCGTGAACTCCACGGCGCGCGGCGGCAGCACATCCGCCGTGACGCGCAGCTCGTAGTCCTCGGTCGCGAGGCGGATCTCGTAGGGTTGCGGCTCCGACGCGCAGGCCGAGAGGCCGGCGAGCAGGAGAGCGGCGAAGACGGGACGGATGCGCAGGGCGGGCACGGAGGGCCTCCGACGGGTAGACCCGAAAGCTATCAGCCCCGAGCCACCCGGCGCATCCGCTGGACCACGGTGACCACGGAGGCGACGGCGAGCAGGGTGACCACCCCCGCCAGCACCCGCCCCTCGAACCGGAGCCCGAAGAAGGCCTGCGGGGCGGCGAGGAGGGTGATCCGCTCCGGCCGTTCGAGCCATCCGACCCCCTTGAGGTCGATCCCCGCGAGGTCCGCTCGGGCCCGCGTATACGAGGTGAGCTGCGTGGCGACCAGGGCGACCAACGCCACCGCCACCATCGTCGGGGATCGGTGCACCGGATGCGTCGCGTAGAGGAAGACCAGACCGCCGTAGAGGCCCCCGTCCGCGACGCGGTCCAGCGTGGCGTCCAGGAACGCGCCGTACGGCGTCGCCCGTGCCGTCCGTCGGGCCACCTCGCCGTCGATCACGTCGAAGAAGGCGAGCAGCCCCAGCGTCCAGCCGGCGACCGCCACCTGACCGATGGCGAAGAGCCCCCCCACCCCGAGCGCCACGCCGGTGCCCGCCACCGTGATGGCGTTCGGGGAGATGCGGCGACGGACGCACCAGGCGATGAGCGGCTCGATCAGGCGCAGGTACCCGCGGACAATCGCCCCCCAGGGGCCGGCGGTGGTCATCAGTACAGCAGGTAGGGGCGCACGCGCCGCTGGAAGGCGACCAGCGCGAGCTGCATCCGGTCGATGACCTCGTCCGGATCGTCGCCGCGGAGCAGCGCCTCGCGGCCAGCACTCGACCCGAAGCGTTGGTCCACGCTCCGCGCGTTCACGCGGAACGAGTCTGGGTGCACCTGATGGAGCGCCCAGAGCACCGCCGCGGCGGTACGCCCCGCCTGGAACCGTTCGCGGTCCTCGACCACGATCCGCACGCCCGCCACCGCGCGCCCGTTGAACTTCCCATCGGGCGAGGCGACCGGCGTGAAGCGCTCGGCGTCGAAGCGGACGCCGGTGAGGGTCTGCGCCTCGAGGAGGGCGATCACGCGCGGCGCGTCGAGCCAGGGCGCGCCGAAGCGCTGGAACGGCTCGCGCGTGCCGCGGCCCACCGAGACGTTGGTCCCCTCGAGCGCGACGAGCGCCGGGTAGATGGTCGCGCTCGTGAGCGAGACCATCGCCGGCGACGGGACCACCCAAGGCAGCCCGGTCTCGTCCCACCACATCCCGCGGCGCCACCCGCGCATCCGCACGACGGTGAGCGCCACCGGGATCGGCAACTCCGCGGCGAACCAGCGGGCCAGCTCCCCCATCGTCATACCGTGGCGCAGCGGCGCGGGATATAATGCGAAGGCGGCCCCGCGCCGCGTCGGCGTCGGGTCCTCAGGGTTCGCGAGGGCCGAGTCGAGCAGCGGGGCCTCCATCCGCCCCCCGAGCGGATTCGGCCGATCGAGCACCACGAACGGAATCCCCGCGCGCGCGGCGGCGCGCATCGCGTAGACCATCACCCCGACATACGTCCAGGTGCGCGTGCCGATGTCCTGCAGGTCGAAGACCAGCGCGTCGAGGTCACGAAGCAGCGAGTCGGGCGGGGGAATCGTCTCCCGGCCGTACAGCGAGTGCACCATCAACCCGGACCGCGCATCGCGCACGTCGGGCACGTTCTCCGCGTCTACGTCCCCGCGGATCCCGTGCTCCGGCGAGAAGAGCCGCACCACGGTGATCCCCGCGCGCCGCGCGCGCGGATCGTGCTGGAGCAGGTCGACCACCGAGGCGCCGGTCGCATCCACGCCCGTGTGGTTCGTGATCACGGCGATGCGCCGCCCGGCGATCACTTGGAGCGAATCCTCGAGCAGCACCGTCATCCCGGGGGCGAACGCCGGCGGCTCCGACGGCCGGCCGCGCTCCTGCGCGCGCGGCGCCGTCGCACAGGCCGCGGCGACGCGCACCCCGAGCAGTCCCACCCCGAGCCCCCGTCGACCCTGATGCCGCACGCGTCCCCCGTTCGCCGGCCCCTGCTCGCCGGTCTGCTGATCGTCCTCGCCTGCACCTCGACCCCGCCGGCGCTCCGCGGCCCGACCCCCGCGGTCGGCGCCCTGCGTGACGTCACCCCGTCGCTGACCGCCCCGCTGCCGCGCGCCGCGGTCCACTGGCTCGACTCCACGCTCGCGACGATGCCGCTGCGAGACAAGGTCGGGCAGATGGTGATGATCTGGGTGCTCGGAGATTATACCAGCACGACGGATTCGGCGTTCGCGTGGGCAAGCGATCGGCTTGCGCAGGACCATGTCGGCGGCGTGGTGATGTCCCTCGGATCGCCGATCGAGGTGGCCGCCAAGGTGAACGCCCTCCAGCGGCGCGCCACGCTCCCGTTGCTCGTCACGTCGGACGTCGAGCCCGGGCTCGGGCGGCTC
>JBANGJ010000062.1:0-2510 GCA_037975505.1 Gemmatimonadota bacterium | reverse complement strand
CCCACGCCTGGCGAAGCACCACGTCGATCCCCTGCGCCTTCCAGATGGCCTGCTGGTTCAGCGTGTTGCCGCCGGAGACGACGATGCCGTCCATCGACAGCAGGACCTCGTCCCACCCCTGAGTCTGCGACAGGCTCTCGATGAACGAGCGCTGCACGAAAGGCTCCACGCCGAGTGGGGCACAGTGCTCGTAGAAGCGGATGATGCCCGACGCGTCGTCCGCCGAGGCGGTCGGCAGGTAGCAGATTCGCGGGCGCGCCTTCCCCGAGAGCTGCCCCATGTAGCGGATGTAGTCCGTGTCGAAGCCACCGCCGGCGATGAGGATCTTGCGGGTGGCGGACTGCGGTGCGTCGGAAGCGGGGGCGGGCATGGGGGCAGGGGTCGAGGTCAGGGCCGATACCACGACGGGGAGCCCGCTCGCGGCGGCGGCCCCGATGGCGGACGAGAGGAGGAAGTCGCGGCGTTCCATATGTCCGAAACTATCCGCGAGGCTCCCGCCCGTCGATGCGGGCGGCGCACCTTTCCCGGTGATCGCCCGCTCAGTGACCGGGCTGTGAGGACGCCGGCGTCGGCGATGCGGCGCGGATGAAGGCGTTCACCGCGCGCACGACCTCGCTGTCCCCGCGATACGGCCGCGCGAACGCACCCACCGTCACGCCGTGATCACCGGGCACCCACAGCGTATCGAAGGGTGCGCCTACCTCGGCGAGTCGCGCCGCCAAGCGGTGCGTGTTCCTCGGGCGCACGGTGCGATCGTCCCGCCCCATCACGAGCAGCGTGCGCGGCGCCGACGCCGTCACGTAGCGCACGGGCTGCGAGGCCGCCTCAGACTCGGGCGAGCCACCGAAGGTGCGGCGTAGCAGCTTGGAGTCGAGCACGAAGTCGTACGGACCCGAGAGTCCGATGAACCCGCTGAGCATCGCGGGGCTGAGCCCGGTCGCGTCGAGGTAGCGTCCATCGTACGCTAGGAGCGCCGCGATCTGCGCGCCCGCGCTGTGCCCCATCACGAAGAGGCGCGTGGTGTCGCCCCCCCACTCGGCGGCATGGGCACGCGCGTACGCCACGGCGCGCGCGGCGTCGTGGACGAAGTCGGGGAACCGTGTGGCCGGCATCAGCCCGTAGTTCGGGAGCACCGCCACAAACCCCTGCGCGGCGAGCCCCTGACCCATCCAGCGATACAGCCCCTTGGTGCCGCTCTCCCAGCTCCCGCCGTGGATGAACACCACCACCGGCGCGGGGCCGCTGAGCGGGCGGCCGTCAGCCCCGAGGGGCCGGTACACGTCGGCGCGCTGACGCGGGCCGCTGCCGTATGTCACCTCGTGGCGTGGCGCCTCGAGGTTCTCGATCACCGTCGCGCCGGAGAGCATCACGTTGGTGCAGGCGGTCGCGGAGGCCACGAGACCGCAGGCGAACCCCAGCGCGGCAAGGTGCCGGCCGCGCACGCGGGAGTAGACGACCCGCCTCATTCGGCGGGCTCCACGGGTGTCACCGCGGCGGTGTCGGTCTCGCCGGTGCGGATGCGCACGATCTGCTCCACGGGAAGCACGAAGATCTTGCCGTCCCCGACCTCGCCCGTCCGCGCGCCCTGCACGATCGCGTCGATGGTCGGCTGCACGAACGCCTCCGAGACGCCAATCTCGAGTCGCACCTTCGCCTGCAGGTCCATTTTCACCGTGGTGCCACGATAGGTCTCGACGTGTTCCGTCTCGCCGCCGTGGCCCTGCACCTTGCTCACTGTGAGGCCGCGCACGTCAGCGCGGTAGAGGGACTCGAGCACCGCGGTCAGGCGCTCCGGACGGATGATCGCGACGACGAGTTTCATGCGCGGTTCCCGCGGGGGGTGGTCGGATCGAGGACGAGGATCGCGCCCTCGCCATCGGAATAGCCTTCCTCGCCGTGCTGGCCGACATCGATTCCCGCCGCCTCATCGCGCGCGGGGATCCGGAGCGGCGTGATGGCGCGGACGAGGCGAAGGATCAGCCAGGTCGCCGCCGCAGTCCATGCGATCGTGGCGGTGACCCCGAGGGCCTGCAGGAGCAGCGGACGGATGGCGCCCTCCAGCAGCCCCGCTGGCCCGCCCCAGGCGGTCGAGGTGAAGACCCCGGTGAGCAGCGCCCCGACGATGCCGCCGGTGCCGTGCGCCCCGACCACGTCGAGCGAGTCATCGAGCGCCGTCCGCACGCGCCAATGGATGACGAACTGGCAGGGGATCGCGGTGAGCGCGCCGATCGTGAGCGCGGCGAGCGGGCTCACGAACCCGCACCCCGGCGTGATGGCGACGAGTCCCACGACGATCGCCGTGCCCGCACCCACCGCGGTCGCACGACCGAAGCGCCGGTACTCGAGCACCATCCAGGTCACCACCGCGGCGATCGGCGCGAGGATCGTGTTGACGGTGGCCTGCACGGCGGTGCCGTTCACCGCCAGCGCGCTCCCGCCGTTGAACCCGACCCATCCGAACCAGAGGAGCGCGGCGCCGGTGAGCATCATCGGCACGTTGTGCGGCAGGA
>JBANGJ010000033.1:0-78783 GCA_037975505.1 Gemmatimonadota bacterium | reverse complement strand
CGAGGTCATCGGCGGGACGGTCGCCCGGGAGCAGGCGGTACCGGGGCGCGGGGGGGGCCGAACCAGACATAAACGTTGAATTTACCGGCGCTTACGATGGGGAGGAAGGGCGTTCCGCCGCAGACGCGCGGCCGTGCCTGCCCTCACACGGGATACGCGCGTGCCCCGAACAACACGGTGCCCAGCCGAACGAGGGTCGCCCCCTCCTCCACCGCGATCTCGTAGTCGCCGGACATCCCCATCGACAATTCGGTCGCCGGGTGCCCGGCCTGCACGAGACGGTCCCGCACCTCGCGCGCGCCTCGGAAGACCGCGCGCAGCGTCACCTCGTCGGCCTCGAACGGCGCCATCGTCATCACGCCCCGGACGACCAGTCCCGTGCACCCATGCAGCCGCTCGGCGAGGGCCGGCACCTCGGACGGCGAGTAGCCGCCCTTGGTGGTCTCGCCGGAGACGTTCACTTGGACGAGCACCTCGATGGGTCGGCCGACCGATCGGCCGACGGCGTCGGCCGCCGTCACCAGACCATCGCGATCCAACGCGTGGAAGAGCGCGAACCGCGGCAGCGCCTTGGCCTTGTTCGTCTGCAGATGACCGATGAGATGCCAGCGGATGCCACCCAGGGTGCACGCGGCGCCCGCGAGGGCCTCCTGCTTGCCGACGGCCTCCTGCACCTTGTTCTCGCCGACCTCGGTGATCCCCGCCGCCCACGCGGCCTCGACGGCCTCGGGTCCGTGCGTCTTGGTGACCGCGACGAGCCGAACGGTCTGGGCGCGCCCGCCCCGCGCGACCGCATCGGCGATGCGGCCACGAATCTCCGCGACGCGCGCGGGGAGTTCGGGAAAGGCCGAGGCCATCAAGTCCCTCGCACGCTCACGGGCGCGGGCGCGCCGCGCCCGTCAGGCGGGATGCGGCTCCGGTCCGCCGAGGAGCGGCGGAATGCGCCGCGCCTCGGTGGGGGCCAGCACCGGGGCCACCGGCGCCGGGGCCGGCGGCATAGGCGGCTCCTGCCGCGGCGGGAGGGGCTCCCCCTTCTCGAGCAGGGCGATGTCCTCACGGGAGAGGGTCTCGCGCTCGAGCAGCGCGGCGGCAATCGCATCGAGGAGCACCCGATGCTCGGTCAGCGTCGTCACGGCCCGGCCGTAGGCCACGCCGATCACCCGCGACACCTCGTCGTCCACCTGCTGCGCCGTCCGCTCGGAGACCTGCCGGCGGCTCGAGAGCTCGCGACCGAGGAAGACCTCCTGCTCGTTGTCCCCCACCAGCACGGGCCCGATCGCGTCGGAGAGCCCCCACTGCGACACGTAGCGCCGCGCGATCCCCGTGGCCTGCTGGATGTCGCTCGCCGCGCCGGTCGTCACGCGGTCCCGGCCGAAGACGAGCTCCTCCGCCACGCGACCGCCGTACGCCATCACCAACCGAGCCTCCAGCTGCTCGCGCGTCACGGAGACGCGATCATCCTCGGGCAGCGTGAACGCCAGCCCGAGGGCGCGCCCCCGCGGGACGATGGTCACCTTGTGCAGGGGATCATTCCCGCGGATGCGGATGGCGCAGACGGCGTGCCCCGCCTCGTGATAGGCGGTCAGCCGGCGCTCCTCCTCCTTCATCACAAGCGACTTCCGCTCGGCGCCGAGCATCACACGGTCCTTCGCGTCCTCGAAGTCGACCATGTAGATCTTCTCGTGGTTCCGCCGCGCGGCCAGCAGCGCCGCCTCGTTCACGAGATTGGCGAGGTCGGCGCCGGCCATACCGGGGGTGCCGCGCGCCAGCCGCGTGATGTCCACATCATCGGCAAGCGGCTTGTTGCGCACATGGACCTTGAGGATGCCCTCCCGCCCCTTGAGGTCGGGTGCGTCCACGACGATCTGCCGGTCGAAGCGGCCCGGGCGGAGGAGCGCCGGGTCCAGCACGTCGGGCCGGTTGGTCGCCGCGATGAGGATGACGCCCTCGTTGGACTCGAACCCGTCCATCTCGACGAGCAGCTGATTGAGCGTCTGCTCCCGCTCATCGTGGCCCCCGCCCAACCCGGCACCCCGGTGACGGCCGACCGCGTCGATCTCGTCGATGAAGATGATGCAGGGGGCGTTGGCCTTGCCCTGCTCGAAGAGGTCACGGACGCGCGATGCGCCCACCCCAACGAACATCTCCACGAAGTCCGACCCGGACATCGAGAAGAACGGCCGGCCCGCCTCCCCCGCGACCGCCTTGGCGAGGAGCGTCTTGCCCGTCCCTGGCGGCCCCACGAGGAGCGCGCCCTTCGGCAGGCGCCCCCCCAGCTTCGTGAACTTCTGCGGATCCTTCAGGAACTCGATGATCTCCCGGAGCTCGACCTTCGCCTCGTCCGCGCCGGCGACGTCCGCGAAGGTGACCTTCGGCGTGTCCCCGCTGAGCAGCTTGGCCTTCGACTTGCCGAACGAGAACGCCTTGTTGCCCCCCGCCTGCATCTGTCGGAAGAAGACGATCCAGATGCCGAGGATGAGGATCCACGGCAGCATCGACGCGAGGAGACCGAGCACGCTCGGCCGCGGCTCCTCTGCCTTGATCGCCACCTGCCGCTCGCGCAGCCGCTGCACCTCGGCCTCGCTGTTCGCCACCGCGAGCTGCGTGGTGAACGCCTTCACCTCGCGGCCCTTCACCAGCACCCGCTCGCGGAACTCGCCGGCGACCTCCTTGCCGCCGATGATCGTCACCCGCGCGATGTTGTCCTTCAGCAGCTGGGCATCGTAAAAGGAGTACTCCACCTCGACGGACCGCTCGCTCCCCCGACCCGCGAGCTGGATCAGCACGACGGGAATGAGGAAGGCGATCAACCAGAACGAGAGGGACCGGGAGAAGCGGCCGGCACCGCCGGGCTTCGGGGACGGGACAGTCGACATGGCGAGGTCTCAGGCGAGGCTGGCGACGTACGGGACGTGGCGGAAATCCTCCGCATGGTCCAGCCCGTAGCCCACCAGGAAGTCGGGCGGCGCGTCGAACCCGATGAAGCGGGTCGGATGCCGCAGTTCGGTGGCGATGTGCTTGTGCAGGAGCGCGCAGATCTCGATGGACTGCGGGCGACGCGCCTCGAGCAGCGTCACGAGATGCTGCAACGTGCGACCGGAGTCCACGATGTCCTCGACGAGCAGGAGATGCTTGCCCTCGAGCGACGTCTCCGGATCGTACAGCAGGCGGACCGTTCCCGAGGAGACGGTGGCTTTCCCGTAGCTGGAAGCGACGAGGAAATCCACGTGCAGGGGTCGCCGGATGTGTCGCACCAGGTCAGCCAGGAAGATGAAGCTCCCCTTCAGCA
The DNA here is from genome assembly GCA_037975505.1 of Gemmatimonadota bacterium. Lineage (GTDB taxonomy): Bacteria > Gemmatimonadota > Gemmatimonadetes > Gemmatimonadales > Gemmatimonadaceae > Pseudogemmatithrix. Next base: position 75,494 of record JBANGJ010000033.1, on the reverse strand, counting down.
GACCGAGGACGAGGAGCTCCCCGTCCGGGTAGGCCGCCGTGATGGCCTCCCCGAGCTCAGCGCACCGGCGGGCGATGGTCGCCTCATCGAACGCGATGCGCTCGACGGCGCGGCCCATGAGGCGAGGATCGGAGGAGATGGCGCTCATTCAGTCAATATAGTCGTAGAGCGCCCCGGGCGTTCCCCGAATGATGAAGGTCGACGCCGTGCGCTCCACCGCCCCGCCGCCGGATAACGGGATCCGCTGGCCCGGACGCGACCGCGGCGCCCAGGTCGCCGCCCGCACGAGGCCCCGTCGATCCAGCACGATGCCGGCACGCGCCATCAGCGCGGGCCAGAGGACCGACCACGCGGTGGCATCGCAGGAGGACAGCACGGCGACCGGCACCACGACGACGCCCGGCGCCGGCGCCGAGACGCTCAGCGTCTCCACCACGGCATCCACCTCATTCCGCCACTGGGCCGCGCGACGGGACAGTCCCCCACACCACGCACAGAAGCCGGGGACCGCCCGCTCAAGCGCGGGGAGCAGTTCGTGGCGCACGCGGTTCCGCTGCGCGTCCAGACGACTGTTCGACGGATCCTCCACGTACGGGACCTGATGGGCCGCGGCATAGCGGGCGACGTCGTCCCTCGACACGGTCAGCAGCGGGCGTACCACGTCGCGACCCGTCCGCATCCCGGCCAGGCCACGCGGACCAGCCCCCCGGAGGAGGCGCATCACCACCGTCTCGAGCTGGTCGTCGTGGGTATGCGCCGTCACCACCTGCCCCCTCTCCCCCTGAGCCACCCCGCGGAGGAACCGGTACCGGGCCGCGCGCCACGCGGCCTCCGTCCCCTGCGCTAGGTCCGCCGTCGCCGAGCGGACCGGGAACCCCATCGCCGTCCCGACCTCGCGGACGAGCACACAGGCCTCGCGGGCGGCGGGCCCGGTCCCGTGATCGAAGGTCGCCACCGCGGCGACCTCCCCCGCGCGCGTCCGATGCATTGCGGTCAGCAGCGCCATCGAATCCCGCCCGCCGGACACGGCCAGCACCCACCGCCCCGGCGGAAGGGCGGCGACCGCGACCTCCACCGGGTCCGGTGACCTCACCGCCGTCACGGTCTCCCTGGGTTCCATTTCGGGGAACACCTCGGTAAGATAGGCGTTGATTCGGTACGAGTAACCGACCACCCAGTCAGGAGCAGGCCCGTGGAGCACAACTTCGGCGGTCCCCTCGGCACCCTCATCGCCGGCCTCGGCATGGGCGCCTACTATCTCGGGTTGACCTGGATCAACATCCTCCTCGGGATCGTCCTGACCCCCTTCTTCATCATCCCGCTGACCTGGATTCAGGACGCTCGGGCGAAGAAGCAGTCGCAGGGCTGATCGACCTCTCCGTCACGATGTCCAAGGGCGGCGCCTCAGGCGCCGTCCTTTCTTTTTGGCGTCTTTTCTCCCCGTGTGACCGGCAGCCTTCTTGGCAGTATTCACCGAGGCCAACAACACGGGATCAGTACCCAGGCTACACTTTTCCACACTCGATAGGCACTGGCGTCATACCTACCCACTCAAGTCAATGTTGGCAAGTTTTCAACATCCATTGTTTGAACTGGGCCCTGGGACGGACGCATCATATATGCCGTGTGGAAAACAGTGTTCGTGACTTCGCTGTCGACTGGCCGCTGAGCCCCGGGTGTATGCATCCCTGAATGCATATAGTTCCGGTCATATGCAGTTGATAATTTACTTTATGCATATAATATAAATCAGCAATAATCAACATTTTACATGGTATATCTTGAAGTGTTCTTTCACCTCGGTGGCCTCAAGAGCTAGTTTATCAACATTTTGAAGGGTTCGCCGTCCTGCAGCGGATAATTCAAGACGGAAAACGCGAATTTTGAGGCTGCAGATAGGGGATCGGCAACGGCCAATGGGGCGCCGCAAAAATTCGCCGCGGCCAGGACCTTGGCGGCACCCACCCCCTACCCCGCCAAATTTTCCGGGCCCCAACGGGACTCATTGACACCGCCAATCTGGCCGGAACAGCAGTTCACCACGTTCAGGGACCCCGCGTGCCCCTCCCCGTGCCCATTCCCACGGGCGGCGACGTGAACCCGCCAGCGTCCCAACGGGCATCGCGGGGAGGCGAGCGACCGAGGTCGCATCAGGAGCGGCTCTGCCCCGCCCGAAGTGAACCATTTCAGGGGCGCTGGCATTAGCTTCCCGCAACCCTTCCCAGTACCTCAGCCAGCCCCCGCCAATTCTATGAACATCGGCATCCCCTGCGAGCGTACCCCCGGCGAGACCCGGGTGGCCTTGATCCCTGAGAGCGTCGGCCGGCTGGTGAAGGCCGGGGTCGCCGTGATCGTCGAGCGGGGGGCGGGTGCCGCGGCGGGCTTCACGGACGCCGCCTACGAGAAGGCCGGCGCCACCCTGACCGACACCGCCGGAGCCTTTGGGGCCGACCTGGTCGCCAAAGTCCAGAAGCCGACATCGGCGGAAACGGCCCAGATGCGGCCGGGGAGCCACCTGATCTCGCTGCTCCAGCCGGCCTCCAGCGCCGCCGAGATCGCGGCCCTGAACGCCCGCGGCGTCACCGCCTTCGCCCTGGAACTGATTCCCCGGATCACCCGCGCCCAGTCGATGGACGTCCTGTCGTCGCAGGCCACCGTCTCGGGCTACAAGGCGGTCCTGCTCGGGGCGGCGGCGCTGCCGAAGTTCCTCCCGATGCTGAGCACCGCGGCGGGGACCATTCCGCCGTCCAAGGTGTGCGTCCTCGGGGCCGGCGTGGCCGGCCTGCAGGCCATCGCCACCGCCCGGCGCCTCGGCGCCATCGTCTCCGGCTTCGACATCCGCCCGGCAGCGGCGGAGCAGATCCGCTCCCTCGGCGCCACGGTCGTCGCGCAGGATCTCATCGCGGCGGACGCCCAGACGTCCGGGGGCTATGCCAAGGAGCAGAGCGCCGAGCAGCAGGCGGCGATCCAGGACGCGCTCAAGGCGCACCTGGCGACGATGGATCTCGTCATCACCACGGCCCAGATCCCGGGGCGCGCCGCCCCGCGACTGATCGCCACCGAGACGGTGCGGACCATGGCCCCGGGGGCCGTGATCGTGGATCTGGCGGCCGAGACGGGCGGCAACTGCGAGGCCACGCAGGCCGGGCAGACGGTGGACGTGAACGGGGTGCAGGTGATCGGCCCGGTGAACCTGCCGGCCTCGATGCCGACCCACGCGTCGCAGATGCTCAGCCGGAACATCCTGACCTTCATCCAGCACCTGCTGACCGCCGAGCGCACCCTCAACGTCGACCCGTCGGATGAGATCACGGGCCCGATGATCGTGACCGCGCGCCCGGCGGCGGTCCCGGCGTAGCGTCAGGGGTAGGCGCGGGTCCGCCAGCGTCGTGGGCGGCGGAGCGTCGACCACACCATACGGACCGCCGCCAGGGGGTCAGCGAGGGGACTCAGCCACCAGCTGGGTCCCCTCCGCGCATAGTTGCCCCGCAGGGCCACCTGGAGGGCGAGCCGGATGCTCAGCACGGCCGCGGTGCACCCCACGAGGGCGTCCCGCCACGGTCCGGCCGGGAGCGAGGCCCATCCGAACCCGAGGGCGACGGCCATGGGCCACTGCATTCCCTGGGCGAGCACGATCACCGCGGTGTCGACGGCCTGACGCCACGGCGTGGCGGCGTCCTTGAGGTCGATGGACCGCCCCCACTCGCGCCACATCTGCCGGACATCACGGTAGGAGCGCACCCGGTACAGCCGCGACCCGTCGAGGAACCCCACGGGGACCCCCCGGGAGGCCAGATGCCGGACGAGCGAGACGTCCTCCGCGAACGACGCCTTCACGGGCGCGTAGCCCCCGTGGTGGAGCAGCACCTCCCGACGCGCGAGGAAGCACTGCCCGTTGGCGAGGATCCGATCGGGCCGCACGCGAGGGTCGCCCGCGGCCCCGGTGCGGTACAGCAGGGAGACGAGGAGCGCGGGCTGCACCCACCGCTCCGCCGCCGTCTGCCCGTCGAAGCGCGGGGCGAAGGAGACGACGTCGAACCCCTCGCGCTGCGCGGCGGCGAGCACGGCGGCGGCGCAGCCGGGCTCGGCCTCCGTGTCGGCGTCCATCCCCAGCACCCAGGGCTGCGCGGCGATCTCCGTCCCGTGCTGCAGGGCCCACGCCTTCCCGATCCACCCCGGCGGGAGCGGGGGATCGGTCACGAGGCGGATGCGGGGGTCGGCGGCGGCGGCCTCGGTGACCAGGGCACGGGTGCCGTCGGTGGAGCCCGAGTCCACGACGAGGATCTCGCGCACGGGGCTCCCCTGCGCCTGCAGACCGCGGAGGCAAGGGCCGATGCGGGCGGCCTCGTTGAGACAGGCGACCACCACGGTCAGGCCCGGTCCCTCGAGCCCCTCGGGGCGCGGGGGCTCCGGCGGGCGACGCGTGCGACCGCCCATCAGCCGGGCCGCCAGCACGGCGAGGAGCGTGCCCTGCAGGCACGCGAGGAGGGGCAGGACCGTGTCGGGCACGCTACTGAATGAGGCCCTGCGAGACCTGGTCCACGATGAAGGCGTAGCGGAACGCCTGTTCCTTGAGGCGCTCGTAGCGGCCGGAGGAGCCCCCATGTCCCGCCCCCATGTGCATGCGGAGCAGCAGCGGGCGACTGTCGGTCTTGGTGGCGCGCAGGCGGGCGACCCACTTGGTGGGCTCAAAGTACCCGACCCGCGAGTCGTTCAGCCCGCTCGTCACGAGCATGCGCGGATAGGCCTGCGCGCGGACGTTGTCGTAGGGGGAGTAGCGCCGCAGGTAGCGGTACTCCGCCTCGTGCGCCGGGTTGCCCCACTGCTCCCACTCCTGCGCGGTGAGCGGGAGACTCGCATCGAGCATAGTGTTGATCACATCCACGAAGGGCACGTCGGCGACGATCACCTTGAAGAGCTCCGGCCGTTCATTCGCGATGACGCCCATCAGCAGGCCACCGGCGCTGCCCCCGTTGGCGGCGAGCCGGTCCGGGCTCGTGTAGCGCTCCCGTACGAGATGGTCCGCGACGTCCAGGAAGTCGGTGAACGTGTTCATCTTGTGGAGCATCTTGCCGTCGTCGTACCACGGGCGACCCATCTCCTGCCCACCGCGCACGTGCGCGATGGCGTAGGTGAAGCCCCGGTCGATGAGCGAGAAGCGCTGCGAATTGAAGGTGGGCTCGGTCGTGGAGCCGTAGCTGCCGTAGGCGTAGAGGAGGAGCGGCGCCTTGCCATCGCGCGGGACCCCTTTCCGGTGCACCAGCGAGATCGGCACCCGGGTGACGCCGTCCCGGGCCGTCGCGTACACACGCTCGACCTCGTACGCCGCGGGGTCGTAGCCGCCGAGGACCTCGTCCTGCTTGAGCACGGTCCGGGTGCGCCGGTCCATGTCGTAGTCCGTCACCGTGTTGGGCGTGACGAGCGATGAGTAGGTGAAGCGGAGCACGCGCGCGTCGTACTGCGGATTGCTCCCCGGGAAGACGCCGTACGCGGCCTCCGGGAAGGTCACCTCGTGCGACTCGCGCCGGCCCTCGAGGCCGCTAATCCGGAGGCGCCGGAGCCCGTCGCGGCGCTCCGAGACCACCACGTGGTGCTTGAAGGGCATCACGCCCTCGACGAAGACGTCGGCGCGCGGTGCGATCCAATCGGTCCAGTTCCGATGCGAGGGATCGCGGAGCGGTGCCGTCATCACGCGGAAGTTCGGCGCCCCCTCGTTCGTCGTGATGTAGAGGACCCCCTCCCCGGGTTCGACCTCGTACTCGATACCCGGCCGGCGGGGCGCGACGACGCGCGGGGCCTCGGTCGGCCGCGCGGTCGGGATGAGGTGCCACTCGCTCGACGTGAACGAGGTGGACGAGATGAGGATGAACGCCCCACTCCGTGAGCGCGCGAGGTTCACGTTGAAAAGCACGTCGGGGTCGTGGTAGACGCTCAGGTCGGCGCTCCGCGGCGTCCCCACGACATGGCGCCACACCCGGTCGCCCCGCTTGGCGGAGTCCGGCGTCATGTAGAAGAGCGTGCGGTTGTCGTCCGCCCACGCGAGCCCCCAGCTGAGCTGCTCGATCTGGTCCGGGAGCCACTGACCGGTCGCGAGGTCCTTGATGCGGAGGACGAAATCCTCGTAGCCCGTGGTGTCCACGAGCACGGCGAGCCGCTGATGGTCCGGGCTCACCTCCATCCCGCCGAGGTCGTAGAAGGCGTGCCCCTCGGCCTCGACGTTCTGGTCGAAGTAGACCTCCTCAGGGGCGTCGAGTGACCCGCGCTTCCGCGCGAAGATCGGATACGCCTTCCCGCGCTCGGTGCGCGCGTAGTAGAACCAGCCGTCGCGCCGCACCGGGACCTGGCTGTCGTCCTCCTTGATGCGGCCGAGCATCTCATCGTAGAGCTGCTGCTGGAGCGTCGCCGTGTGCGCCGTCATCGCATCGGTGTACCGGTTCTCGGCCTCGAGATAGGGGATCGTCTCGGGATGGTTCCGGTCCTTGAAATAGGCATAGTCGTCCACGCGCCGTTCCCCGTGGAGGACGGACTCCACGGGGTGTCGGGGGGCGACAGGGGGCACAGGCAGCTGGGCTGACATCGGCAGGGCGAGGACGGCGAGAAGGAGGGCGGGACGCACCGGGGCGCACCTCGACTGAGTTGATGGAGAAAGGTACTGCCGGCCCGACGAGGTGCGGGACGTCCCGCCGCCGCCCATCTTTCCGCATCCTCCCCTTCGTCCCCCGCCCCGTGGCCACCACCGGCGCCCGTCTCCTCGCTCTCTGGCGTACGCTGCATCCCCTCCCCGGGGGGCGGTGGCTCTTTGCGCGCCTCTTCGCCCGGGCGGTGCCCTACTCTGCCTCCACCCGACCGACGGTCGTCGTGCTCGAGCCCGGGCACGCCGAGGTCCGCATTCCCGACCGCCGCGCGAACCGGCAGCACCTCGGGTCCGTCCACGCCATCGCCCTGATGAACGTCGCCGAGATGACGAGCGGTCTCGCGATGATGGCCGCGCTCCCGCCGCAGGTGCGTGGCATCGTCCGTGAGATGAAGATGGAGTACTTCAAGAAGGCGCGCGGCACCATCACCGCGGTTAGCCGCGTGACAGTGCCCGATGTGACCGCCGACGTGGACTTCGACGTCACGGCCGATTGCCTCGATCCGTCTGGCGCGGTCGTCGCGCGAGCCACGGTGCGCTGGCGCCTCGGTCTCACCCCCACCCGGACCTCCTGATGGAGACCGCCTTCACGCGGCACGCCGGTGTCGCGGTACCGCTCATCTGCGGGCCGATGTACCCCTGCTCCAACCCGGAGCTCGTGGCCGCGGTCAGCGAGGCCGGCGGCCTCGGCATCGTCCAACCGATCGCGCTGACCTATGTGCACGGCTACGAGTACCGCGCCGGGCTGCGGCGCATCCGCGAGCTCACCCGGAAGCCGATCGGCTTCAACGCGCTGATCGAAGGGAACAACAAGCTCTACCGGCGCCGGATGGAGGAGTGGATCGACATCGCCCTCGAGGAGGGCGTGCGCTTCTTCCTCACGTCACTCGGGAATCCACGTTGGGTGGTCGACAAGGTCCACGCCGTGGGGGGCGTCGTCTATCACGACGTCACCGAGCGGAAGTGGGCGCAGAAGGGGATCGACGTCGGCGTCGATGGGCTGGTCGCGGTGAATCGGCTCGCGGGGGGCCACACGGGGTCGCGTACCGCCGAGGCGCTCTTCGAGGAGCTCGCGCCCCTCGGCCTGCCGGTGGTCTCCGCCGGCGGCGTGGGGACGCCGCAGGAGTTCGCCCGGCATCTGCGCCTGGGCTACGCCGGCGTGCAGCTCGGCACGCGGTTCATCGCCACCACCGAGTGCAAGACGAGCGCGGCGTACAAGCAGGCCATCCTCGACGCCGAGGCGCAGGACATCGTCCTGACGATGCGCCTCACCGGCGTTCCCGTCTCGGTGATCCGCAACGCCTACATCGAGCGCCTCGGCACCGACGCGGGGTGGTTCGCGCGCTGGATGCTGCGCGGCCGCCGCACGAAGCACTGGATGCGCACCTGGTACGCGCTCAACTCGGTGCGCCGGCTCAAGCGGTCGCTCACGAGTGAGGCCGGGGCCAAAGAGTACTGGCAGGCGGGGCAGTCCGTGGCGGGGATCCACGACGTGCGTCCGGCCGGCGACATCGTCCGCGAGTTCGCGGCGGTGCTGGACTGAGCGCGGGACGCGGCGATGCGACTCCGTGACGCCACCCCCGCCGACGCGGCGGCCATCGCCGCGCTCTACGCCCCGTACGTCACCGACACCGTCGTCACGTTCGAGGAGACCCCGCCCGACGCGACCGAGATCGCGCGCCGCCTCGCCGACGTGCAGGCGCAGGGGCTCCCCTGGCTCGTCGCCGAGGACGGCGCCCTGCTCGGGTACGCCTACGCCACCCCGTGGCGCACGCGACGCGGATACCGGTTTTCGGTCGAGGTCACCGTCTATGTGGCCCCGTCGCACCACCGGCGCGGGGTGGGACGCGCCCTGTACGAGGGGCTCTTCGCGCGGCTCGATGCCGCCGGCTACCACGCCGCGATGGCCGGGATCGCGCTCCCCAACCCCGCGAGCGTGGCGCTCCACGAGGCGATGGGCATGACGCAGGTGGCGCACTTCCGCGAGACGGGGTGCAAGTTCGGCCGGTGGGTGGACGTGGGGTACTGGGAGCGCCGGGTCACCGGGGACGCACCGGCCCGCTGACACCCGGCGCGGTGCCGCGCCGTAGATTCCGGGCATCGTGGGGCCCGCCGTGTCGATGGGCCCCGCCCTCACCCTCCGCCCCATCCGCCCATGCCCGCTGACGTGATCGACTACCGCATCATCGGTGATGACATGCAGGGTGTCATCATCACCCTCGACCCGAACGAGGCCGTGTTCGCCGAGGCCGGCGCGATGATGTACATGGAGGACGGCATCCAGATGGCCACGACGCTCGATCCGAGCGGCCAGGCCGGCGGGCTGTTCGGCAAGCTGATGGGCGCGGGCAAGCGGTTGCTCACCGGCGAGTCGTTCTTCATCACGCTCTTCGGCAATGCGGCGGCGCAGCGGCGCGACGTGGCGTTCGCCGCCCCGACGCCCGGCAAGGTCTACGTGGCTGACCTGACGCAGTGGGGCGGCGAGCTGATCGCCCAGAAGGACGCGTTCCTCTGCGCGGCGCGCGGCATCGACATGGACATCGCCTTCACGCGGCGCATCGGCGCCGGCTTCTTCGGCGGCGAGGGATTCATCCTGCAGCGGCTCCGCGGGGACGGCCTCGCCTTCCTGGCGGCGTCGGGGACCCTGGTGGAGCGCACCCTGCGCCCCGGCGAGGTGCTGCGGGTGGACACCGGGTGCCTCGTCGCCATGCAGCCCTCGGTGGATTACGACATCGAGATGGTGCGCGGTGTGAAGACGATGCTCTTCGGCGGCGAGGGGCTCTTCTACCTCAAGCTGACTGGCCCCGGGAAGGTGATCCTGCAGACGATGCCCTTCTCACGGCTCGCCGAGCAGGTGATCGCGCACGCGCCGGCGATGCAGCGACAGGGGACGGCCGGAGGGCTGCTCGGCGGGATCTTCGGCGAGCAGGGCTGATGGCCGCCGCCGTCCGCGTCCCCACGATGCCGCGCCTCGCACGCGCCGCCGTCTCGGCGCTCGCCCTCGGCGGCGCCCTGTACGTCGGTGCCGCCGGGGTGGGCCCATTGCCGCCGCTGGGCCCGCTGCTCGACCCGGCACACGGGCTGGTGGCGCCGGCGCGGAGCGCAGAGCTCCCCGTCGCCGATTCCGCGACGCTGGCGGGACTCGGGGCGGACGTGACCATCCGGTACGATGACCGCGGCGTGCCGCACGTGTTCGCCCATACCATGACCGACGCGGCGCGCGCGACCGGCTGGGTGCAGGCGCGCGACCGGCTGTTCCAGATGGAGCTGACCCAGCGGTCGGCGGCCGGCACGCTGACCGAGCTCGTCGGCGCGCGGGCGCTCGAGGCCGACCGGAGCGCCCGTCGACGCGGCCTCGCGCGGGCTGCGGAGTCCCGGTGGCGCGCCCTCCCGGATTCGAGCCCCGTGCGGGCGCTGCTGACGGCGTACGCCGAGGGGGTGAATGCGTGGATCGCCCAGGCCGGTCCCGAGGCGATCCCCGTGGAGTACCACCTGCTCGGCAAGGCGCCGCGCTCGTTCCTGCCTCAGGACACGTACTACATGCTGACGGTGATGGCGCAGACGCTCGCGTACCGCGACGACGAACTGCGTCGGGAGGCGGTGGAGGCGCTCGTGGGGGCCGAGGCCACCGCGGCCCTCTTCCCCGTGGACGCGCCGATCCAGGAGCCGATCATCCCGGTGGCCGGGCGCGTGGCCCCGCGCATCACCCCGTTCGCGCTCCCGGCGCCCTCGGCGCTCACGCCGGGCCGCGTCGCCCAGGCCGCGCGGCTGCTGGAGACGCGCCGCCAGCTGGGCGATGGTGGCCCGTCGTTGCTCGCCGGCGAGGCCGCGCTCGGCAGCAACAACTGGGCGGTCGGTCCGTCGCGTTCCGCGAGCGGCCACGCGCTACTGTCGGGCGATCCCCACCTGCAGCTGACGCTCCCCAGCATCTGGTACGAGCTGCACGTCGTCACGGACTCGCTCGACTTCTACGGCGTGACGCTCCCGCTCTCGCCGCTCCCGTCCATCGGCTTCAACCGCGATGTCGCCTGGACGGCGACGAACACCGGCGCCGATGTCGTCGACTTCTACCGCGAGACGGTGGACGACTCCGTGGCGCCGTCGGCGTACCGGCTCGACGGCATGATGCGTCCCGTGGAGCGGACCGTCACCGAGTACCGCGGCCCACGCGGCGAACGGCTCGCGACGGACACGCTCTACCGCACGCACCGCGGCCCCCTGCTCCGGACGGAGATGGGGTGGGTGTCGATGCGCTGGACAGCGCTTGAGCCCTCGGACGAGCTGAGCGGATTCTACGGCGCCGTGCGCGCGCGCTCCGTGCCCGAGTGGTATGCGGCGATGCGACCGTTCCGGGTCCCCGCGCAGAACTTCCTGGTCGCGGACCGCGGTGGGCACATCGCGATCCGCAGCCTCGGCCGCTACCCAATCCGGCCCGGCGACGGGCGCGGCGACCGCGTGTTCGACGGCAGCCGTTCCGCGAGCGATTGGACCGGCGACTGGCCCGAGTCCCGAGGCCCGCAGGTGATGGACCCCGCCCAGGCGTACCTCGCCAGCGCCAACCAGCAGCCGATGGATCCCGAGGTGGAGCCCGGCTATCTCGGATGGGATTGGCCCACGCCGTGGCGGGCGCTCCGCATCAACGAGCTCCTCAGGGCGGACGCGGCGATGACGCCGGCGAAGATGCAGGCGGCGCACATCGACCCGAAGAGCGCGCTCACGGGCCCCATCGTGAACGCCGTGCGCGCCGCGATGGCCGCGACCCCGAATCCCCCCGCGGCGGCCCGGGACGGGCTCGCCGTGCTCGGCGACGACTGGGACGGCCGCTTCACCGTGGACAGCCGAGGCGCGGTCCTGTACGACGCGTTCCTCGCCACCCTCATCGATCGCACCTGGGACGAACTGCTCCCACCGGGCGACTCCGCCGGCCCGCGGGTCGCGACGCCGAACACGATGATCCTCGCGCGCCTCCTCGGCTCGGCCACCTCGCCCTGGTGGGATGATCGGCGCACGCCGGACCGCGTGGAGACGCGGGACATGATCCTCGTGGAGAGCCTCGAGCGTGCGTGGCTGACCGTCACCGCCGCGCACGGGGATCTCCCGCGCGATTGGCGCTGGGGCAGCATCCGGCAGGCCAACATCCGGCACCTGCTGCAGCTCCCGGGATTCGGTCGCGAATCCCTCGCCGTGCAGTCCGGGCCCGGCACGCTCAGCCCGAATGACGGGCGCGGCGTCCACGGCGCGAGTTGGCGCTTCGTGGTGGAGCTCGGGGACTCGGTGAGCGCCTGGGGCACCTATCCTGGCGGACAATCGGGGAACCCGTTCTCCTCCCGCTACGCCGACCGGGTGCCCCTCTGGCAGCACGGTGAACTCGCCCCACTGCTCGTCCCGCGTTCCGCCGCCGCGATGCCAGCGGCCCGGGTCCGGGCCACCCTCACCCTCACCCCGGAATCCCGCTGATGACCCGCGCCCTCTGGTTCCTCCTCGGTGCGGCCGGGATGGCGGCCGGCACCTGGTTCGGCGGGTGGTGGGCCGTCCCGCTCGTGGGGGCCGCGCTCGGCGTCGTGCGGCGTCGCGATCCTGCCGTGGCCCTGGTCGCGGGCCTCGCGGCGGTCGTGGCCTGGGGGGCACTCCTTGCCGCTGTCACGGACCGGGCCATCGGCCCGGTGCTCCCGACCGTCGGGCCCGTGCTCCGACTCGATCCCGCCCGGCTGGTGGCGGTGACGCTCGGCTTCGCGGCGATCCTCGCGATGAGCGCGGCGGGGCTCGCCCGCGCGGTGAGCGACCGCGTGGGGGACCGATGACCAAGATCCTCGTCCTGATCTGCACCACCGTGTTCAGTTCGATCGGGTGGGCCCTCGGCGCGCGCGTGGGCCCGATGACCGGCTTCGTGCTGAGCATGGTCGGGTTCGGCGTGGGGATGTGGTACGGCCGGCGCTGGGCGGAGCGCCTCGGCGGCTGAACGCCGCGGACCCTTCCGGCCGCGGCTAGATTGCGGGGTCCTCCAGCACGCGAGATCCCGTGGCCACGATCCTCCAATCCCTCCCCGTCGGCGAGCGCGTCGGCATCGCCTTCTCCGGGGGGCTCGACACGAGCGCCGCCCTGCACTGGATGCGGGAGAAGGGCGCCGTCCCCTACGCCTACACCGCCAATCTCGGGCAGCCCGACGAGTCGGACTACGACGCCATCCCGCGCAAGGCGATGGAGTACGGGGCCGAGCGGGCGCGCCTGGTGGATTGCCGCGCCCAGTTGGTCGCCGAGGGCCTCGCCGCGATCCAATCCGGCGCCTTCCACATCTCGACGGGGGGCCAGACCTACTTCAACACCACGCCGCTCGGCCGGGCGGTGACGGGCACGATGCTCGTCGCGGCGATGCGCGAGGACGGGGTCAACATCTGGGGTGACGGGAGCACGTTCAAGGGGAACGACATCGAGCGGTTCTATCGCTACGGCCTCCTGACGAACCCCGGCCTCCAGGTCTACAAGCCCTGGCTCGACCAGACGTTCATCGACGAGCTCGGCGGTCGCACGGAGATGTCGGAGTACCTCATCGCGCGCGGGTTCCAGTACAAGATGAGCGTGGAGAAGGCGTATTCGACCGACTCCAACCTCCTCGGCGCCACCCACGAGGCGAAGGACCTCGAGTTCCTCGACAAGGGGATGCGCATCGTCCAGCCCATCATGGGTGTCGCCTTCTGGCGGGACGACGTCGCGGTGGCGCGCGAGACGGTGTCGGTGCGCTTCGAGGAGGGCGTCCCGGTCGCGCTCAACGGCCGCACCTTCGACTCCGCGCTCGCGCTCTTCCTCGAGGCGAATGTCATCGGCGGTCGTCACGGGCTGGGGATGACCGATCAGATCGAGAACCGGATCATCGAGGCGAAGAGCCGCGGGATCTACGAGGCGCCCGGGATGGCGCTCCTCTTCCTCGCCTACGAGCGCCTCGTGACGGGCATCCACAACGAGGACACGATCGAGCAGTATCGAATCAATGGTCGCAAGCTCGGCCGACTCCTCTATCAGGGTCGCTGGCTCGACCCGCAGGCGCTGATGCTCCGCGAGTCGGCGCAGCGCTGGGTCGCCCGGGCGGTGACGGGTGAGGTGACGGTGGAGCTCCGTCGCGGGAACGACTACTCGATCCTCGACACCTCGAGCCCCAATCTCACGTACAAGCCCGAGCGCCTGACGATGGAGAAGGGCGAGGCGTTCTTCACGCCGCTCGACCGCATCGGCCAGCTGACGATGCGGAACCTCGACATCGCCGACACGCGAGAGAAGCTCGAGGTCTACACGCAGGTGGGGCTGCTCCGGCAGGCGGGCGAAAGTGCCGTGCCGCAGCTCCCCTCGGGCGAGGGCGCCTGACGTCGGCGGGCCCGCGTGCCCCTCGGGGTCCGACGGCGAGGTGAGGCGATGAGCGCCGACCGCGGCCTCGGGGGCTGGTTCGTGCCGGGCCCGGTGGCGGTGCGCCCCGCGGTCCTCGACGCGATGACGCGTCCGATGATCGCGCACCGCTCCGCCGAGTACGAGGCGTTGCACGCGCGGATCGCCACCGGGCTGCAGGGGGCGTTCGGGACCGAGCGCCCGGTCTGGCTGCTGACGGCCTCGGCGACGGGGGCGATGGAGCTCGCGCTCCGTGGCCTGCCGCCGGGCAAGGTGCTGGCGCTCGTGAACGGGGAGTTCGCCGACCGGTTCGCGCAGATCGCCGAGAGCTGCGGCCACACCGTGCAGCGGCTCTTCGCCCCCTTCGGCGGGGTGGTGCCGCTGGCCGAGGTGGAGGCCGCGCTCGTCACCGGCGACGTGCGCGCCGTGACGATGGTACACGTGGAGACGAGCACGGGAGCGCAGGCCGACGTCGCCGCCGTGGCCGCCTTGGCCCGGCACTACGGCGCGCTGAGCCTGGTGGACAGCGTCACCGGCGTCGGCGGCATCCCGGTGGCCACCGATGCCTGGGGGCTCGACTTCGTCTGCACCGGGTCGCAGAAGGCGCTGGCGATGCCCCCCGGGCTCGCGTTCGCCGTGGCGAGCCCGGCGTATCTCGCAGCCGCACGGCGGGCGCGACATCGCGGCTTCTACCTCGACCCGCTCCGTGTGCAACGCTTCGCCGAGCGGTCACAGTCGCCGACCACCCCGGCCCTCTCGCTGCTCTACGCCGCCGACGCCCAACTCGAGGCCATCGCGGCCGAGGGGTTTCCCGCGCGGTGGGCGCGTCATGCCGCGATGGGCGCGCTGACCGCGGAGTGGATGGTGGCCCTCCAGGCCGAGGGGATCGACCTCCGGTGGATTGCCGCCGAGGGCGCGCGGGCTGCGACCGTCAGCGGCTTCATCGTGCCGGACGGGGTGGACGCGGAGGCGCTGGTGGCCCGCGTGGCGGGGCTCGGGTTCACCATCGGGTCCGGCTACGGCCCGTTACGGAGCGCGAGCGTGCGGATCGGACATATGGGGGAGCACGGCACGGAGACGCTGGCCCCCTGCCTGGAGGCCGTGCGGACGGCCCTCCGGGTGATGGTGGGCTGAGGGTCCCATCGCCGGTCCGAGAAGGGGCGAGCCCGGGTAGATTTCGGATGATACGGCCGCCGCCACGCGGCCCGGTTCCCTCCCCCCGATTCCCCGATGCCCTCGCTGATGCACCGCGCGGCCCTCGCCGCCCTCACCGCCCTTTTCGGGGCGGCCCTCCGAGCGCCGACGCTCACCGCACAGACCCGCCCCGACGTCTCCGGGCGCGACGCCCGCCCCTCCGCCGACTGGGTGCGAGACGCCGTCATCTACGAGCTGAACGTCCGCACCTTCACCGAGGCCGGCACCTTCGCCGCCACCACGGCGCGGCTGCCGGAACTCCGTGACCTCGGCGTCACCGTGCTCTGGCTCATGCCGATCCACCCGCTCGGCGAAGTCAAGAAGAAGGGGCGCATCGGCAGCCCGTACGCGGTGCAGGACTACTACGCCGTCAACCAGGCATACGGCACCGTGGACGACCTGCGTCGCCTCGTGCGCGAGGCCCACCGCCTCGGCCTGAAGGTCATCCTCGACGTGGTGCTCAACCACACGGCGTGGGACAACCCGCTGCTGCGGCGCCCGGGCTTCCACAAGCGGGACGCCGCCGGGAACGTGCTCTCGCCGTACGACTGGACGGACATCGCGCAGCTCGACTACGGCAACCGGGCCACGCGCGACTACATGTTCGGGGTGTTGGAACACTGGATGCGCGAGGTCGACCTCGACGGGTACCGTGCGGATGTGGCGTTCCTCGTGCCAACGGACTTCTGGGAAGAGGCACGGACGCGGCTGGAGCGACTCAAGCCCGAGGTCATGATGCTGGCCGAGTCGCACGAACCCGACCTCGTGGCGAAGGCCTTCGACCTGGACTACGGCTGGCCCGGCTATCATGCGCTGAAGGACGCCATCCAGGGGACGCGCAGCGCCCGGGCCATCCGCGAGGAGTGGGAGGCCGAGCGGCGGATCTATCCGCGCGGGGCGCTGCATATGCGCATCGCGGACGACCATGACGAGTCGCGCGCGGTCTCCCTCTTCGGGACGCGCGGAGCCTTGGCGGCGTCGGCGCTGATCTTCGCGCTGGACGGCGTGCCAGTGCTCTACAACGGGATGGAGGTCGGCGATGCCACGGAGAGCGGCGCGCCGGCGCTCTTCGAGGATCTCCCGGTCTTCTGGGGCGTGCGGGAGCGCCGGCCCGAGTTCCCGCGCTTCTACGCGCAGCTGCTCCCGTTCCGTCGCGCGCACGCGGCGCTCCGGCGAGGGTCGACCACGTGGGTGCGCAACGCCGACGAGGACCGCATCGTGACCTTCGTGCGGCAGGACGCGGCCGAGGAGATCCTCGTCGCCGTGAACCTCTCCAACCGGCCGTTCCACGGCACGGTGGAGGTGGGCGGCACCAGCTATGTGGACGTGACGCCATGGCGGGAGGGCCGCCCCGGCGCTGACGCGGCCGAGGGCCAGGCGCCCGCCGCCCTCCCTGCCCTCACGCTCGAGGCGTGGGGCGTCCGCTTGTTCCGTCGCGCCCGATGAGCGTCGCCATTCCCGACGTGCCCGCCGCCCCGACGACCGTGGAGACGTTCCGGGCGAACATCGTGCGGAAGCTCCAGTGCGCGGTGGGCAAGGATGCGCCGCACGCACGCCCGCGGGACTGGTACGTCGCCACGGCGCTCGCGACGCGCGACCACGTCGTGGAGCATTGGATGGACGCCACCCGGCGCACCTACCGGCAGGGCGCGAAGCGCGTCTACTACTTCTCGCTCGAGTTCCTGATCGGGCGGCAGTTGATGGACGCCCTCGGCAACCTCGGCTTGACCGAGACTGCGCGCGAGGCGCTGCAGGGGTTGGGGATTTCCCTCGACCAGATCCGCACCCTCGAGCCCGACCCCGGCCTCGGCAACGGCGGCCTCGGTCGCCTCGCGGCGTGCTTCATGGAGTCGATGGCGACGCTCGAGGTCCCGGCATATGGGTACGGCATCCGCTATGACCACGGGATCTTCCGTCAGGTGCTCCGTGACGGCTGGCAGCTGGAACTCCCGGAGGAGTGGCTGTCCACCGGGTTCCCGTGGGAGTTCGAGCGGCCGGAGGTGGCCTACGCCATCGGCTTCGGCGGGCGGGTGGAGACGATGACGCAGCCCGACGGCTCCACGCGGAGCGTCTGGCATCCGGCGGAATCCGTGAAGGCCGTGGCCTACGATACGCCGATCACGGGATGGCGCGGGACGCACGTGAACACGCTCCGGCTCTGGTCGGCGCGCGCGATGGACCCCATCTCGCTCGTGGACTTCAATCGCGGGGACCACGTCGGGGCGCTCGCCGACCGGGTGCGTCTCGAGGCCATCTCGCGGGTGCTGTATCCGGCCGACGACACGCCGGCCGGCCACGAGCTGCGGCTGCGTCAGGAGATCTTCTTCGCCTCGGCGTCACTGCAGGACCTGATCCGCCGGCACATCCGGCAGTTCGGGGACCTGCGGACCCTGCCCGACCACGTGGCCATCCAGCTGAACGACACGCATCCCGTGATCGGGATTCCGGAATTGATGCGGCTGCTGGTGGACGTGCACGGCCTCCCGTGGGCGGAGGCGTGGGATCTCACCCGCGCGGTGTTCAACTACACGAACCACACGCTCCTTCCCGAGGCGCTGGAGAAGTGGTCGGTGTCGCTGCTCGAGGGGCTCCTGCCGCGCCACATGCAGATCATCTACCTCCTCAACGCGCAGCATCTCGACGGCCTGCGGGCGCGCGGGGCGGCGACGCCCCTGCTCAAGTCCGTCTCGCTCATCGAGGAGGACGGCCAGCGGGCGGTGCGGATGGGGAACCTCGCGTTCCTCGCCGCGCGCCGCGTGAACGGCGTGTCGGCGCTGCACACCGAGCTGATGCGGCAGACGGTCTTCCGGGACTTCCACGGCCTCTACCCCGACCGGATCGTCAACAAGACGAACGGCATCACCTTCCGCCGCTGGCTGTACGAGGCGAACCCCGGCCTCACCGCGCTGATCACCGAGGCCATCGGGCCGGCGGTGCTCGATGACGCGGAGGGACTGGCGGCCCTGGCGCCCCTCGCGGACGACGCAGCGTTCCGCGCCCGCTACGCCGCGGTGCGGCGCGCCAACAAGGCGGCCCTCGCGCAGCTGGTCGCGGAGCAGGTCGGCGTGCGCCTCGACCCGGACGCGCTCGTCGACGTGCAGATCAAGCGCATCCACGAGTACAAGCGGCAGCTGCTCAACCTGCTCGAGACCATCGCACTCTACAACGCGATGCGCGCCCGGCCGCACGACGACTGGGTGCCACGGGTCCGCCTCTTCGCCGGCAAGGCCGCGGCGGGCTACCACACCGCCAAGCTGATCATCAAGCTCGCCAACGACGTCGCGCGCGTGGTCAACCACGACCCCGTGATCGGCGATCGCTTGAAGGTCGTGTTCCTGCCGAACTACAACGTGAGCCTCGCCGAAGCCATCATCCCGGCCGCCGACGTCTCGGAGCAGATCTCGACGGCCGGAATGGAGGCCTCGGGGACGGGCAACATGAAGCTCGCCCTCAACGGCGCGCTCACCATCGGGACGCTCGACGGCGCGAACATCGAGATCCGCGACCACGTCGGCGCGGAGCACCTCTTCCTCTTCGGGTTGCTGGCGGACGAGGTGACGCAGCGGCGTGCCGCGGGGCTCGACGCCTCGGCGGCCATCGCGGCCTCCCCCGCCCTGCGGCAGGTGCTCGACGACCTCGCGCTCGGCGTCTATTCGCCGGACGACCCGGCCCGCTACCGGGGGCTCGTGGACCAGCTCCGGACGCGGGACTTCTTCATGGTCTGCGCCGACTTCGATGCCTATCACGCCGCGCAGGGTGAGGTGGCTCAGACCTGGCGTACGCCCGACGCGTGGTGGCGCCGGGCGGTCCTGAACACGGCGCGGATGGGATGGTTCTCGTCGGACCGGACGATTCGCGAGTACGCCACCGAGATCTGGGATGCCGCGCCGCGGCGGTGACGCCGCGTCCGGGACGGCGCCCACGGCGCCGTCCCTCTCCGCCGAGGCGATCCACGCCATCGTCTCGGGGACCCATGGCGATCCCTTCGCCGTGCTCGGCGTGCACCGGGTCGGCCGTCAGCAGCGACTCCGGGCCTTCGTGCCCGGCGCGGAGACACTCACCGCCGTCGGCCCGCGCGGCGGCATGCTCGCCACGCTGACCCGCGTGCACGAGGCCGGGCTCTTCGAGGGCCCGATCCGCGGACGTCCCCGCTACCGCCTGCGCGCGACGCACGGTGCCGACTCGTGGACACTCCACGATCCCTACGCGTTCGGCCCAGTGCTGGGCCCGATGGACGATTGGCTCATCGGGGAAGGGACGCACGAGGCGCTGTCCGATCGTCTCGGCGCGCACCCCGGCACGCACGAGGGCGTCCCCGGCACCCGCTTCGCGGTCTGGGCCCCGAACGCGCGACGCGTCTCCGTCATCGGCGACTTCAACGCCTGGGACGGACGCCGTCACCCGATGCGCCTCCGGCACGGCACCGGCGTCTGGGAACTCTTTCTGCCTGACGTCGGCGAGGGAGCGCACTACAAGTACGAGCTCCTGGGACCCGACGGCACCTTGCTGCCGGCGAAGGCGGATCCCGTCGGGTTCGGCGCCGAGGTCCGCCCGGCCACGGCGTCCATCGTCCGCGACACGACGCGGTTCCGCTGGCGGGACGAGGCGTGGATGGCCCGGCGGGCCCAGACTGCGCCGCACCGCGCCCCGATGGCCATCTACGAGGTGCACCTCGGCTCCTGGCGCCGCGGGCCCGACGGTCGGTGGCTCACCTACGACGAGCTCGCAGACGCGCTCATCCCGTACGCCACCTCTCTCGGCTTCACGCACCTCGAGCTCCTGCCGGTGAGCGAGCATCCGTTCGACGGGTCCTGGGGATACCAGCCCGTCGGGCTCTTCGCCCCCACGGCACGGTTCGGTGCCCCCGAGGCCTTCGCGCGCTTCGTGGACCGCTGCCATCAGGCGGGGCTCGGTGTGATCCTCGATTGGGTGCCGGCCCACTTCCCCACGGATCCCCACGGCCTCGCCCGCTTCGACGGCACGGCGCTCTATGAGCACGAGGATCCACGGCTCGGTTTCCACCCGGACTGGCACACGGCGATCTACAACCTCGGCCGCCGCGAGGTGGCGAACCTGCTGCTGGCGAACGCGCTCTTCTGGCTCGAGCGCTACCACGTCGACGGGCTGCGCGTCGACGCCGTGGCCTCGATGCTCTACCTGGATTACTCCCGGGCGCCCGGCGAGTGGGTGCCCAACGTGCACGGCGGCCGGGAGAACCTCGAGGCGGTGGCGTTCCTGCGCCGCCTCAACGAGGTGGTGCACGCGCGACACCCCGGCGTGCTGATGATCGCGGAGGAGAGCACCGCGTGGCCCGGCGTCTCCCGGCCGACGTCGGGGGGCGGGCTCGGGTTCGGCTTCAAGTGGAACATGGGCTGGATGCACGACACGCTCGCCTACCTGCGCGAGGACCCGGTGCATCGCCGCTGGCACCACGACCGGATGACGTTCGGGCTGGTGTACGCGTTCTCCGAGGAGTTCATCCTCCCGCTCTCGCACGACGAGGTCGTCCACGGCAAGGGCGCCTGGATGGACAAGGTGCCCGGCGACCCCTGGCAACGACTCGCGACTCTCCGGGCGTACTACGGCTTCATGTGGGGGCACCCCGGGAAGAAGCTCCTCTTCATGGGCGGCGAGTCGGCCCAGTCCCGCGAGTGGAATCACGACGGCACCCTCGACTGGACCCTCGCACAGGCGCCGGGCCACCGCGACGTCACCACCTTGGTCCGGGACTGCAACGCGCTCCTGCGCGCCCAGCCGGCGCTCCATGCCTTGGACGGCGTGCCCGATGGGTTCCAGTGGCTCGTCGTGGACGACGCCGACGCGTCGGTCTTCGCGTGGGTGCGCCACGGGGGGGGCGACGCGCGACCCGTGGTGGTCATCGCCAACTTCACGCCGGTGCCGCGGCCCGGGTATCAGCTCGGTCTCCCGCGTCCGGGGCGCTGGCGCGAGGTGCTCAACACCGACGCCGCCGTGTACGGTGGCTCGAACGTGGGGAACGCCGGTGGGGTACTGGCCGATGGTGGCCCGGCCCATGGCTGCCCCGCCTCCGCCCTGATCACGCTCCCGCCACTCGCCTCGCTCTGGCTCGTGCCCGATGACCGCTGACCGCTCCGTCTCCTCCCACGAGGTCCGCTGATGCGCACCACCTACTCGACCCCGATCGCCCGCGCCACGATGGCCTATGTCCTGGCCGGGGGGCGCGGCTCGCGCCTGATGGAACTCACCGACCGCCGCGCCAAGCCGGCAGTGTACTTCGGCGGCAAGTCGCGCATCGTGGACTTCACGCTCTCGAACGCCCTCAACTCGGGCATCCGCCGCCTCGCAGTGGCGACCCAGTACAAGGCGCACAGCCTCATCCGCCACCTGCAGCGGGGCTGGAACTTCCTCCGCACGGAGCGCAACGAGAGCTTCGACATCCTCCCGGCGAGCCAGCGCGTGAGCGAGGACCAGTGGTACGCCGGCACCGCGGATGCGGTCTATCAGAACATCGACATCATCGACGGCTACGGCCCGGAGTATCTCCTCATCCTCGCCGGCGACCACGTGTACAAGATGGACTACGAGCGGATGCTCGTGCAGCACGTGAACTCCGATGCCGACGTCACGATCGCCTGTGTCGAGGTCCCGGTGCACGAGGCGACGGGGCTCGGCGTGATGGCGGTGGACGACCGCGACCGCATCGTGGACTTCGTCGAGAAGCCGGCGCATCCGCCGGAGATGCCCGGCCGGCCCGGGTATGCGCTGGCGTCGATGGGTATCTACGTGTTCCGACGCGACTTCCTCCACGAGCAGCTCCGGCGTGATGCGGCGGATCCGCACTCGTCGCGTGACTTCGGTAAGGACATCATCCCGTACCTCGTGACGCATGGCCGCGCCGTGGCGCACCGCTTCACCGAGTCGTGCGTGCGGTCCGCCGAGGAGACGCAGGCGTACTGGCGAGACGTGGGGACGGTGGACGCGTACTGGGAGGCGAACGTCGGCCTCACTGATGTGGTACCGCACCTCGACCTCTTCGACCACGACTGGCCCATCTGGACGCACGCGGAGATCGTCCCGCCCGCGAAGTTCGTGCACGACCTCGACGGGCGCCGGGGGAGCGCGGTCTCGTCGCTCGTCTCCGGCGGGTGCATCGTCTCCGGGGCCGAGGTGCGCCGCTCCCTGCTCTTCACCGGCGTGCAGGTGCGCTCCTACAGCCGCGTCTCGGAGGCCGTGGTGCTCCCGTACGTGGAGGTCGGTCGCGGGGCGCGGCTGGAGCGCGTGGTGGTGGACAAGGGCGTCCGGATCCCACCGGGTCTCATCGTCGGAGAGGATCCGGAGGCCGACGCGGCGCGCTTCCGGCGGACGCCGAACGGCATCTGCCTCATCACCCAGCCGATGATCGACCGGCTCGCGACGTGAGTGCGTGCCGCGTCCTCTCCGTCGCCGCGGAGGCGTTCCCGCTCGTGAAGACCGGCGGGTTGGCCGACGTCGTCGGCGCCCTGCCTGCCGCACTCGCGCCGCACGATGTCGCCGTGCGGACGATGCTCCCGGGGTACCCGGCGGTGCGCGAGGCCCTGGCCGACGGGCGTCGCGTCGCGACGCTGCCCGCGCTCTTCGGCGGGGACGCGCAGGTGATCGCCGGGCGCGCGACGGGGCTCGACGTGCTCGTCCTCGACGCCCCACATCTCTACGACCGACCCGGCAATCCGTACGCCGGCCCGGACGGGCGTGACTGGCCGGACAACTTCGAGCGCTTCGCGGCGCTGTCCCGCGCCGCGGCCGCGGTCGCGTGCGGCCTCGTCCCCGACTGGACGCCAGACCTCGTGCACGCTCACGACTGGCAGGCGGGGCTCACCCCGGCGTACCTCCGCTACGGCGCCGGCTCCGCACCGCCGTCGGTGCTGACCGTGCACAACCTGGCGTACCAGGGCCAGTTCCCCGGGGAGCGGTTCCCCGAGCTCGGGCTCCCCGCCGAGGCGTTCTCGCTGCACGGCGTGGAGTACTACGGGGATGTGGGCTTCCTGAAGGCGGGGCTCGCCCTCGCGGATCGGCTCACGACGGTTTCGCCCACGTACGCGGCGGAGATCCGTACCGCCGCCCATGGCATGGGGCTCGACGGCCTGCTCCGCGAACGGGCCGCCGTGCTCTCGGGCATCCTCAATGGGATCGACACCGACGTCTGGGATCCCCGCACCGATCCGCACGTGGCGATGCCGTACGACTCGAAGTACCTGCGCGCGCGCGCGCAGAACAAGGCGGCACTCCAGGGACGCCTCGGGCTCGCGCTGTCGCCGGAGGCGCCGCTCTTCGGCATGGTGAGCCGCCTCACGTGGCAGAAGGGCGTCGACCTCCTCCTCGGCGCC
The DNA here is from genome assembly GCA_037975505.1 of Gemmatimonadota bacterium. Classification (GTDB taxonomy): domain Bacteria; phylum Gemmatimonadota; class Gemmatimonadetes; order Gemmatimonadales; family Gemmatimonadaceae; genus Pseudogemmatithrix. Next base: position 51,950 of record JBANGJ010000033.1, on the reverse strand, counting down.
CTCCCCAGCCTCGACCGGGCCGGGGCGCAACTCGTGGTGGTCGGCTCGGGGGACGCGGACCTGCAGGATGCGCTGCTGCGTGCCGCCGCCGCTCACCCCGGCCGCGTAGCCGTGCACCTCGGATACGACGAGGCGCTCGCGCACCAGCTCCACGCGGGCATCGATGCGCTCCTCGTCCCCTCGCGCTTCGAGCCCTGTGGACTCACGCAGCTCTGCGCGTTGCGATACGGCGCCATCCCGGTCGTGGCCCGCGTGGGGGGGCTCGCGGACACGGTGGTCGATGCCAACCCGATGGCCCTCGCAAGCGGGGCCGGCACGGGGGTGGTGTTCACCCCCGACTCCGTCGACGACCTCGCCCTCGCCATCGAGCGCACGATCCGCCTCCGCCGCGATGCGCGCACCTGGCAGGGGATGCAACGCCGTGGGATGGCGACCGAGGTGGGGTGGCGCACCCCGGCCACCCACTACGCGGCGCTGTATCGCGCCCTGCGCGCGGCGCACGCCCGCCGACGGTGAGCGCGACCCTCCCCCTCGGCGCGACGGTCCGGGCGCACGGCGTGGAGTTCGCCGTGCACGCCCCGCACGCGACCGGTGTGGACGTCTGCCTGTACGACGCCGACAGCCGACACGAGACCGCCCGCATCCCGTTGCCGCATCGCACCGGCGACCTGTTCCACGGCGTGATCCCGGGCATCCACTCCGGCGCACGCTACGGCCTGCGCGCTCACGGCCCCTGGGCCCCGCACGAAGGCCACCGGTTCAATCCGGCCAAGCTGCTCGTGGATCCCTACGCCGTGCAGCTCGACCGTCCCTTCGCCCTGCGGCCCTCGATGCTCGGCGAGCACCCGGACGGCACGCGCGACGACCGGGACAGCGGCCCCGACGTGCCGAAGGCCGTGGTGCCGGCCCCGGTCACGTCGGACCTCGGGGCGGCCATCGCGGCGCGACGCGCCCGACGCCTCCCCAACGAGCACGTGGTCATGTACGAGTTGCACGTGAAGGGGTTCACCCAGGCGCACCCGGACGTACCGGCCGAGCTCCGTGGCACCTGTGCCGGGCTCGCCCACCCCGCCGCCCTCCGCCATCTCGTCGAGCTGGGCGTGACGACGGTCGAGCTGATGCCGCTCGCGGCGGCGGTGGACGAGCCGCACCTCGCACGCCTGGGGCTGACCAACTACTGGGGCTACTCCACCATTGGCTGGATGGCCCCCGACCCGCGGCTCGCGCCCGGGGGGATGGCCGAGGTCCGCGCGATGGTGGACGCACTCCACGCTGCGGGGCTCGAGGTGCTGCTCGACGTCGTCTTCAACCACAGCGGCGAGGGGGACGCCCATGGGCCGACGCTCTCGCTCCGCGGCCTCGACAATGCCGGGTACTACCGCCTCGTCCCTGGGCATCGGCACCGCTATGTCAACGACACCGGGTGTGGGAACACCCTCGCCCTCGACCGGCCGGCGGTGATGCGCCTCGCGCTCGACGCGCTGCGGCACTGGGCCGTCGAGGCCGGGGTCGACGGCTTCCGATACGATCTCGCGACGACGCTGGGCCGCAGCGCGCACGGCTTCCAGCCCGATGCTCCGCTGCTGGCCGCGATTGCTCAAGACCCCCTGCTCCGCGAGCTCCGCCACGTGGCGGAGCCGTGGGACGTGGGCCCCGGCGGGCATCGCCTCGGCGCCTTTGCGCCGGGCTGGGGGGAGTGGAACGACCGGTACCGGGACACGGTCCGCCGCTTCTGGCGGGGGGCCGGCGAGGGGCTCGGTGACCTGGCGACGCGGATCGCGGGCTCCCCCGACGTGTTCCGTGGGCGGCACCGCCGCCCAACGGACGCCGTGAACTTCGTTGCCGCACACGACGGCTTCCCGCTGGCGGATCTCGTGGCCTACGTGCACAAGCACAATCAGGCCAACGGCGAGGGGAACCGAGACGGCGCGGACCACAACCTGTCGTGGAATCACGGGGTGGAGGGGCCCACCGACGACCCGGAGATCCTGGCCGCGCGCGCGCGCGACGTGCGCGCCCTGCTCGCCACCCTCTGCTGTTCCCGCGGCACCCCGATGCTGGGGATGGGGGACGAGCTCGGTCGGACGCAGCGAGGGAACAACAACGCCTATGCGCAGGACAACGCGACCACCTGGGTGGACTGGAACTCCGCCGACCGGGCGCTCATCGCGTTCACGCGAGGGCTGCTCGCCACCCGATGCATCCATCAGGCGCTGCACGCCGACCGCTGGCTCACGCGCGAGGCGGTTCGCGCCGGTTTGAACGACGTGGAATGGCGCCGGCCCGACGGGGGCCCAATGCACGAGCGCGACTGGAATGACGGCCTGGTGCGCACCCTCTGCCTCGTCCTCACGGCAGACGACGAGACGGGCGCGGACCGGGTGTTCCTCGCCTTGCATGGCGCTCTCCATGCGGGAGAGGTCCTGCTCCCGGAGCCGCGGCCCGGCTGCGGCTGGCACCGGGTCATCGACAGCGCCGCCGGCCTCGCCGACCCGGTGCACCCGGCCCCCATCGCAGACCTGGTCCAACCGCTGTCCCCCCGGACGGTAGTGCTCTTCGCCGAGCATCCTGTGCCGGGAGTGGCGCAGGGCGAGGAATCGCCCCACCATTCGCCTCAGCTATGAGCTTCCCGCGCGCCGCAGGCATCCTCCTGCACCCGACCTCCCTTCCCGGGCCCTGTGGCATCGGGGACTTCGGGGAGGACGCCTACCGCTTCCTGGATTTCCTCTCCGGCACGGGGATGCGCTACTGGCAGGTGCTGCCGATCGGCCCGACGGGCTACGGGGATTCCCCGTACCAGTGCTTCAGCGCGTTCGCAGGGAACCCGTTGCTGGTGCACGTGGACGGCTGCGCGGGGGACTTCCCGGCGGATCACGTCGACTTCGGCGCGGTGATCCCTCGCAAGCAGGCGGCGCTGCGCGAGGCCACGCGCCGGACGCCCCGGGACGCGGGCTATGAGGCCTTCTGCGCCGCCGAGGCGTGGTGGCTCGACGACTACGCGCTCTTCATGGCCCTCAAGGAGGCGCACGGGGGCGTGGCCTGGACCGACTGGACGCCCGCGTTGGCCGCGCGTGAGCCCGCCGCCCTCGCGGCGGCGCGCGCGCAGCACGCGGACGCGATCGAGCATCACCGTCTCGTCCAACACCTCTTCTTCCTGCAGTTCCGGGCGCTGAAAGCTGAGGCGAACCGTCGTGGCATCCGGCTCATCGGGGACCTGCCGATCTACGTGGCCCACGACTCCGCGGACGTCTGGGCGAACCCCGACCAGTTCCAGCTCCGGGCCGACGGGCGCCCGGCGGTGCAGGCCGGCGTCCCCCCCGACTACTTCAGCGCCACCGGCCAGCTCTGGGGCAACCCGATCTACGCGTGGGACCGGATGGCCGCCGACGGCTTCCAGTGGTGGATCCGCCGGATGCGCGCGATGTTCGCGAACTTCGACGTGGTGCGCATCGACCACTTCCGGGGCTTCGAGGCGTACTGGGAGGTGCCCGGCGACGACACGACCGCCGTGCACGGCCGCTGGGTCAAGGCGCCGGGCGAGGCACTCTTCACCGCGATCACCGCGGCGCTGGGCCCGGTGCCCATCATCGCCGAGAACCTCGGCCTGATCACGCCCGAGGTGGAGGCTCTCCGCACGCGGTTCGGCTACCCCGGGATGGCCATCCTCCAGTTCGCGTTTGGCAGCGACGGCTCCGCGAACGACTTCCAGCCGCACACCTATCCGCGCGAGCGGGTGGTGTACACTGGCACGCACGACAACGACACGATGGTGGGATGGTGGGCGTCCACCGGAGGCGGGGATTCGACCCGCAGCGCGGAGGACGTGCAGCGTGAGAAGGCCTTCGCGATGCGCTATCTCGGCTGGGACGGGCGCGAGGTACATTGGCGCTTCATCCGCGAGGTACTCGCCTCCGTGGCGGACACCGCCCTGCTGCCCATGCAGGACGTGCTGGGGCTCGGTTCCGAGGCCCGCATGAACCTTCCCGGCCGCCTCGGCGGCAACTGGACCTTCCGCTTCCGTTGGGACCAGGTGACCCCGGAGATCGCCGGGCGCCTGCGCGAGCTCGTCCACCTGTATCAGCGCTAGAGGATCCCCCCCGATGGCGACGACCCCGACCGCGACCCGCTTCTCCACCATCTGGAACATGAGTTTCGGGTTCCTGGGCATCCAGTTCGGCTGGGGGCTCCAGATGGCGAACATGAGCGCCATCTACGAGTACCTCGGGGCCAAACCGGAGCAGATCCCGATGCTCTGGCTCGCGGCGCCCCTCACCGGGCTCATCGTGCAGCCGATCATCGGGCACCTCAGCGACCACACCTGGTCGCCGCGCTGGGGACGCCGCCGGCCCTACTTCCTCATCGGCGCGGTGCTGAGCTCCCTCGCGCTCATCGCGATGCCGAACGCCTCGGCACTCTGGATGGCGGCCGGCCTCCTCTGGATCCTCGACGCGTCCATCAACGTCTCGATGGAGCCGTTCCGGGCCTTCGTCTCCGATCTCCTCCCCGCGGATGAGCGGACGCGGGGCTATGCGATGCAGAGCTTCTTCATCGGGCTCGGCGCGGTGATCGCCTCCTCCCTGCCCTGGATGATGACGCACTGGTTCGGCGTCACGGGGGGCGCGGGCGCGGGGGCGATCCCGGTGACGGTGCAGCTGTCGTTCTACGTGGGCGCCGCGGCGTTCCTTGGAGCGGTGCTCTACACGGTGCTGACCACGCCGGAGCGCCCGCCGGCGGACCTCGCGGCATTCAGCGCGCGCCAGGCCCGGACGGGTGGGCTCGGGGCGGCGGCGGGCGAGATCATCGCCGCGGTGCGGGCGATGCCCCGCGCCATGCGCCAGCTCGCGGCCGTCCAGCTCTTCACCTGGCTCGGCCTCTTCTGCATGTGGCTCTACTTCTCGACTGCGGTCGCGACGGACGTGTTCGGGGCCGCGGACGCCACGTCCCCCCGCTATCAGGAGGGCATCGAGTGGGCCGGCGTCTGCTTCAGCGCCTACTCGCTCGTCTGCTTCCTGTTTGCGTTCTTCCTCCCGCGCCTCGCCAGCCGCTTCGGCCGCACGTGGACGCACGCCCTCTGCCTCCTCGCGGGCGCAGCCGGCCTCGCCTCCGTCGCCGTCATCACGCAGCCCACGCTGCTGCTGGCCTCGATGGTGGGCGTCGGCATCGCGTGGGCGAGCATCCTCTCGATGCCGTACGCCATCCTCGCCGGCTCCATCCCCGAGGGGAAGACCGGCATCTACATGGGCATCTTCAACTTCTTCATCGTCATCCCGGAGATCGTGGCCTCGCTCGGCTTCGGCTGGGTGATGCTGCACCTCCTCGACAACAACCGCATGGCGGCCGTCGTCGCGGGGGGCGTCGCCCTGGCCATCGCTGCGGCACTCACCCTCTTCGTCGACGACCGGTCCGAGACCCCCGCATGAGACGTCTGCTCCTCCTGCCCTTCCTCACCGCCGCGCTCGGGGCCCAGGCACCCGAGGTCCTGAAGACCGACCCGCCGAGCTGGTGGCAGGGCTCGACGATCAACCCCGTGCGGGTGATGATCCGCGGCCGGCACCTCGCCGGGGCGAGGCTCGAGTGCGGCGCGCTCCGGTGCGGCGTGCCCAAGGTGAACGACGCCGGCACGTATGTATTCGCCGACGTCACCATCCCCGGCGGCACCGTGGCGCGCCCCGGCACGTATGATCTCGTCGTCGCCACGGCGGCGGGGCGCGACACCGCACGATTCGAGGTCCTCCCGCCGCTCTCGCGGCAGGGCCGGTTCCTCGGGTTCGACCGCAACGACGTGATGTACCTGCTGATGCCGGACCGCTTCGCCAACGGCGATCCCTCCAACGACGACCCACGCGGGACCGGCCTGCTCGACCGCGCCAAGGGACGGTACTACCACGGCGGGGACCTCGCCGGCGTCCGCCAGAAGCTCCCCTACTTGAAGTCGCTCGGGATCACGGCCGTCTGGATGAACCCCATCTACGACAACAACGATGGGCTCAACCGAAAGGAGACGTACGACGGGCAGCCGATCACCGATTATCACGGGTACGGCGCCACGGATTTCTACGCAGTCGACGAGCACCTCGGCTCGCTCGACGAGTTCCGCAAGGTGGTGGACGAGGCGCACGCGAGCGGCATCAAGATCGTGATGGACATGGTCGCGAACCACACGGGCCCGTATCACCCGTGGGTGACCGACGCGCCCACCCCGACCTGGTACCACGGCACCGCCGACCGGCATCCGAACAACACCTGGCAGACCTGGACCCTCGCCGATCCGTATGCCTCGCCGCGCCTGCGCGAGGAGACGCTCGACGGGTGGTTCCTCGACATCCTCCCCGACCTCAATCAGGACGACCCGGAGGTCAAGCAGTACCTCCTCCAGAACACGCTCTGGTGGGTCGGCGTCACCGGGCTCGATGGGATCCGGCAGGACACCTGGCCCTACGTCCCCCGCGCCTTCTGGCGCGACTGGATGCGGGCCATCAAGAAGGAATTCCCGACGCTGAAGGTCGTGGGGGAGGTCCTCGACGGCGATCCCACGATGACGGCGTTCTTCCAGGGCGGCGTGGCGCAGTGGGACGGTATCGACACCGGCGTGGACGCGCTGTTCGACTTCCCGCTCTACTACCCGCTGCGGAGCGCCTTCGCGGAGGGCGGCTCCGTGCGCGGCGTGGCGCAGATGCTCGCGCGCGACCGGCTGTACAAGGATCCAAGCTCGCTGGTCACGCTGCTCGGTCTGCACGACGTCCCGCGCTTCATGAGCGACCCCCGGGCCACGATCGACGGGCTCAAGCTCGCCTACACCGTGCTGATGACCTCACGCGGCACCCCGCTGGTGTATTACGGCGATGAGATCGCCATGCCGGGCGGCGGGGACCCCGACAACCGGCGGGACTTCCCCGGCGGCTGGGCCGGCGACGCGCGGAACGCGTTCGAGCCGACGGGGCGCACCCCCGAGGAGGACCAGGTGTTTGCGCACCTGCAGGCGCTGGTGAAGCTCCGGGCTGCACGGGCCGACCTTCGCGGGCCACAGACCGAGACGGTGGTGCTGACCGAGCAGACCTGGGTCTACCGGCGCGGCAACACGCTCGTCGCCATCAACAACGACACGACGGCCACCACGGTGCGCGTGCCGCTGGGCCTGCTCGGCCCCGACCTGCTCGAGGCGTGCGCGACGCCAGAGCCGCAGGGGAACGTCGTCGTCATCGCCCTGCCGCGACGCGCGGGATGCATCTTCCCGATCACCGCGCGCGAGGTGCCCGGTCCCTCGCTCGGCGTGACCGGGGAGCGACGCATTGTCCGGAGCTTCGCGTCCCGCAACATCTCACCGCGGCAGGTCGAGGTCTGGCTCCCACCGGGCTACGGGCGTGACACCACCGCGCGCTACCCGGTGATCTACCTGCAGGACGGACAGAACGTGTTCGATCCCGCGACGTCGTTCAGCGGCGTCGATTGGGGGCTCGACGAGACGATGACGCGGCTCATCGCGGAGCGGCAGGTGCGCCCGGCGATCCTCGTCGGCATCTGGAACTCGTCGCGCCGGAGCCAGGAGTACATGGGGGCCAAGTCCCTCGCCCCCGACGACTCGGTCTTCTCGATGGGCTCCGAGCTCCCTCCGGTCACGGGACGGCCGCTCTCCGACGGCTACCTGCGCTTCCTCATCACCGAACTCAAGCCGTACATCGACCGCACGTATCGCACCCGCACCGGCCGGGACGACACGATGCTGATGGGCTCGAGCATGGGCGGAATCATCTCGCTCTACGCGATGGCCGAGTTTCCGGACGTGTTCGGCGCCGTGGCCGCCCTGTCGACGCATTGGCCGGCCGGGGACGGGGCGATGCTCGACTACCTCGCGAAGGAGCTCCCGGACCCGGCCACGCACCGGGTGTACATGGACCGGGGGACGATGACGCTCGACGCCACATATGGCGAGTTCCAGGCGCGGGCGGACACGCTCTTCCGCACCAAGGGCTACACGGGCACGGCCGTCCTGAGCCGGGTGTTCGAGGGCGCCGAACACACGGAGCGGGCGTGGCGCCAGCGCGTGGAGATTCCGCTCAAGTTCCTGCTGGGGAACTGAGCCGGGACCGCAGGGCCTGCGCCACGACGGGGGCGTCCGCACCGACCACGAGGTGCGCGACGCCCCCGTCGAGCATCTGGACCCCACGCACGCCGAGCGCCGTCAGCGCCGACTCGTCCAGGCGTCCGAGGTCGCGCAGCACGACGCGGACCCGAGTCCCCGCCACATCCGCGACCGCCGAGACGTTCGCGGCCCCGCCCAGCGCGGCGAGCAGGGCGTCGCCGTCCGGATCGCCCGCCGGGGCCCCACCGCCGAGGACGCGCCGCATCTCCCCCTTGAGCGCCTCCGATCGCGTGCCGAACACGGCCTGCACGCTCGCGCCGGCCTGGAAGACGCCCGTCGCCCCGAGCGCCTTGAGCGCCTCCGGGTGCGCGCGCGCCGGGTCGCGGACCTCCACCCGCAGGCGGGTGATGCACGCGTCGAGCGCGGCGATGTTCTCCGCCCCACCGAACGCCGCCACGAGCCGTGCCGCGAGGGAGTCGGCCGCCCCCGCCGCCGGGCCCGCCGCCAGCTCGGGTTCCCGCCCGGGGGTCGCGAGCTGCCAGCGCAGGATGGCCCAGCGGAAGATCGTGAAGTACCCCACGGCGTAGAGCGGCCCGAGCCAGAGCAGCCACGCCCCGTGCGTGCTCCGCGGGAAGAGCACCACGTAGTCGATGAGTCCGTGCGAGAAGGACGTTCCATGCCGGATGCCGAGCAGGATCGCCACTAGATAAGCGAGCCCCGCCAACACCGCATGCAGGCCGTAGAGCACGGGGGCCACGAAGAGGAAGGCGAACTCGATCGGCTCGGTGATCCCCGTCAGGAACGAGGTCAACGCGGCCGAGAGCATGATGCCGCCGACCTTCGTGCGCTGCTCCGATCGCGCGGTGCGCCAGATGGCGGCGGCCGCCGCCGGCAGCCCCCACATCTTGAACAGGTACCCGCCCGCGAGATGCCCCGCCGTGGGGTCCCCCGCCATGAACCGCGGGATCTCCCCGCGCACGAGCTGGCCCGTCGCGGGGTCGACGAACTGCCCCACCTCGAAGAAGAACGGCGCGTTCCAGATGTGGTGCAGCCCGAACGGCAGGAGCGCCCGCTCCACCAGCCCATACAGCGTGAACGCCGTCGCGGGGCTCTCCGTCGCGGCCCAGTGCGAGAAGGCACCGATCTGCGCCCCGATCGGGCGCCAAGCCACCGCGAGCGCCACGCCGGTGACGACCGCCGCGAGGGTGGCGAGGATGGGGATGAGGCGCGAGCCGGAGAAGAAGCCGAGCGCCGCCGGCAGCTTGGCCCCCGCGTACCGCCGGTATAGCGCTGCGACGATCGTCCCGATGACGAGCCCACCAAAGACGCCGGTGTCGATGCTCGGGATGCCGAGGACGGGACGGAGCGCCTCGGGCGCGTAGCCGAGGTGCGGCGCCACCGCGCCCATCGTCGCCACGAGGACGGCGAAGCCGACCACGGCGGCGAGCGCCGCGGCCCCCTCGCCCCCGGTCAGGCCCAGAGCCACGCTCACCGCGAAGATCAGCGGAAGATTCCCGAAGATCGCGCCTCCGGCCTGGGCCATCAGCGTCGAGGCCGCGGGCGGGAGCACGGCGAATCCCGCGCTGCCGATGCCGAGCAGGATCCCCGCCGCCGGGAGCACCGACACCGGGAGCATGAGGGACTTGCCGACCTGCTGCAGCCACCCGAATCGCAGGCGTGCCATGGTCAGCTCTCCTCCCCGTGGCGCGCCGCAGCGAGCGCGCGCACCTCGGTGGCGTCAGCGCAGGCGAGGGCCGCCTGCGCCGTCACCCGACAGTCGGCCAGCGTGAGGCCGCGCACCCGCGCCTTCACCGCCGCGATGAGCGGCACGTCCACGCTCAGCTCCTCGACACCGAGCCCCAACAGGAGGGGCACGGCGGCGAGATCCCCCGCGAGCGCCCCGCACACCGTGACGGGGCGGCGGTGCTGGCGCGCCCCCTCAACGGTCTGCGCGATCAGGCGGAGTACCGCGGGATGGAGCGCATCCGCCTGGGCCGCGAGCCGCGGGTGCGTGCGGTCCATCGCCAGCGCGTACTGGGTGAGGTCGTTGGTGCCGATGGAGAGAAAGTCCGCCGACGCCGCGAGTCGATCGGCGAGGAGCGCGGCCGCCGGCGTCTCGATCATCACCCCCACGGGGATCGCCGGCGCCCCGAGGGCCACCCGCTCCGCCTCGACGAGCGCCCGCACCCGCGTGAGTTCATCCAGCGTGGTCACCATGGGCAATAGGAGCGCCACGGGGCCTGCGGCCGCCGCGCGCAGCACGGCGCGCAGCTGCGTGCGCAACACCGTCTCGTGCGTGAAGAGAAACCGCAGGCCCCGCTCTCCGAGGAAGGGGTTCGCCTCGATCGGCATCGGCAGGTAGGGGAGCGGCTTGTCGCCCCCCACGTCAAGGAGACGGATCACCACCGGTCGCCCCACCCCGATCCCCCCCGCCGCCGCCGAATAGCTCGCCACCTGCTCCGCCTCGGTGGGTGACTCCGCGCGATGCTCAAAGGCGAACTCGCTCCGGAACAGGCCGATTCCCTCCGCCCCGGCCGCCAACGCCCGACGCGCCCCGCTCCCATCGGCATCGCCAACGTTGGCAAGCACCGGCACGTGCTGGCCGTCCTGCGTCACCGACGGGGCGTGCGCCGCGGCGAGGTCGGCGGCGTGCCGCGCCTGCGCGCGCTGCTGCCGCGCGTGGACCGCCTCGCAAGCCTCGGCGCCCGGCGCCAACTGCAGCGTGCCTGTCCCGGCATCGAGGATGGCCTCCACGCCATCGGGCACGCCGAGGACGGCCGGATCGATTCCGACCACGGTGGGGAGCCCCAAGCCGCGGGCCAGGATCGCCGCGTGGGCGTTGGCGCCCCCGGAGGTCATGCAAAGGCCAACCACGCCAGCCCGACCGAGGTCCACCACCTCACTCGGCGTGAGGTCCTCCGCCACGACGATCAGCCCCGCGAGGGCGGCCAGCGCGTCTACGGAGGCCTCGCCCTCGCCGAGCAGGCGCGTCACGCGCCGCCCCACGTCGCGCAGGTCCGTGGCGCGCGTGGCGAGGGTGGCATCACGCAGCCCGCGCAGCCGTTCGGCCTGGGCAGCGCAGGTGGACCACCAGGCCCACTCGGCCGCGAACCCTTCGAGGAGCCGGTCCTCGGCCTCTGAGACCAGCTCCGGATCGCGGAGGAGCGCGAGGTGCGCATCGAAGATGCGCGCCCGCGCCGCGTGCCCTTCAGCGATCAAGCGGTCGCGCAGCGTCTCCAGTTCGATGCCGGCGGTGGCCGTGGCGGCCTCCAGACGCCGACGTTCGCCCGTCGCGTCCTCCGTGCGCCGCGGGCGCACCGGCGCCTCCGCGGCCCACTGCCGGACGGCCCCGACGGCAAGGCCAGGCGCCGCGGCGATGCCCCGAAGCGTCCCCGTCAGGATCGGGGCCCGTGAGGTCATCGTGTACGGTGTGGCACCGCCGAACCATCCCGCGACGGCGTCCAGCGCGGCCTCCGCGTCCGCGCCGGCGGCGGTGAGCGTCAGCGCGTCGCCGCAGGCGGCCTCGAGGGTGAGGAGCCCCACGACGCTCCGCACGTCCACCGCGCGCGCGCCCTTGGCCAGCCGGAGCTCAGCCTCGAACCCGCGTGCGATGGTCGCGAGCAGCGCGGCCGGGCGCGCGTGGAGGCCGCTGGACTCGCGGACGATGACCGTTCGGGTCTGTACATCGGGCGCCGACGATGACGGCCCCACCTCCTTGGCCCCGCCTGCGACGGCAACCGCCGTCTCCGGCAGTCGGATGCGCAGCAGCGCGTCGGTGCCGGCACGGCAGTGCGTGCCGCCAACGAATGGCTCCACCTCGACGCCGGGCGTGAGCACGACACAGCTGGTCAGGAGGCTCGCGGCCCCCTGTGCGATGACGTCGATGTCCAGACGGAGCAACGGCGTCCCTGCCCGGACGGACCTCCCCGCGTCGACGAGCGCCGTGAAGCCACGGCCCTCGAGTCGCACCGTGTCCACCCCCACGTGGAGGAGAATCTCCACGCCCCCCGCGTCCAGCGTCACCGCGTGCCGTGCGCGGTGGATATGCCGCACCACGGCGTCGCACGGGGCGACGAGAACGGCGTCGAGGGGATCGACGGCAACGCCCTGCCCGACGGTGCCGGAGGCAAAGGCGGGATCCGGGACCGCGCGGAGCGGTGTGACGACGCCGGTGATCGGCGCGACGAGGGTCAGGACCGACATGTCACCTGCGGCGTCGAGGGGGGAAACGCGGACGCCCGGCCCGAGCAGCCACCTCGGGCGGGGCGTCCAACCTGCACCCGCTCAGTACCCGGTGTTCTGGGTCAGGTTCTTGTTCGCGATCAACTCGCTCGCCGGGAGCGGGTAGAGCGCCCGGTACGCGTCCGTGGTACGACCGGCCTGCGTCCCGCCCTTCCACGGCCACACCTTGGTGGCGCCGGTGAAGAGCCCGAAGCGGATCAGGTCCGTGCGGCGGTGCCCTTCCCAGAAGAGCTCACGGGCGCGCTCGTCGAGGATGAACGAGAGCGTCAGCGCGCCCGCCGCGATGTTCCCCGAGGTGTTGCCGTACGCGCGCTGCCGGAGGGCGTTCACGTACGTCAGGGCCTGGCCCGTCGTCGCGCCGGCCGTCGGCTTCCGGAGCGCGATCTCGGCGTACATCAGATACGCGTCGGCGAGGCGGAACATCGGGTAGTCCGTGTCCGGGTGCGTCGGGTGCGACCCGTTCGCGCCGGTGGACGTCTTGTTCGTGTACTTCGGCGACCCGACGCCCGTCGTGAAGTTCGTCAGGTCGGTCATCGTGGTGTTGAAGCCGTCGGTCGTGAAGAACCGCGACCGCGCGTCCGGCGAGGCCGGCCCGAGGGCCGGATAGAGGTTCGCAATGACGAGCTTCGTGCGGACGCCCCACCAGCCGCCGTCAATCGAGAAATCCCCGGCGTTCATGTTCCCGCCGACCGAGGCGTGGATGAGGAAGGTCATCCCCCCCCACGTCTGGATCTTCTGGCCGTCCTGCGCCACGGCGAAGATGATCTCCGGCGACGTGTGGTTATCGGCCGAGAAGATGCGGCGGAAGTTCGGATCGAGGGTGTACCCGCCGGCGATGACCTTGTTCACCTCGGTCAGGGCCTCCGAGTACTTCTCGGACCCGATGTAGGTCTCCGCGTTCATATAGACCTTCGCCAGCAGCATCGCGGCCGCGCCACGGTCGACCCGGCCGTACTCGCCGGTCCGCGCGGCCGGGAGGTCCGCCTGGATGGCCGTGAGCTCGCTCACGATGAAGTCGAAGATCTCCTGCTTGGTGGCCTGCGCGGGCATCGTCTCGACGGCCGAGTTCTCCGTGACGAGGGGGATGGCACCGAACAGGTCGAGGCCGTGCCAGTAGCTGAGGGCGCGGAGGAAGCGCGCCTCGGCGCGATACCCGGCGATCTCATCCTTGAGCGCCGTGGAGACGCCGCGGGCGTTCAGCTTGGCGTCGCTGGTCTCCCGCATGAACTGGTTGACCATCGCCACCTGGAAGAACACGCGATAGTACATCGCGCCCAGGAAGCTGTTGGAGGAGCCCCAGATCTGGGTGTTGAGCTCCTGGATGCCCTGGTCGCCCCACGAGACCGCGGCCTCGTCGGTCGGCAGCTCCTGCATCTGCCAGAGCAGACGGAAGTACTGCGAGAAGCCCTCGTCGATGCCGCCGATGTCGGCGTTGCCGGCCGCGCCCTGCTGGCCGGTGACGGCGAGGCCGGCGTATAGCTTGGCCAGGTAGGCCTTGTAGGCCGTCGGCTCGCTGAAGACCGTCTCGGAGTTGATGGTGCTCTTCGGGGCCACGGTCGGGTCCGTGCAGGCAGCGCCGACGAACAGCGCCGCGGCCGCGAGAAGCGAATTACGCAGAATCCTGGTCATGGGTCGTGGTCTCCCGGCTCAGTAGCCGATGCTCAGGCCCGCAGTGATCGTGCGGGAGAGCGGGAAGAGGTTGTTGTCGATGCCGTTCACGCCGGCGAGGGGATCCACGCCGCTGTACTTGGAGGTCGTGAAGGCGTTCTGGATCGTCACGAAGGCCCGGGCCGACCGCGCGCCGAACACGTCCCGGAGGGTGTACCCCGCCGAGATGTTGTCGATGCGGAGGAAGGAGGCGTCCTCGACGTAGATGCTGGAGAAGTACTGCGGGTTCACGAAGCCGTTCGTGATGACCGACGCGTGCCGGTTGGTCGGCGCGCCGCCCCGGAGCCCGGAGTAGTGCCCGAGGTTCGACGCCACGTTGTTGTACACGTAGTTGCCGAGATAGGCTCGGGCGGTCAGCGAGAAGTCCCAGTTCTTGTACGACGCCGTCGAGGTGTGGCCGACGATGAACTTCGGCGCCGGATTCTTGTACACCTCGCGGTCGTTCTGATTGATGACGCCGTCGCCGTTCAGGTCCTCGTACAGCTGGGCGTCCGTCTTGTCGCCCGTCACGTACTGGCCGTTGGCGTCCTTCTTGTGGCGATACACGAAGAAGCTGTTGACCGGGGACCCGGGCTGGAGCACCTGGATGGTGCTGCCCACGCCGCCGGCGATGCCGCCGGTGAGGATCTGGTCCGTGCCCGAGCCGCTGATGGCGGTGAGCTCGTTCGTGTTCGTCGAGAACGCGAAGCTCGCATCGTACTTCCACGGCGAGGTGCGGCCGTCGAGGATCACGGCGGTGAGGCCGAGCTCGAGACCGGTGTTCTTCATGGAGCCGATGTTCGTCGTCACGAAGTTCGAGACGGCCGTGCCCGCCGCCACCGGGACCGTGAAGATGAGGTCGTCGGTCGTCTTCGTGTAGACGTCGACCGTGCCGGTGATGCGGTCATTGAACAGGCCGTAGTCGAGACCGAAGTTCGTCGACGTGGTCTGCTCCCACTTGATGTTCGGGTCCACCGCGCTCGGGCGGATGGTCGCGATGTACTGGCTCCCGAACTGGTACTGCGCCTGCGGCCCGCCGAAGGTGTAGGTCGGGATGTACAGGTAGTTGCCGAACGCCTGGTTGCCGTTCACGCCCCACGAGAAGCGGAGCTTGAGGTCCGAGAACGGCAGGTCCTGCATGAAGGCCTCATCGCCGAGGCGCCACGCGGCGGCCACGGACGGGAAGAGACCCCACTGGTTCCCCGGGCCGAAGCGCGAGGAGCCGTCGCGCCGGAGGCTGGCGGTGAGGAGGTACTTGTCGGCGTACGACACGTTCGCGCGACCGAAGAACGAGATCAGCTTCGACTCCTCGACATAGAGCGAGTTCTGCGTGATCTGGGCCGACGGGACGCCGTTGATGCCGAGGAGGTCCGTCGACAGGCCCTGCGAGTAGTAGTACGGGTAATCGCCCGTCTGGTCCTCGTAGGTGTAGCCGCCGGTCAGGTCGACCGTGGCGCCCATCACCTTGCGGTTGTAGTTGCCGAAGAGCTCGAAGACGGTGTTGAACTGCCGCGGGTTGCTGCGGTCCACGCGGCCGCCGCGGCTCGTCTCCTTGTCCTGCTGGGCGTACGACGGCGAGAACGAGGTACGCTGCGAGGTCGCGAGGTCGAACCCGGTGCGCACCGTCGCGGAGAGGCCGGTCACCCGCGGGATGAAGTACTTGGCCTCGATGTTGCCCACCGTGCGGTAGGTCTGCCCGCGGTCCTGCAGCACCGCGAGGTCCGCCAGCGGGTTGTTCGGGCCGAGCGGGTCGGTCCACTGGAAGTAGCTACTGCCGGTGAGCGGCGCCTGCGTCGGGTCCATCGCGATCGCGTTGCCGAGCACGCCACCCGGGGTGTACTGGTCGTCCGACCGGCTCCCCTTCAGGTTCGCCCGGAACTCGATCTGGTCGTTCAGCATCAGATCGCTGTACGTCATCGCGATCGTGGTCCGCTCCGCCGTGGTGCCGGCGAGGACGCCGTCCTGGCGGAGGCGACCGAGGGAGAGGCGATAGCGCGCGTCATCGCGGATGCCCGCGAGCGAGATGTTGTTCTCGATGCCGCCCGCGCTGCGGAGCACGCGGTCCAGCCAGTTCGTCTGCGCCGTGCCCAGCTTCGACACGTTGGAGTTCGCGAACGTCGTCACCGCGGTGCGGAACTGGTTCGGCGAGAGGAGATCCGGGGTCCGGATCACCGAGGAGGTCGAGAAGTTGGTCGAGTAGGTGAGCACCGGCTCCGCCGCCGACCCCGACTTCGTCGTGATCATCAGCACGCCGTTCGCGCCACGCGAGCCGTAGATCGCCGTGGCCTGGGCGTCCTTGAGGACGGTGATCTCCTTGATGTCGTTCGGATTCAGGAAGTTCAGCGGGTTGCGGCCCGAGGAGAGCCCGCCCCCGACGTTGAGGGGCACGCCGTCGACGACGATGAGCGGCTCGTTGCTGGCGTTGATCGAGGTGCCGCCACGGATCCGGAGCGAGATGCCACCGCCCGGCTCGTTGCTCTCGATGACCTGCACGCCCGGCACCTTGGCCTGGATGAGCTGCTCGGCGCTGACCACGCGTCCCGGGTTGAACTCCCGGGCGGTCACGGCCTTCACGGAGCCCGTGATGTCACGGACCTCCTGGGTGCCGTAGCCGGTCACCGTCACGCCGACGATCTGCGTCGCGCTCGCGCGGAGCGTGAAGTTGGTCGTCGCCGTGGCGCCGGCGCGGACGACCACGCCGGCGGCGGAGTCGGTCGAGAAGCCGATGCGACGCACCCGGACCGTGTAGGTCCCGGGCTCGACGGCGATGGTGTAGCGGCCGTCCTCGCGGGTCAGGGCCCCGCGCGTCGCGGCGCCGCCGGTGACCTCGATGGTGGCACCGAACACCGGCGCGCCACCGTCCGCATTGCGGACCGTGCCGGTGATCTTGGTGTTCTGGGCGAGCGCCGGTTCGCTCACACAGAGCGTAGCGAGCAGCGCGAACACGCCATAGCGCGTCATGCAGTGCACTCCTTACGGATGGGGGGTGGTCCTTCGTCTCTCCCCACCGCACGCCGCCGTGCGACACCACGTGTCACGAACGCGGACACCAGCGTATCGACGCACAACGACCATTCGGGGGGTGGCCTAATACTTCAGCCGGAAACAATTCTGTCAAGGAAGTCGTTACAGGACAACGATATGACTGGACGGGAACTGGAATCCGCCGGACGGGACCGCTTCCCGTCAGTCGCCGGCGCCGACGGCTGCCGCGGCGGCTGGGTGGTCGCCCTCCGCACAGCGCCGACTGGAATCGTGACGGTCACGGTCGTCCCCGACGTCCCGGCCCTCATACGGGCAACCTGGCCCTGCACGGCGGTCGCCCTGGATATGCCGATCGGCCTGCCTGACACCGGACCGCGCGCCTGCGACACCCTCACCCGCACCGCCCTCGGGCCCCGACGCGCGAGCGTCTTCCCCGCCCCGCCCCGCGCCGTCCTGGGCGCGACGACCTACACCGAGGCCTGCGCGCGCGCGCGCCAGGCCACCGGCCGAGCCCTGAGCCGGCAGGCGTTCAACCTCCTGCCGAAGATCACGGCGATCGATACCGCCCTGCGCGCCGACCCGGACTGGGCCGCTCGCGTGCACGAGGTGCACCCGGAGCTCGCCTTCGCCTGCCTCGAGGCCGGCCGGCCGATGGCCCACCCCAAGCGGGACCCGCGAGGGGCTGCCGCGCGGCGCGATCGCATTGACACCGCCTTCCCCGACGTCTTCGAACACGCCCGCGCCGCCATCCCGCGCCGCGATGCCGCGGACGACGACCTCCTGGACGCGCTCGCCTGTCTCTGGAGCGCCGGCCGCATCGCCGCGCGGGGCGCCCTCCGCCTGCCGGAGGACGCCCCGCGCGATGCCGCTGGCCTGCCGATGCAGATCCAGGCCTGAGCCGTCAGCCCGCCAGCTGGCGTAACCCCCGCACGAGCACATCCAGCTCGTCCGTCGTCGTGAAGAGGTGCGGCGTGATCCGGACGCCACGGATTCCCGCCTCCGGCCGATCGATGGCGACGGTCCAGATCCGATGCTCCTGGAAGAGCCGCGTGGCGAGCTCCCCGGGCGTGAGCCCCAGCACCCCGACGTTCGCGATGGCGCAGGTTCGCGCCGGATCGGCCGGGGTGTTGAGCACGATGCGCGGATGCCCACGCACCTGCGCCGTCCAGTACGCCTGCAGGTGGCGCAGGCGCGCCTCCTTGCGCCCGAGCCCGATCCGCTCGTGGAACGCGATGGCGTCCTCGATGCCGAGGTCGGTGTGGCAGGGATGCGTGCCCGTGTGGTTCAGCTTGCGGATGTCGTCGTCCGCGAAGCCCTGATCGCCGAAGAGGGGCCAGAGCCCGCGCACCCGGTCCTTCCGCACATAGAGCAGCCCCGCCCCGAGGGGGGCCCCAAGCCACTTGTGAAGGGAGGCGGCGTAGTAGTCGGCCCCGAGGTCGGGGATGCGATAGTCGAGCTGCGCGAAGGCGTGCGCCCCGTCGACCATGACCGCCACGCCGCGCGCGTGGGCCATGTCGGCCACCGCCCGCACCGGGAGCACCTGCCCCGTGAGGTTGACGATGTGGGAAATGAGCAGCAGCCGCGTCTTCGGCGTGATGGCCGCGGCATAGGCCTGCACCACCTCATCGTCGGATCGCGGGTGGAGCGGCACCTGCACGACCCGATTCACGATTCCGTGCCGGCGCGCCATCAGGGTGAACTGGTCGAGCATCGCCCCGTAATCGTGCGAGGCCATCACGGCCTCGTCCCCCGGCCGCCAGTCGTGGCCGGCGATGACGGTGTCGAGCCCTTCGGTGGTGTTGCGCGTGATGATGAGCTCGTCGGCACCGCAGCCGGCCAGCGCGGCGAGCCGGGCCGCCACGCGCGCCTTGTCGTCGCGCATGACGGTCCGCATATAGCGAGAGTGCTCGAGGTTCAGCTGGCGCACGCGCCCGATGAACGCCTCGAGCACCGGCTGCGCCTGCATCGAGAAGTACCCACTCTCGAGGTTGATGTAGTCAGGCGTCAGCCGATAGCTCGCGCGGATGGCCGTCCAGAACGGCTCATCCGCGGCGAGGATGGCGGGCGGGACGCCCGCCATCCGGTCCAACAGGTCCGGGCCCAGGAGCAGCCCGAGCGAGCTCCCGCCGAGGGTCCGCAGGAACTCGCGCTTGTCCATGGTCAGCGCGCCGAGGCCAGCGCGTGGACCGACCCGGCCAGCAGCTTCACCTTGGCCTCGTCACCGCTCCCGCCCACGTCGGCGTCGAGCGCGGTCCCGAGGGCGTGCAGCGCGGTGCTGCGCGCCGACCCGCTGAGCGCCTCGGCGGCGGCGAGCTTGACCCGCACGTCGGAGATGCGCCGCGCCGAGAGCCCGCGCGACCGCTCGAGCTGGTCGACGTAGGCCCGGCTGAGCGCGAAGCTCGGCGGCCAGGTGATCTTGGGCTGCCCCTGCGGATTGAGATGGTCGAAGCGCACCGTGTTGGCGGCGTCGATCTCGTTCTGCGAGAGGTACGCGCTCGGCTGCAGCGCGAAGATGTCGAGCCCGCGGGCGATCTCAGAGCTGACGATGAGACCGTTGTACCAGTACACCGACCAGCTGCCGGCGCTCGTCATCCGGGTGGAGTCCACCGGGCCGCGATCGTGGAAGGCGATCTCGACGGGCCGCGACGCATCGGTCCAGTCGAACACCGAGATGCCGCCCTGGTACCACGACTGCACCATGATGTCGCGCCCGGGGATCGGAATGAGCGAGCCGTTGTGCGCCACGCAGTTCTCGAACGCCGTCTGCGGCGCCGCCATCTTGTAGTAGCTCTGGAACCGCAGCTGACGGTCCGTAATGGTGAAGAGCGCGTCCGCGCCCCACGCCTTCGGGTCACTCGCGCGGCACTTCGGGCCGCCGCCACCGCCCCATTCGTCGCTGAACAGCACCTTCGTGCCGTCGTTGTTGAACGTGGCCGAGTGCCAGTAGGAGAAGTTGGAGTCGGCCACGGCGCCGATCCGGCGCGGGTTCACCGGATCCGAGATGTCGAGGAGGAGACCGTACCCCTCGCAGGCACCGCCGGCGAGGCCGATGGCGGGATACACCGTGATGTCATGGCACTGGGTCGGGCCCGGCCGCGGGCCGTTGGCGCCCGGGCGACGCACCGGCAGCCCCGCCATTCGGGTGACGATGTCGTTGATGGAGCCGCGGAGTGCGGCCGAGTCGGCCGCCGTCGGGGCGCCGGTGCCGCCGCGGGTGCGGACGATGCTGTCGAGCAGCGGCTTGGTGAACTGCGGGGGGACGACGATCGTCTGCCCCTCGATGGTGACCACGTACTGCCCGCTGCGCTTGGCGTTGTCGATGGCGCGCTGCGCGTTCGCGATGTCGTCCGGCGCCTCGCCATGCCGCGGCGGCGCGACGAGATCATTGAAGATGCGCGGCGAGCTGACGATCGCGGCCCGCTCGGGATGCGCGAGCGGGACCTTGATGACCTCGATGCGGAAGAGCGCCGAGTTCGGGTTCACGTCCGGCGTCTCACGGACGCAGCCCGGCAGCTCGTTCGGCGACCGGATGCCGGCGGAGCCGGAGATGTAGACGTACACGTTCTCGCGGTCGTTCGGATCCTCGAGCACCGTGTGCGTGTGCGAACCGCGGCAGGTCTGCACGTTGCCGACGTTGCGCGGGTTGCGGATGTCGCTGATGTCGAAGATGCGCAGGCCGCGGAGCCGCTCCGCACTCACGGTGTCCCGGACCCCCTGCGCGCCGCAGTCGAGTCGGCCGGTGAGGCCCTCGCCCGAGACGAAGAGGAGGTTGCCGTAGACCGAGACGTCACTCTGCGAGGCCGGGCAGTAGAGCGAGGCGGTCATCGCCGGCTTGGTCGGATCCGTGAGGTCCCAGATCTGGTAGCCGTTGTAGTTACCCTGGATGGCGTACTTCCCGAGGAACGAGAGGTCGGAGTTCGTCGACTTGGCGAACGGCTCCGGCGAGGGCGTCTTGGAGAGGACGCGGAGGTTCCAGACGGCCTCGGCCGCGTTGTGCAGGCCGGCCGCCAAGCCGACGCGCGGATCGCGCGCGGGCGACGCCGGGGCGGCCGCGGTGGTACCGGCGCCCGGCGCGCACGCCGTGGCGAAGATCGCCGACAGCGCGAGCAGACCGAGGAGGCGGGACGGGCGCCGATCGGCGGCGCGGGAACGACGGGGTGACGCCATGCGGGACTCCGGAAGGGGGACGGGTGGGACGAACACTGCGAGGAACAGGCGCGCGGACCGCGGGACGCTCAGGGGAGTCCCCCCTGCACGACCAACGTCACGAGGAGCAACTCCATGCGGGCAATCTCGGTGGTCTGATCGACGTTCACATCGGAGGCGAACTTGAAGACGACATCATTCTCGCCAGCCCCCGGCGTGGCGAAGAGCTGCCGGACCATCTCGGTCGCGCCCCGATGGTGCTGGATCATGTAGCGCAGGAAGAGACCGTCGAACTCGGCGCCCTTCGAGCGGCCGAGGGCCCGCACCTGCTCCGCCGTCAGCATCCCGGGCATGAGCATCGTGTGCGTCATCCCCGCCATCTCGTGGAGCATCCCGTTCGGGTTGGCGGGGGGGACGGGCTGCTGCCGATCGGCGAGCCACGTCTGCATGATGGCGATCTCGTCCTGCTGGGCATTGATGATTCGGGCCGCGAGGGTCCGGATGGTCTCGCTGCCGGCGCGCGTCGGGGCCAACCGCGCCATCGCGACGGCCTGCGAATGGTGGCTGACCATCCCGGACATGAATTCGACGTCGGCGGCGGTGTACGGGATGCGCAGGCTGTCGGCGCGGGCGGCGGCGATCGCGGCGGCCGACGAGGCCCCGACGGACGGGACGACCGGGGTGTCGGGGAAGCCGTCGAAGGGCGCCTGCGGCGTCGGCGAACCGGAGATGGCGCCGAACGGGTGACAGGCCACACCAACGGTAAGGAGGAGCGCAGAAGCGACACCGCGTCGCACGGCGGAGCCGGACAGAAGGGAACCCATACCGAAGATTCTACCGCCGGAACGCGAGAGGGGGAACGGCTGACCCCACGGAACCCGCGGGACGACCTTGACGGCGAGAACCGGAGGGGCGACACTTTGTTTGCCTCACGAACAAAGTGTGGGTTCCCCTCCCCCCTCGCCCCCCGAGGAGGCCCCGATGCCTCACGCACGCATCCGCCGAATCCTGCTCGCCGCCCTCGCCGTCACCCTGTCGGCATCGACTGCGCGCAGCCAAGCGGCCGTCCCGCAGGTGCGCGTCGCCCGCGACACGTCCGGCCTCCGACTGGAAGTGGACGGCCGCCCGTACATGATCAATGGCGTGAACTGGGACTACGTCCCGATCGGCGAGAACTACGCCTACAGTCTTTGGACCCAGCCGGACGCGATGATCGAGGCGGCGCTCGCGCGTGAGATGACCCTCGTACGGCGGATGGGCGCCAACGCCATCCGGGTCTACGCCGGCATCCCCCCTCGGTGGGTCAAGCACATCTACGAGCGCTACGGCATCATGACCGTGGTGAACCACCCGCTCGGCCGCTACGGGACCACCATCGATGGGGTCTATCAGCCCCAGACCGACTACTCCGACCCGCGCGTGCGGCACGCGCTGACCGCCGAGGTGCTGGCCCTGGTGGAGGAGTTCCGTGGGACGCCCGGCCTCCTGTTCTGGCTCCTCGGCAACGAGAACAACTACGGCCTGAGCTGGAAGTCGGCGGAGACCGAGGCCCTGCCCGTCGGCGAGCGGGACGCGGCGCGCGCCCGGTACCTCTATTCCCTCGTGGGTGAGGTCGCCCGCGCCGTGAAGGCCGCGGACCCGGGACACCTGGTCGCGTATGCCAACGGGGACCTGCAATACGTGGACCTCATCGCACGCGACGCGCGGGGCATCGACCTCCTGGGCGCGAACGTGTACCGGGGCGCCTCCTTCCGCGACTTCTTCGACGTGGTGAAGTCCAAACTCGACCTGCCGGTGGTGTTCACGGAGTTCGGCGCGGACGCCTGGAACGAGCGCGAGGGGCGGGAGGATCAGGAGGCACAGGCGCGGTACCTCATCGCGCAGTGGGGAGAGATCTATGAACAGTCCGCGGGGCACGGGCTCGCGGGCAACGCGATCGGCGGCTTCACCTTCCAGTGGAGCGACGGGTGGTGGAAGTTCGGGCAGGAATCCCGACTGGACGTGCACGACCTCAATGCCTCGTGGCCGGCGGACGCGTATCCGCACGATTTCGTGCGCGGCGAGAACAACATGAACGAGGAGTGGTGGGGCATCGCGGCCAAGGGGCCGCCGGACGCGCGGGGACTCTTCGAGCTCTACCCGCGGGCCGCGTACTACGGCCTGCAGCGGATCCACGCGCTCGATCCGTACGCCGCGGGGGTGGACCGGGCCGCCATCCGGGCCCACGTCGCGTCCATCGAGCCCGCCGCCTTGACGATGCAGGCGCGCGCCGACCTCGGGGCGGCCCCGAGCGAGACCCAGAGCCCGATCCGTGTGAAGGGGATGCGCCTGGAGCTCTCGACCTTCACGACGGGCGGGAGCGCACTGCGCACACCGCCCGCCTCCGCCCCGAGCGTCACGGACCGGCCCGCGTTCCGCGGCTTCGACCGGATGGAGTCCTACTTCGTCGAGTTCGAGGCCAAGCCGTCCGAGCGCCTGCAGGCCACGCTCGCGGTGAATGTGCTCGGCCGCGTGGCCGAGAATCCGATCGACGAGATCTTCTATGAGAACCGTGGCCGCGTGCGGCCCGTGGTCATGCCCGACGGGGGCACCTTGCCGCTCGACGGCATCGAGCGCCTGAAGGTCTACAAGGCGCAGGTGAACTGGGAGGCCCGCGACTTCCGCCTGGAGGCGTTCAATCGCACCGGACACTACCACTGGGGCTACGAGGGCGACTTCTTCGGGGTCTACCGCGAAGCCAACTACGGGCGGAACATCGACATCTACAACGCCGCCGCGCCGCTGGGCGTCGAGATCACCGGCAAGCGGCGCCTCGACGGGCTGAAGGTCGCCTTCGGTCCGGAGCTCTGGTGGGGCGCGAACCCGGCCGCGCTCGTGAAGTACCGGCGCACCGTCGGCCGCGTGGTGGTCACGGGCCTCTTTCAGGAGGACCTCGCGCGCATCCCGGTGGGCGCGACGACGAGCTCGCTGGCGATTCCCCTCCCCCCGACGCGCCGCGCCTCGCTGCACGCCGCCACCACCCTGCTCGGGGTTGGCGTGGAGGCGGGCGGCATCTGGGCCGGTTCCACCCGCGTGGGCGACACCTTCCAGCGCGCCGAGGGCACGCCCGGGAACTATCAGGTCCTGTTGGACGAGATCCGTCCGTCCGACACGTTCGGGGCCAAGGCCAAGCTGACCGTCTCGCGCGGACGGGTGAACTGGTACGCCCAGGGGGCCTTCATGGGGCTCGTGGCCGACGGCGGACCGACCTCGGTGCAGACGTACACCGGCTGGTGGCTGCGGGACACGGGGATGAGCAACCAGTGGAACGCGATGACCGGGTTCACCTACACGCTCGGCCGCCTGCAGATCGCGCCGAACGTCCTCGTGCAGCAGCCGCTCGTGGGGCCGATGCCGCGCGGCGTCCCGGCGCCGGGGCGCCTGCGCAACGTGCTCGTCGATCCCTTCGTCGTCCGCGCCAATCGGGAGATGGCGGCCGGCGAGCTCGTGCTCACCTGGGACCCGACGCCCGCCACCTGGATGTACCAGTGGGACAACGACGTGCGCGAGGATGCACGCTTCGCGGCGAGCCTCGCGTACACGTACAAGCATCTGCCCACCGGGATGGACGCCTCCATCGGCATTCTGGCGGACGGTCGGACCCCGTTCGCGTTCCCGGCGTCGACGCCGGCGCGGGACCTCTGGGAGGTGCGGACTCGCATCATCGCGCGCGTGGGGAGCGACCTGCGGGTCATCGTGAACGCCTACGGCGGGACGGCCGAGCCCAACGGCGACAGCCAACGCCTCGTCTCGCGCGCCGGGGGCGACCTGCGCCTCGTCTCCGGTCCGTTGAAGGTCGTCGGAGCCGCCCGCTTCAACGACTTCGGCCCCTACGACTACCATCGCGACTTCAACCTCACCTTCCCGGCCCAGTACCTCGCCGATGTGGCATACGTGCTCGGGAAGCCGCAGTGGTTCGACCTGCCGGAGACGAAGTTCGGCGTGCGTGGAACGTGGCGATCCCTCGATCGGTACTCGCCGCGTTACTGCCCGACGTTGACCACCAACGGGGCCGGAGACAGCGTCTGCGACCCCGGGGCCCCCGGCTTCCCGCTCGGACGCGAGTGGGAGATCCGCAGCTACGTCACGGTGGCCTGGTGAGCGCCCCCACCCTGCACCGGCCGTCGAAGCTCGCCGCGGTGGAGGACCGCGTCGACGCGCTCCTCGCGCGGATGAGCCTCGCCGAGAAGCTCGGACAGATGATCATGTCCGAACGTGCCTCGACCACGCCCGAGGACGTCCGGGCCTGCCATCTCGGGGCCGTCCTGAGCGGCTCCGGCTCCGTCCCGGGAGCCAACCGCCCCGCGGACTGGGTGGCCTTGAACGACGCCCTCTGGGTGGCCTCGACCGACCCGACGGACGGCCGGACCGCCGTGCCGCTCCTCTACGCCGTGGACGCGGTGCACGGCCACGCGAACGTGAAGGGCGCGACGATCTTCCCCCACCACATCGGCCTCGGTGCGGCGCACGACCCGGACCTCGTCGGACGCATCGCGCAGGTCTGCGCCCGTGAGGTGCTCGCCACGGGCCTCGACTGGAACTTCGCGCCCACGCTGGCCGTGGTCCGCAACGTCCAGTGGGGACGCACCTACGAGAGCTTCTCCGACGACCCGGCCGTGGTCGCCGCCTACGCCGACTGCTTCGTGCGGGGGATTCAGGGGACGCTGTCCGACGATGGCGTGCTGGGGTGCGCGAAGCACTGGATCGGCGACGGCGCGACGACCGAGGGGATCGATCAGGGCGATACGGCGCTGCCGGAGGCGGACCTGCTCCGCACGCACGGGGCGCCGTACCGCGCCGCGCTCGCCGCCGGCGTCCAGACGGTGATGGTGTCGTTCAACAGCTGGAACGGGACCAAGTGCCATGCGCACGGCCACCTGATGACGGAGGTGTTGAAGCGCCGCATGGGCTTCGACGGCCTGATCGTCTCGGATTGGGATGGCGTCGATCAGGTGACCGAGGACCTGGACGAGGCCATCGGGCTCGCCGTCAACGCGGGCGTGGACATGATCATGTGCTCGGCCGACTGGCGACGGCGGCTCGAGGGCCTCTCCGCCGCGGTGACCTCCGGCACCGTGCCGATGGACCGCGTGGATGATGCGGTCCGACGGATCCTGCGGGTCAAGCTCCGCGCGGGGCTGCTGGACCGGGTGCGTCCGGCTGAACGGCCCTGGGCGAACAGCGAGACGTTCGGGAGCGCGGCCCACCGGGCCGTGGCGCGCGAGGCCGTCCGGAAGTCGCTCGTCCTCCTGAAGAACGACGCGCGCACGCTCCCGCTCCGGCGCGGGCAGCGCGTCCTGGTCGCCGGCAAGAACGCCGACGATGTGAGCCATCAGTGCGGCGGTTTCAGCGCCGCGTGGCAAGGAACGCACGGCAATGAGGCCATCGAGGGCGGAACGTCCCTCTGGCAGGCCATCCAGCGCGTCTCGCCCGAGGCGACGCTGAGCCCGGACGGGAGCGCGGCCGACCCGGACGCGCACGACGTGGCGGTGGTGGTGATCGGTGAGGTGCCGTACGCCGAGGGGATGGGGGACATCCGTCCGGGGGGTCGGATCACTCCCCCTCTCCCCGGTGGGCTCCGTACCGCGAACCTCGAACCGTACGGCACCACGCTCGCCCTCGCCGAGCGTCACCCGGAGGACCTCGCCGTCATTGAGTCCATCCGGGCCAAGGGGATTCCCGTGGTGGCGGTCCTGATCTCGGGCCGCCCGGTGCTGATCGCGCCCGAGATCGAAGCGGCGGCGGCGTTCGTCGCCGCATGGCTGCCCGGCTCAGAGGGCGACGGCGTGGCCGATGTGCTCTTCGGCGCGGAGGATTTCCAGGGCGTCCTGCCCCTCGCTTGGCCGGCCGCGGCCCCAGCGCCGGATGGCACGGCTCCGGTGCACTTCCCGCGCGGGTTCGGGCTGTCGTACCGCCCGCAGTGACGCCCCGGGCGGACGCGCCGAGGCGCGTCCGCCCGGGGGTCCGCTACGCCGCCGCCCGACGCCGTTCGAGCTCCGCCCGCACCTCGTAGGCGCGGGTCTCGCTGAGCGGGTACCCCGCCATCGCCCAGATGGCGATGCCCGACGCGACGAAGGGAATCCAGACGTCGGCGATCCGGAGGAGGTAGAGGGTGCGCGCCGTCTGGGCCCCACCGAGGGCCACGTCGAAGCCGGTCCAGTTGAGCACCACGCCGCCGGCGGCGAGGGCGACGGCCATCCCCACCTTCACGACCCACCAGAAGATGGAACCGAACATCCCCTCGCGCCGCCGATGGGTATCCAGCTCGTCCAGATCGACGACGTCGGCCATCATCGACCCCATCAGGGTGAAGAGGCCACCGAGGCCGAACGCGAGCAGCGGCGCGGGCACGAGCACCAGCCAGGGACGCGTCGGGTCGTAACAGAACCACTTGAGGGCGTACCCGACCATGGAGACGCCCGTGGAGAAGAAGAAGGCCTTCTTCTTGCCGATGCGCGTCGCGAGCCAGGTGACGAGGGCGATCACACCGAAGGTGGAGATGGCCCCGAGGGTGCCGGCGTAGCCGGTGTACCGGGCCCCGAGCTCTTGGTTCCCCCCGAACACGTAGTAGATGACCACGTAGGACTGGAACGAGGAGATCATGATGAAGCCGTTGAACACGAGGAACGTGGCGAGGCAGAGGCGCAGATAGGGTCCGGTGCGCAACGTCGTCGCGAAGCCACGGAAGAACTCCCCCGTGTTCCGGCGGACCATCGCCCACGTCCCCTCCCCCGGCGCACCCGCCGCCGGGACCGCCGCCGGGACCGCCGCCGGGACCGCTACCGGAGCGACCTGGCGCTCACGCAGGAAGAGTGCCGGCAGGATCCCCACCACGCAGGCCACGATGCCGACGGCCAGCGCGAGCCCGCGCGCACCCTCGGCGGGCGTGGCGAACCACGCCGTGTTCGTCATGATCCAGAGGAACCAGGGCGAGACCAGATACGCGAGCTGGCCGATGAAGTTCTGGACGCCCATGAGCCGCGTCCGCTCATGGTAGTCCGGCGTGAGCTCGTACCCGAGCGCCACCCACGGGGTGGCAAAGATGGTGTACCCGACGTAGAAGATCGTGGAGCCGATCGTGAAGTACCAGAAATACCAGAGTTCGCTCTTGCCGCCGGGGAGCATCCACAGCAGGGCATACGAGATGCCCGAGAAGAGCGCGCCGATGAAGATGTATGGCCGTCGCCGCCCCCACCGAGAGCGCGTCCCGTCGGAGATGAACCCCATGATCGGGTCGGTGAGCGCATCCGTCACGCGCGGGATCGCGCTCGCAAGACCCACCAACGCCGGATTCATCCCGAAGCCGAGGTTGAGGATGATCAGCATCCCGCCGATGGCGGCCGCCAGCGTGTTGTTGACGAACGCCCCGAGCCCGTAGGCCACCTTGTGACTGAACGGGATGCGATCCGCGGCGGGTGTGAGGTGCCGCGACGCGGCCTCGGGCCCCGCCCCGAGCCCGAGGCGAGTGTGCCACGCGGCGAGCGCGAGACGGATCCAACCACGGCGGCGCGGGGCGGTCATCGAACCTCCTGATAGACCCGGACCCAGTCGACGAGCATGGTCTGGGGGAAGATGGTGGTGCCGTCCGGCGCGCCGACGAAGTTCCCGCCGACCGCCACGTTGAGGATCACGAAGAACTCGTGGTCAAAGACCCAGTCCCCGGGCTGATCCCCCTTCGCGACGACGTGATAGAGCACGTCGTCGATATAGAACCGGATGTCCCGCGGCGTCCAATCGGCGCGGTACACGTGGAAGGCCTCGTCGAGGCGCCCCGTGGGGAGGGTGTACTTCCGCGTGAGGGCAGCCCCCGCCGAGTAGCCCGGGCCGTGGAGGCTGCCGTGGACCACGGACGGTTCCTGCCCGCGGTACTCCATCACGTCGATCTCGCCCGAGCGAGGCCACCCCACGCTGCCGATGTTGGCGCCGAGGAGCCAGAAGGCGGGCCAGAGGCCGCGCCCGGACGGCATGCGGAGGCGTGCCTCGAAGCGGCCGTACTGGAATTGCCGCCGCCCGAGCGTCTTGAGCCGCGCGGAGGTGTAGCCGCGATTGAGGTAGGACTCCTGCCGCGCGATGATGGCAAGGTTCCCCGCCCCGTCGAGCGCGGCATTGGCGCGCCGATCCGTGTCGTACTCCAACTGGGCGTTCCCCCAATCGGTCCCGATGTCCGCGACCCAGTTCGCCGCGTCTGGCGCCGCGCCGGCCGGCCCCTCGAACTCGTCCGACCAGACGAGGGCATAGGTGGGCGCTGTGACGCCGGTACACCCGGCACCGCCCAGCAGGAGCGCCGCCAGCGCCGTCAGGAGAGGCCGCGGCAAACGACGGCGGACGTGCCGCGGCGACGCGGGGACAGACAAAGTCGTCGGGAACGGGGGCATCTGGGGGGGGAAGGAAAGGAACGGCAGGGGCGCGTCCATCAGCGGGCCGAGCGGCGCGGGGCCCGCGCGTGCGCCACCGGACGGAACAGTCGGGGGTCGTGCAGCGCGGCGTCGAGGACGAGCGTGGCGGCCCCGAGGGCGATGCCCTGCGGCCCCAGGGTGCTGACTCGGATCTCCGTCGCGGCCGCCGCGGGCACGAAGGTCCGGCGCAGCGCCGTGGCGCGGAGTGGGGCGATCAACCGCTCGCCGACGCCGGCGAGTCGACCGCCGAGGATGACGGCCGCGGGGTTCATCAGGTTCAGCATGCCGGCGATCGCGATGCCGAGGTGCTCCGCGACCTCGTGGACGACCTGCAGGGCGAGGGGGTCGTCCGCCTGCGCGGCCGCCTCCAGCCGCGCGATCGTGGGGGCGCCGGTGGCCAGCGCGCTCTGTGGATAGACCGCCCGGAGCGCCAGCATGCGCGCCTCGAGCGCGGGGGCCCCGACGAAGGTGGTGAGGCAGCCGCGATTCCCGCAGTTGCAGGTCTCACCACGGGGATCGATGGCGACGTGCCCGATTTCGCCGCCCACCCCGCTCGCCCCACGGTGGATGCGCCCGTCGATCACGTGACCGGCCCCGATGCCCGTCGCGATCTTGATGTACGCGAAGTGGTCGAGCCCCTGCGCGGCCCCCCACCAGCGCTCAGCCAGCGCCCCGAGGTTCGCATCGTTGTCGACGAACACGGGCACCTCGAGGTCGGCGAGCAACTCGTCGAGGCCGTGTCGCCCCTCCCACGCCGGGAGCGCGACGGGTGAGAGGCGGTCCGGGTGGCGGATGTCGACGGGGCTGGGCACCGCGATGCCGACCCCGATCAACCGACCGCGGCTCGAGTCCCCTCCGGCACCCCGGACCGTGTCCACGAGTGCACGGATTCGCGCACGGGTCCCCTCCGGGTCGGCCTGTACTGCGTGCGCCGCGCGCTCGGCTGCGAGCACCCGGCCCCGAAGGTCCGTGAGGATCACGGCCACGTGGGAGGCCCCCATATCGATACCGAGGATCGTCCCCGCACCATCCTGAAATTCCAGGACGATGGGGCGTCGCCCCCCGCGCGAGGCGCCCACGCCGGCCTCGGCGACCAACCCCGTCGCCAACAGCGTCTCGACGATCTCCGAGACGGTGGACCGGGAGAGCGCGGCACGGCGCGCGATCTCGGCGCGCGAGATCCGTTCCTCGTCCCAGATGAGGCGGAGCACCGCATCGGCAAGCGACGCGGGGCGCGCCGGACCGAAGTCCGACGCGCCCACGCGAAGCCCGGGAAGCCGGGTCACCGCCTCACCCGCCGCATGGCGATGGCCATGGGGTGAAGGCTACTTGTGGAACAGGACGTTGTCGATGTACGCGGTGCGTGAGGCGGGCGCGCTCACGAAGATGAGCTGGGCGAGGTGCCCCCGGGTGGTGAGGCCCGTGAAGCTGCTGAACGGGATGTTGAAGGTCACCCACGACCCCGAGGCGAGCGCGGGGGTGGTCGTCGCCGAGAAGACCAGCTCATGCTCCTTGTCGTCCCCACCGCCGTAGGCCCCGTTCGCGCCGAAGTCCACGAGCTTGACCTTGAACTCCGCCGGTGCCGCGGTGGCGTCCGGCGTGAAGAGGTCGAACGAGAAGTGGGTCATCGTCGAGGCATCGATCTGCGACGACGTGAACTCGATCCCGGAGAAGACCAAGTTGGTGTACTTCTTCACGTCATTGCTCGCGACCTGCACGTCGGTCACGTCCGCCTGGTCCCAGGACGCCGACCAGGTGTCCACCGCGCGGTTGGTGTAGGCGTTGCTGAACAGCGAGATGACATTCCCCGCGGCGTACGTCGGGGTCGGCGCCGCCACCGTCGGGGCGGTCGTGGAGAAGTAGACGTTGTCCAGATAGACCGTCGGGGCGCTGCTCACGAAGATGAGCTGCGCGAGGTGGGCCCGGGCGGTCAGGCCGGTGAAGCTCGTCAGCGGGATGGCGAAGCGCACCCAGCTGCCGGTGGCCAAGGCCGGGGTCGTGGTCTTGGTGTAGGTCAACTCGTGCTCTGAGTCATCCCCACCGCCGTAGGCACCGTTCGCGCCGAAGTCCACGAGCTTGACCTTGAAGGAGGCGCTCGCCGAGAGGGTGTCGGGCGTCCAGATGTCGAAGTTGAAGGTCGTCATCGCCGAGGCGTCAATCTGGGACGAGGCGAACTCAATCCCGGCGAAGACGAAGTTGGTGTACTTCTTCACGGCGTTGCCGCCGATGGACACGTCCGTGACGTCCGCCTGGTCCCACGACGCGGACCAGGTGTCGACCGTCCGGTTGGTGTACCCGTCGCTGAACAGCGAGATCACGCTCGCCGCGCCGAGCGTCGGGGCCGCGGCGGCGGCCGGCGGCGCGGCCGGCGGCGGCACCTTGTAGAAGTAGACGTTGTCGAGGTACGCCGTCGGGCTCCCCGAGATGATCAGCTGCGCGAGGTGCCCGCGCGTGGTGAGCCCCGTGAAGGCCGAGAAGGGGAGGTCGATGGAGTTCCAAGCCCCGGTCGTAATCGACGGTGAGGAGGTGCCGGTGAGCGTGATCTCATGCTCCTTGTCGTCGCCGCCGCCGTAGGCCCCATTCGCCCCGAAGTCGACGAGCTTGATCCGGAAGCCCGCGGCGCTGGTCACCCAGAGGTCGAGGTGCAGGCCGGACATCTGCGAGGCGTCAATCTGGCTCGTGGTGAACTCGATGCCCGCGTAGCTCAGGTTCGTGTACTTCTTGGTCGCGTTGCCGGCGATCTGCACGTCGGCCACGTCGGCCTGGTCCCAGACGGCGGACCAGGTGTCCACCGTGCGGTTGGTGTAGGCGTTGCTGAAGAGGGAGATGACGTCCGTCGTGGCCCGCGTCGGCGTCGTTGCCGCGATAGCCGGCGGCACGGCCGCCGTGAGCGCGAGGGTCCCCGTCGCCGGGACGGTACCGAGGGCCGCGGTGATGTTCGTGGTGCCCGCCGCCGCCACGGTGATGGCGCCAGCGGCGCTCACGGAGGCCACGTTCGGCGCGGACGAGGTGAAGGTGAAGTACGCCGGAGCCGCGGCGACGGTCTGATCCGCCCCCGCGACCGAGAAGGTCACCGACGTCCCGGTGATGGCCCGGGTCTCACCCACCTCCACATTCAGGGTCGCCGCGGCGAGCGCCGGACGCGGATTGGTGACCGTCCCCAGCGTCTCGAACTGGATGTCGTCGAGCCAGAGCTCATACCCCTGCCCCCCCTCCGGCCCCTCGGCGAAGAAGAAGAGCCCGCGCTCCTGCGAGAGCTTGGCCGGCACCGGAATCGCCAGCGTGAACTTCTGCCAGGAGGTGGTGAGGGCCAAATCGCGCCGCTCGACCGTGTAGAGCGAGGTCCCGGTGTTGTCGTTACCGGCCCCAATCACATCGAGGGTGGCGGCCCGGCTCCCCTTGGCCCAAAAGCTGACCACGTCATACGCACTGAGGTCCCGACCCTGCTCGCTGACGAAGGCGCCGCCAGCATAGCCGCCGAGCGTGTCCCCCTGATTGGGGATCACAATCTTCAATGAACTCGTGCCGCGGAACTTCACGGTGTTGTCGATGGACATCGCGGTCACCTTGCTCCCCTGGAAGGCCTGCCAGGAGACGCCCGACGAGAAGGCGTCGGTGAAGACCTCGGGGGCGTTGGAGAACGGCGCCGGGCCGAGCCCACCATCGCGCTCGCAGGCGCCGATGATCAGAGTGCCCAACAGGAGCGCAGGGAGGAATCGAGACGAACGCATAGGGGGAACTCCGGAGCAGGTGACAGGGTGCGGACCGCAAGGCTGGACACGACCTGAACGACCCTTCTTTGTTCGACTACCGAACAAACAATGCGGCGGCCAGGAAA
Organism: Gemmatimonadota bacterium; assembly: GCA_037975505.1. Taxonomy (GTDB): domain Bacteria; phylum Gemmatimonadota; class Gemmatimonadetes; order Gemmatimonadales; family Gemmatimonadaceae; genus Pseudogemmatithrix. Next base: position 18,577 of record JBANGJ010000033.1, on the reverse strand, counting down.
CCCTGTCAAGACAGCCGAACGCCCCCGCCCCGCGAACGCGGGACGGGGGCGCCAAGGCCCGACCGGGCGACCGACGCTACGGCACGATCGCGGGGGCCCCCCCGACGTGCGCCACTCCCTTCTGCCGCAGGAGCGCGTTGAGCGCGTTCAGGTCCGAACCGAGCAGCGCATCCAGCGCCGTCAGCTGCGCACGCAGCTCCGTCGCGAGGATCCCCTGCACCTCCACCTGCGGGTCGGTCGGCCGGAAGTCGGCATTCGCCAGCCCGTTGGCCAGATACCCCAGCTTGCCGATGAGCTTGCTCCCGAAGCGAACGCCATCCTGACCGTTCCCGGTCAGCCGGAGGTCCACGAGGTTCATCTCGAGGTCCACCAGCTTGGCCGCCAGCGAGGCGGCGGCCTGCCGGACCTCCGCATCGGTCACCGCCTGCGCCAGCGCACCGAGCTGGACCCGGACCGATTCGATCTTCGCCACGGCGTCCGCCGCCCGGTCCATGTCGGTCCGGATCGCGGAGACCATCCGGAGCTGCTGCTCGATGTCGGCGACGGTCCCGGCCGAGTTCGGGTCCTTGCGGACCTCCACCTGCCGCGTCTGCTCCACATCACCCACGGTGAGCGTGACGGTGTAGGTCCCCGGCGCCACCAGCAGGGAGATCTGCGAGGTGCCCGGCGCCTCGCGGCCCCCAGCAGGCACCACGACATCCGGGACGTACATCGGCGGCGTGAGCAGGCGCACCGCCTTCCCCGGCGTGTCCCGGAGGTCCCACTGGACGCGGTTGATGCCCGCCACATTGGTGCCCGTGAGCGTGCGGACCGTGCGACCCTGTGCATCCCGGACCGTGAGGCGCGGCGCGCGCGGCGCCGGTGCCTTCAACCAGTAATTGAAGGTCGCCCCGTACTGCGGATCCTCCCCGGTCGTCGGGTCATCGTAGGTGCTCGACGGCGCGGTGATGTTCCGGAACCGGTACGCGGCCCTCGGCTGGAAGAAGTGCGATCCGCTCGCGAGGACCGCCGGCGTGAGCTGCTGGATGGGCCCGATGTCGTCGAGGATCCAGAAGCCGCGCCCGTAGGTGGAGATGACGAGATCGTTGAAGTGCTCCTGCACCTGGATCCCCGAGACGGGGGCCGCCGGCAGGTCGTTCTGCAGCGGAAGCCAGGAGTCCCCGGCATCGAACGACATATAGATGCCGTTCTCCAGGCCGAGGTAGAGCAGCCCGCGCCGCACCGGATCCTCGAGGATCACCTTCGCGTAGCTGAGGTTGTTGCGGGGCAGCCCGTTGGTGATGGCCTTCCAGGTGCGCCCGTAGTCGGTGGTGCGGTAGACGAACGGATCGCGATTGTTCACCTGGTGGAAGTCCACCGTCAGATACGCCGTCGCCGCGTCGTACTTGGAAGGATGGATGCTTCGCACGGATCCCCAGACGGGGAGATTCGGGAGGTTCCGGGTCAGGTTCGTCCACGTCTTGCCGTCATCGCGCGTGAGCTGGACGAGCCCGTCATTCGTCCCAACCCAGATCATCCCCTTCTCCACCGGGGATTCCGCGATGGCGTACACCACCCCGGCGTACTCGACGCCGATGTTGTCCGGGGTCAGCCCGCCCGAGCTCCCCATCCGCGAGCGGTCATTGAGCGTCAGGTCGGGGGAGATGACCTCCCAGCTCTGGCCCCCGTCGCGCGTGCGATGCACGTGCTGGCTGCCCGTATAGACGGTGTTGTGGTCGTGCGGGGAGATCTGGAGCGGGGCATCCCAGACGAAGCGGTACTTCACGCCCTCCGCCGGGCCGTTGGACTGCTGCGGCCACACCTCCACGGTGCGGAACTGGCGGCGGTCCTCCTCGAAGCGCACGACGATGCCTCCCACCATCCCGGAGCCGGAGGCGGTGGACCAGATGACGTTCGGGTCCACCGGGTCGGGCGTGGCCCAGCCACTCTCACCGCCGCCCACGGCGTGCCACATCCCGCGCAGGATGCGTCCGCCGGCGAGCCGGGAGTTGCTCGGCCCGCGATACGTGGGCTCGTCCTGCTTGTTGCCGAGGACGTTGTACGGGATGTTGTTGTCCACCGTGACGTGGTAGATCTGCGCATTGCTCAGGCGCTGCCGGAACCAGGTGCGCCCGCGGTTCTGCGTGATGGAGAGCCCCTGGTCGTGCGCGACGATCTGGCGGTCGGCGTTGGTGGGGTCGATCCAGATGTCGTGATGGTCACCGCCCGGGGCCTGACCGCGGCCGAGGACCTCGACGGTGCGCCCGCCGTCGATGGTGCGGCTGTACGAGGCGGTGAGGAAGTACGCCTCGTCCGGGTCGTCCGGTGCCACCGCCATCCGCGAGTAGTAGTGCGCGCGCCCCATCACGTTTCGGTCACGGCTGACGAGGGCCCAGCGACGCCCACCGTCCTCGGAGCGCCAGAGCTGGCCGCTCTCGGTCTCCTGCCCGGCATTCGGGATGCCGTCGCCCGTCTCGATCATCACGTACACGCGATTCGGGTCGGAGACGGAGAGGCCGAGCGAGACCTTGCCGACCGGCTGGGTCGGGAGGCCGTTGCCGCGGAGCCGCGTCCAGGTGACCCCGCCATCGCGCGAGACGAAGAGGCCGCCGCCCGGTCCGCCGCTCGTGCGACCCCAGGTGTGGATCTCGAGCTGCCACATCCCCGCGAAGAGGACGCGCGGATTGCTCGCATCCATCGCCAGGTCGGAGCAGCCGGTGTTCTCGTCGACGAAGAGGACGCGGGTCCAGGTGGTGCCGCCGTCCGTGGTGCGGAAGACGCCGCGCTCCTGCTGCGGCCCGTAGGCATGCCCGAGGGCGCAGGCCAGGACGATGTCGGGGTTGGTCGGGTGGATGACGATGCGACCGATCCGCGCCGTCTTCTCGAGCCCCATGAGCTGCCAGCTCTCCCCGCCGTCGGTGGACTTGTAGATCCCCTGCCCGACCGAGATGTGGCTGCGGATGTGCTGCTCACCCGTGCCGGCCCAGACGACGTTGCGGTCCGAGCGCGCGACCGCGAGGGCGCCAATCGACTGCACGGGCTGCGCGTCGAAGGTCGGCCGCCAGTTCACCCCGCCATCGGTGGTCTTCCAGACCCCGCCCGACGCGGACCCGACGAAATAGGTGAGCGGGTCACCTACGACGCCGACGGCCGCGGAAAAGCGGTTCCCCTCGGGGCCGATGTTGCGCCAATGGAGCCCGCGCCACTGCTCGGCGGCAGGGCGGACGGGCGTCGGCGCGGAGGGGGTGCCCTGCGCCGCGAGCACGGACGCGGCGAGCAGAGGGACCAGAGACAGGAGGGGTGGAGAGCGGAAGCGCATAGCGGCCTCGACAGGGGGGGGTGGGGACCCGCAGAGAGTACCACGCCCCTGCGGCGGCGGTAAGGGCGGTGGACGCGAGCCGCCGGAGGCCCGATGTTCTCCGGATGCGAACCCCTCTCGTGCGTGTCCTCACGCGCGGCGCGACGCTCGCCGCGCTCCTCGGTGCCGTCGGCCGCGCGCTCCCGGCGCAGGCCCTGCCGTTCGTCGACCTCGACCAGGACCCCGGCCGCCACGTGGTGGTGGACCGCGAGCCGGGCCAGTACCTCGGCCACGTCTCGACCGTGCTGCTCGGCGACGGGCGCACGATCCTCGCGGCGTACCCCAAAGGGCACGGCGAAGGGGCGATCCTGCTGAAGCGGAGCGAGGACGGCGGTCGCACCTGGAGCGACCGGCTCCCCACCCCGGCCAACTGGGTCACCTCCAAGGAGACGCCGACGCTCTTCCGCGTCCCCGACCCGGTGACCGGCGGCCATCGCGTGCTGCTCTTCTCCGGCCTCTACCCGGCGCGGATGGCATCCAGTGAAGACGAGGGACGCACCTGGACGCCGCTCGCCCCCATCGGGGATTGGGGAGGCATCGTCCTGATGGGTTCCGTGGTGCCGATGGCGGACGGATCGCTCCTCGCCTTCTTCCACGATGACGGCCGGTTCTTCCGTGCCGGCGGCCGGGCGGACGGCGTGTTCCGCCTCTATCAAGTCCGCTCCACCGACGGTGGGCGCACCTGGGGCCGCCCCCGCGAGATCTGGCGCGGGACGGACGTGCACCTGTGCGAGCCTGGGGCCGTCCGCTCTCCCGACGGCCGCACACTCGCCCTGCTGCTCCGGGAGAATCGGCGCCGGAGCGAGTCGCACGTGATGATCACCACCGACGAGGGCCGCACGTGGAGCACACCGCGCCCGCTCGACCGCGCGCTCACCGGGGATCGACACACGGCCCAGTACGCCCGCGACGGCCGTCTCGTGGTGACCTTCCGCGACATGGCCGCCGAGAGCCCCACGAAGGGTGACTGGGTGGCGTGGGTGGGGCGCTGGGAGGACCTGCTCGCCGGGACGCCGGGCCAGTATCGCGTGCGCCTCAAGGACAACACCGACGGCTGGGACTCCAGCTACCCGGGCCTCGAGCGACTCGGCGACGGTCGATTCGTCGCCACCACCTACGGGCACTGGGAGGCGGGGCAGCCACCATACATCCTGAGCGTCCCGTTCCGGCTCGAGGAGCTCGACGCCCGGAGCGCCTTCGATGGTGCACGCCTCGCCCGGATCGACCGCTACCTGCAGGCTGAAGTGGATTCCGCCCGCATCGCCGGTGCGGTGGCCATCGTGCTTCGGGATGGCGAGGTGGTGTACGAACGCGCCTTCGGGTGGGCCGACCGGGAGGCCGGGACGCCGATGCGCCCCGACCATCTGTTCCGTATCGCGTCGCAGACCAAGGCGCTGACCTCCACGGCCGTGATGATGCTGATCGAGGAGGGACGCGTGGCCCTCGGCGATCCCGTGTCACGGTGGCTCCCGACGTTCGCGCGGACGACGGTGGCGAACGCCGCGGACACCGGACGCACCACCGTCCCCGCGCGGCGCGCGATCACGATCTTCGACCTGCTCACGCACACGGCCGGGATCTCCTACGGCACCGAGGGGCTGGTCGCCGCCCGGTATCGCGCGGCGGGCCTCGGCCCGGCCGCCGGCTTCGGCTGGTACACGGCCGACAAGGACGAGCCGATCTGCACGACGATGGACCGCCTCGGCACCCTGCCCTTCGTGGCGCAGCCGGGCGAACGCTTCGTGTACGGGTACAACACGGACATCCTCGGCTGCGTGGTCGAGCGCGCCTCGGGGCTGCCGCTCGACGCGTTCCTCCGCGAGCGGCTGACCGGGCCGCTCGGCCTCCGCGACACGCGCTTCTTCGTGCCCGCCGAGGAGCGGGCGCGGCTGGTCACCGTCTATCGCACGGATGAGCAGGGGCGTGCCGTGCGCGCGGACACCGGCGCCCGGGGTCAGGGACACTACGCGGACGGCCCGCGCCGCAGCTTCGCCGGTGGCGCCGGGCTCACCTCCACCGCGCGCGACTACGCGCGCTTCCTCGAGATGATCCGCCAAGGCGGCGCGCTCGGCGGCACGCGCTATCTCTCGCCGCGCAGCGTCGAGCTGATGACGACCAATCAGATCGGGTCCCGCTACGGGGACGGCACCGGCTTCGGGCTCGGATTCTCCACGGTGGAGCGCCTCGGGGCCAACGGATTCGCCTCGGTGGGAAGCTTCAACTGGGGTGGGGCCTACGCGTCCGTCTACAACGTGGACCCGGCGCAGCGGATGGTCACGGTGCTCATGCTGCAGAACCTGCCCGGGACCCCGGAAGCGCGCGCACGATTCAGCACGCTGGTGTACCAGGCCCTGCGGTGATGCCGGCGGGGACGCGCGCCCCGCGCGCGCCCCGCACGGGCGTCAGCGGACGATGGCCTCGGCCTCGATCTCCACGAGGTACGCGTCGCCGATCAGCTCCGCGCGCACGAGGGTGTTGGCGGGCGGCGCCGCCGCGAAGCGTGCGCCGTGCACCCGGGCGACCGCCTCCCAATCCTCGATGCGCTTCACGAAGATCCGCGTGCGCACCACCTGATCGATCGTCCCACCGAGTGATTCGATCGCGCCCTGGATCTTGTCGAGCGCGTGACAGGCCTGCGCCGCCGCATCGGCACCGCCCATCGGGCGGTCGCCGTGGGTGGCCGTCGTCCCGGACACGAGGATGCGATCGCCGACGCGCACCGCACGCGAGTACCCGGCGAACGACTCCCAGGCCGTCCCGCTCAGAGCACGACGGGTCCCGTCGGCGGCGGTGACCACCGGGAAGGGCGCGGGAAAGCTGGCGACATGGTGGGAGAGGTCGCCGCTGGCCGTGAGGAAGGGCGGGCGGCGATACTCGTCGCCGCAGTCCCCCGGAATCGGCGCGAGGGTCGCGAGCGTCTCCGCGAGCGCCGCGCGGTCCGACGCGTCGAGACGCAGGGCGTCGAAGCGCGCGTTGTCCTCGAGGTGAGCGCGCTCCCCCAGCCGCGCCCCGACGATCACACCCGCCACCGCTGGCGCGTCCAGGATGTAGCGGCAGGCGACGTTGGCCACCGAACACCCGTGGCGGTCCGCGATGGTCCGCGCCGTGCGGAGCACGCGCTGCAGCGCCTCCCACCCGCCCACCTCGCGGATGAACCGCCCGTACTTCATCTGCGACCAGGTCGCCAGGCGATCCCAGTCGGGCTCCGGGGCGCCGAGCCACCGATCCGAGAGGAAGCCGCCCGCGAGGGTACCGAAGGCGAGCAGCCCGATGCCCTTCCGCGCGCAATACTCGGCCATGGCCCCCGCCGCCCGTTGGTCGAGCAGCGAGTAGCAGACCTGGTTCGAGACGATCGGAATGCCGCTCTCCACCACGAGCCGCAGATGCGCCGTGTCCGTGTTCGTCAGCCCCAGCGCACCGATGCTGCCTTCGCGCCGGCACTCGTCGAGGTACCCCAGCGCGTCGAGCCAGGCGGGATGCGTGTACGACCAGGCGTGGAACTGGAGCAGGTCGAGGCGCTCCACCCCAAGACGCCGGCGCGCCCGATCGACCGCGGCGCGCACGTCGGCGCGCGAGATAGGACCGGGCTCCGGGACCCACTTCGTCAGCGCCTGCATCGGCAGCGCGTCAGGCCGCGCACGGAACCGGCCGACGACCTCCTCGGCGGAGCCGTAGTGATCCGCCATATCGAAGGTCGTGAATCCGGCCGCGACGTACGGACGCATCGCGGCGGCCGCGGCATCGAGGTCGAACGCGCGGCCGTCCCGCTCCTGATCGGCCATCTGCCAGAGGCCGGTGAGGACGCGACTGATCTCGAGGTCCGGCGTGAGGCGATGTCGCGCGATCGTGGTCATGACAGGATCATTCCTCCGGGAGCGCGGCGAACCGCGCGGTGACATCGCCCACGCGCGCCCGGAGCCGCGAGAACTCGACGGCGTGCACGAGCGTGCCAAGCACCATCACCACGGCCCAGACCGCGAGCGGCCGCTCGTACCAGACCGCGACCGCGGTACCGAACTCCCGCCGGACGTGCACCGCGAGGAAGAGTGAGAGGAGCGAGACGCCGGCCACCCCGACGATGGTCCGCGCGCGCGTGCCGCGCAGGATAGTCATGCGGGCGGCGAGCGCCGGGTTCCGCTGGGGCAGCGCGATCAGCGCGAGGCACATCAGCAGGAAGTTCACGAGCATCGCGACCACCATGATATCCACGCCCTTCGAGAAGCTCTTCGCCCCGTGGCTCAGCAGGACGCCGACGGTCGCCATCCCACCGCTGGCGAGGAGCGCCGCGCGCGGCGTGTGCCGTACCGGATGCACGCCCGCGGCCCAGGCTGGGAAGATCCCGTCCCGCGCCCAGGCGAACATCAGGCGCGACACGCTCAACAGCATGCCCGGCAGGTCGTTGATCAGGGCGACCGCGGCCCCCGCGGTGATGGCCGCGCGACCGAGGGGTGAGAGAAAGGGCGCGAGGAGTCCCGAGGCGGTCGGCGTCTGGTCCGGCGGCATCGCGGCGATGAACTCCCACGGCACGGCGTGGTACACCGCGGCGGTGAAGCTGAAGTAGAACGCGGCGACGACACCGAAGGTGAGCAGGATGGCCCGTGGGAGCGCGCGCGCCGGGTCCCGCGCCTCTCCCCCCGCCTGGGCGATGGCGTCGAACCCGATGAAGCTGGAGAAGAGCACGGCGGCCGCGGCGACGAAGGTGTCCTTGTTGAAGGGCGCCGGCCTCGGCGCCGGGAGCGTGCCCCCCGTGGGGAGCAGCGCCGCCGCGAAGTCCGCGTGGGTCCGGCTCGCACCGACGACGATCACGATGGCGCCGAGCGCGAACATCATCACCATCAACGGGACGAGGGTGCGCTCATAGGCCGCGAGGCCCCGCAGGTTGACCGCGACAAAGCCCCAGACGAGGGCAAGCGCGACGAGCAGCCGCGTGGAGCCCTCGACGAGTTGGGCGGCGAGACCACCGGCACCCAGTCCGTCCGCGACACCGGAGAGAAAAACCGGGATCACGTACGCGACCGCACCGATCACCACGGAGAGCCCCACCCACTGGGAGAACGAGGCGACGAAGCCGAGTGACGGATGCAGGCCGCGACTCGCGAAGAGGTAGCTCCCCCCGGCACGCGGCATGGCGGAGGCGAGCGCCGCGTAGGCGAGCGCCGCCAGGAAGGCCGGGAGCGCCGCGAACGCGAACGCCGGCAGCACCCACGGGCCGATGCCGGGCACCGAGAGCTGCACCAGGAACGGCATGATGTGGATGGAGGCGCCGACCATCGAACAGATGCCGGTGGCCGCGAGCCCCACAGGGCCCAGGGCGCGATCGAGGGTGGGAGAGGAGGACACGGCGCGCGAGCGGGAGGGGGGAGGGAGCGCGGACCGGGGAACGAAGGCCTCCCCTCCCGGGGTGCGCAAGCCGCGCGCGGACCTTGACGCAGCACGGTCCCATCGCCGTCATTTAGGATGTCCTAACTTTTCGATGCTCGATCCCCGCCTCGCCCTCCTCGGCTTCGCCGCCCTCGTCGCGGTCACGTGTCTCGTCGCGTGGCCGAGGCGCGGCGTGGCGGCCCGGCTGCTCCGCGCCCGACGCGACGCCGACCGCGAGCGACGCGAGGATGCGCTCAAGTACCTCTTCCACCGCGGTGCCGAGGGCCTCGACGTCCACGTGGATGCGCTCGCCGGGGCGCTCGAGCTCCGGCCCGCGGGCGCACGGCAGCTGGTGGAGCGGCTCACGGCGCAGGGGTTCGTGACGAGCGTCGGGCCCGCGGGCCACCGCCTCACCGAGGCGGGTCGCCGTGAGGCGTTGCGGATCGTGCGCTCGCACCGACTGGTGGAGCAGTTCCTCGCGGACCGCACGGGGGTCGACCCCGAGGAGTGGCATCGCGTCGCGGAGGACGAGGAACATCGGCTCTCCGCGGAGGAGGTGGAGGCGCTCGCGGTCCGGCTCGGACAGCCCCGCTTCGATCCGCACGGCGAACCGATCCCGACCGCGACGGGTGAGCTCCCCGTGACCGAGGTGCGCCCCGCCCTGCCGCCCGCGGGGCGCACGCTCGCCGACGTGCCGCTCGGGGCGACGGCCCACGTGCGCCACCTCACCGACGCCTGTCGCGGGGCACAGCGGCGGCGCCTGCTCGACCTGGGCGTCGTGCCGGGGACGCGGATCGTCGTCGAGCGGCGCAGTGCCGCGGGCGATCCCACCGCGTACCGCATCCGCGGGGCGCTGATCGCGCTCCGACGGCAGCAGGCGGCGTGGATCGAGGTCGAGTCCGAAGGGCACGACGGATGATCCCCACCACCTCGATGCGCACGCGCCTGCCCGCGCGCGACCCCGCTCTCGTGCAGCTCGGCGTCCGCTCCGACCGCTGGGACTTCGCCGTCGCACTCGCCGGCAATCCCAACACCGGCAAGAGCACGGTCTTCAACGCGCTCACGGGGCTCCGACAGCACACGGGCAACTGGCCGGGCAAGACGGTCACGCGCGCGGAGGGGTTCTTCACCGTCGGCGGGGACCGCTTCCAGCTGGTGGACCTCCCGGGCACCTACTCGCTGCAGGCAGCAAGCGCCGATGAGGAGGTGGCCCGCGATGCCCTGCTCTTCGGCGCGCCGGACGTGACGGTACTGGTCCTCGACGCGACGCGCCTCGAGCGGAACCTCAACCTGGCGCTCCAGGTCCTCGAGATCACCCCGCGCGTGGTCGTCTGCCTCAACCTGATGGACGAGGCGCGGCGGCTCGGCATCGGCGTGGACCCGGCGGCGCTCGCGCGAGACCTCGGAGTGCCGGTGATTCCGACGGCGGCACGCCGGGAGGAGGGCGTGGATGCGCTCCGCGAGGCGATCCGTCAGGTGGCACGCGGCACGCTCGTCCCCACCCCGGCACGTGCCGAGCCCTTCGCGCCAGATGTCACCGCGTTGCTCGTCGAGGCCGAGGGGCACGTCCGCGCCGCCGACCCCGCGCGCCCCAACGCCCGATGGATCGCGCTGCGCCTCCTCGACGGCGACGAGCGCGTGGCGGCCACGGTGCCGGCGTTCGTGGCGCAGCAGGTGGACGCGCTGCGCTGGCGGCTCCCCGCCGACTTCCACGATCGGCTGGCCGCGGGGCTCTTCGCGGAAGCCGAACGCCTCGCGGCGCGCGCCACACTGCAGGGGGTGCGGAAGGCGCGGTTCGACCTGGACCGCACCCTCGATCGCTGGTTGACGAGCCCCGCGACGGGGATCCCCGTGATGGTCCTGCTGCTCGGGGTGGTCTTCTGGCTCACCATCGCAGGCGCGAACGTGCCGTCGGGGCTGCTCGGCGATCTGCTGGTGGACCGCGGCCACGCCTGGCTGCGAGACGTCGCCGTGGTGATGGGCGCGCCCGCGTGGCTGCGCGGGATCCTCGTCGATGGCGTGTACCTCGCGACGGCGTGGGTCGTCGCCGTGATGCTCCCGCCGATGGCGATCTTCTTCCCGCTCTTCACGCTGCTCGAGGACCTCGGCTACCTGCCGCGCGTGGCGTTCAATCTCGATGCGGCCTTCCGACGCGTCGGGGCGCACGGTAAGCAGGCGCTGACGATGTGCATGGGGTTCGGCTGCAACGCCGCCGGCGTCGTGGCCACGCGGGTGATCGACAGCCCGCGGGAGCGGCTCGTCGCGATCATCACCAACAACTTCTCGCTCTGCAACGGCCGGTGGCCGACGCAGATCCTGATGGCCTCCCTCTTCGTCGGGGTACTCGCCCCCCCGGCCCTCGCCGGTCTCGTCTCCGCCGCCGCGGTGGTGGCCGTCACGCTGCTCGGCGTCGCCGCGATGTTCGGGGCGTCGTGGCTGCTCACGCGCACGACGCTGCGCGGCGAGGCGACGAGCTTCAGTCTCGAGCTCCCGCCGTACCGCCCGCCGCGCCTCTGGCAGGCGCTCTACACCTCCGTCGTCGACCGCACGCTGATCGTCCTCTGGCGCGCGATCGTGTTCGCCGCCCCCGCGGGGGCGGTGCTCTGGCTCCTCAGCAACGTCGTGGTCGGCGGGGCGCCGCTGGCGACGTACCTCATTCGCGGGCTCGAGCCGGTCGGGGTCCTCCTCGGCCTCAACGGCGTGATCCTCCTCGCCTACGTGGTCGCGATCCCGGCGAACGAGATCGTCATCCCGACCGTGCTGATGCTCACGGTCCTCGTCGGCGCGACCCCGGAGGTCGGCGCCGGGGCGGGCGTGCTCTTCGAGCTCGAGCCGGCCGCCATCGGGACGCTCCTACGCGCGAACGGATGGACGACGCTGACCGCGGTGAACCTGATGCTGTTCAGCCTCCTCCATAACCCCTGCTCCACCACGATTCACACCATCTGGAAGGAAACGGGGAGCGCCCGCTGGACCGCGGTGGCGACGCTGCTGCCGCTCGGCTTGGGTGTCGTGGTCTGCTTCCTCGTCACGCAGGTGACGCGCCTCCTCCTCGGGGCCTGACCGCCGCCTCCGTGTGCGGAAGTCCCCGAGGGGAGTTCCGCACCCACCGCCGGGCAACCGCCGATACTCGCCGCCGGGTCCGCGGGCGACACTGGGGACAGACCACCCCGCCCGCCTGGAGGGCGCCATGCTCGTCCCCGAGGACCTGCTGCGGTTCATCCGCGCACACCACGACGAACCCACCCTGAGCGTGTACGTCGAGGCCGCGCCGCACGACCCCGCGTCGCGGCGCGCGTGGCGGGTGCACCTCAAGAAGGGGATCCACACCGCCCGCAAGACCATCCCCAGCTCCGCGCGGGAGGAGCGCGAGACCTTCGACCGATGCGCCGCGGCAGTGCTCGCCCGCATCCCCGACGGCGACTCCCCGCCGGCGACCACCGGATGGGCCTGCTTCAGCGCCGCGAACGGCGAGACCATCGCCCGCGCGCTCCCGGAGGTGCGCGAAAGCTCGGTCACCTGGGCACGCGGGCCGCGCGTGGTGCCCTACCTGCGCGTCGCGACGGAGGGAAGCGCCCTCGTGGTGCTGATGGACCGAGAGCACGCCCGCATCGGCCGGTGGCGCGACATGGCCTTCGAGCCCCTGGCGACGATGATGGCCGAGGAGATCCACGGGGTCGGACCGCACTCGACACGGCCGCCACAGGTGGGGTTCCACACCGGCACGCGCGGGGTCACCGCCACCGATGAGGAGCAGCGCCTCCGCGCGGAAGCCGCCAATCGTCTGCTCGGGGCCGTGCGCCACAAGGTGCCCCTGCTCGTTCACGCGCACGAGCCGATCCTGATCGGGGGAGCATCCGAGAGCACCACGGCCCTCATCCACAGCCTCCCTCCGCAACTGCAGTCGCGGTGCCAGCTGGTGCCGGGGCTCACCGTGGGCACCCAGGGCGGCGACCTCGCGTCGGCACTGCACGAGGCGCTCGTGGAGCTCGCATCGGCGCAACGCGAGGCGCGCATCACCGAGCTGCGCGAGCAGGCGCATCACAACGGCCGCGCGGCCCTCGGCTTGGGCCCGACGCAGGCCGCGGCGGACTTCGGCGCGCTCGCCGAGCTGATCTTCTCCGAACGGGCCTGGCACGAACACCCGGCGGCCATCGAACACCTCGTCGAACAGGCCCTCCTCGAAGGAGCGGCCGTGCAGGTGGCTCCCGCCTCCGGCGCGCTGTTGGACGGGGACGCGGACGGTGTGATCGCCGGCCTGCGCTTCCCGCTCCCCTCGATGAAGCCGTCCACCCGCTGACCCTCCTCCCGCGAGTCCACCATGCTGACCGCGCGCGACATCATGACCACCGACGTACTGACCTTCGACCCCGACGTCAGCGTGCGCGAGGCCGCCGAGGCGCTTGCGATGGAACGGCTCGGGGGCGCGCCGGTGATGCGGCACGGCCGTCTCGTCGGGATGCTGAGCGCGAGCGACCTGCTCGACTTCATGAGCGCCCTGCCGGCGGAGCCCGCCGAGGTGCGCGACCGGACCGAGCGGGGGATTCTGGACGATCACACGGTGGAGGAGGCGATGTCGCGTGCGCCGATGCGCACCGTCGCGCCGGATGTGCCGGTGTCGACGGTGGCGGAGGTCCTCAACCGCGACCGCCTGCACCGCCTGCCCGTGGTCGATGGCGACCGCCTGCTGGGGATCGTCTCCACGACGGACGTCGTCCGGGCGCTCGCGCACCGGCGCGTCGAACGGCGCGTGCTGGTCTTCCCCAAGCGCAGCCGCACCGACTGACCGTTCCGCGGCGCGGGGGAACCGGGGCTTGGCTCGCCCCGGCCCTGGGGTGACCGGAGGGTGCTTGTGCGACGCGGCGACCGTTATAGCGTTCGGGGATGACGACGATCGCCCGCCGCTTCGGCGCCCCCGGATGGGGTGCGCTCTGCCTCGCCGCCCTGACGGCCTGCACCCGGCCTGCCCCGGCACCCACCGCCATCGCCGCGATGACCGGCAAGCGCGCCGAAGGAGCCGCGGGGATGGTCGCGGCCTCGCAACCGGATGCCGCCGCGGCGGGCGTGGAGATCCTGCGGGCCGGCGGCAACGCGGCGGACGCCGCGGTAGCGACCGCCTTCGCGCTCTCCGTCACCGACATCTCGCAGACCGGACTCGGCGGGGGTGGCGCGCTCACCTGGTACGATGCGGCCCGCGGCCGCGCCGAGCACCTCACCTTCTATCCGCGCACCGGCGAGGACACGCTCTGGGCGGTGAATGACACCACCCCCGCTGGTCGGCGCGCCGGACGTGCCGCGGCCACCCCCGGGATGGTCGCCGGGCTCCTCGAGGCACACCGGCGATTCGGCCGGCTGCCGCTGGCGCGAGTGATGGCACCGGCCATCCGACTCGCGCGCGATGGCTTCACGGTGACGCCCCTCCTGTCGCGGACCATCGCCTCGTCGCGGGCCAAGCTCCTGGAGGAGCCCGCCGCCGCAGCGCGGCTGTTGCCGGGCGGCGAGCCGCTCACCCCTGGGGCGCGGCTCGTCCAACCGGAACTCGCCGCCACACTCGAGCGAATCGCAACCGAGGGACGTGACGCGTTCTACACGGGGACCGTGGCGGATCGGCTCTCGGCGGCGGTCCGCGCGCGGGGCGGGCTGATCACGCTGAAGGACGTGCAGTCGTACGCCATCGCGACGCCCGCGCCGCTCTGCACCGTCTGGCGCGGGTACACCGTGCTCTCCGCGCCGCCGCCGACCGGCGGCGTCCCGGTGCTGCAGATGCTGCAGATGGCCGAGGCCGCAGGGGTCACGCGCGCCGGCGGCTTCACGGAGCAGCCGGATGCGGTGGCCACGATGGCGGGGATCATCCGCACCGCCACCGCCGACGCCGCCTGGCACGGCGACCCGGCGGTGATGCCGGTGCCTTCCCGCGGCCTCGTGAGCGCGGGCTACAACACCTCTCGCGCCGCGGGTGTCGCCGGCCCGGCCGGCGATTCAGTGCGCGCGGGTGATCCGTGGGGCTTCGAGGCCGATGCGGGCGCCTCCGCCTGCGCGCCCTACCCCACGCCGATCGTCGCGCGCCCGACGACGGGCCTGAGCGCGCGGCCCGAAGACCCGGAGCCGTGGACCGAATTCGCCGGGAGCAACACGTCACACCTCGCGGTGGTGGATGCCGACGGCAACGCCGTGTCAGCGACGACGACGGTGGGCGTGCTCTTCGGGTCCGGGGTCTACACGAGCGGATTCTTCCTCAATTCGTCCGGGGCGAACCTGACGGCCCGCACGCGCGGCGTGAACCGGTTCACCAACTCGACCATCGCGCCGACGATCATCCTCGACGGCGCGCGGGTCCGACTCGTGGTCGGTGCCGCCGGCTCGCAGTACATCCAGCCCGCGGTCGCGCAGGTGACCGTCCGTATGCTGGCTTTTGGCGAAGATCCCGCCACCGCCGTCGCCGCGCCTCGTATTCTCTCCTCCCCGACGCGACGGGAGGTGGAAGTGGAGCCCGGATTCTCGAGTGACGTCTACGCGGGGCTCCTGACCCGCGGCTACCGCCCCGTCAGCCGGGTGGCAGACATCCAGTTCGGTGGCGTGCACGCCATCGCCATCCGCCCGGACGGCCGCCGCATCGGGGCCGCGGACCCACGCCGCGACGGCGTGGCCATCGCGCAGTAGGCCGACTGGCGGGGCGCCCGAGGCGCCCCGCCCCGGTCAATCGACGAGCCGCTTCGTCCCCTTCCGCAAGGGAAGGGTCAGGAGCGCACCGATGGAGGTGTGCTCCGCCGGCGCGAGGTGGGTGTCGATCCCATAGGTGAGCGCCCCGCGCTCCATCGTCCGGAAGGTGCCGAACACCCGATCCCACACGGAGAAGAGATTCCCGTAGTTGGAGTCGGTGTGGGGCAGCACATAGTGATGGTGCACCTTGTGCATGTCCGGCGAGACGAGCACCCAACTGATGGCGCGGTCCAGCGCCGGCGGCAGCGCGATGTTCGCGTGGTTGAACTGGCTCAGGACCACGCTGAGCGACTGATACAGGAAGACCATCCACATCGGTGCGCCCACGGCCACGACCGCCGCCGTGGTGAAGACGAAGCGCACCACGCTCTCCCCCGGGTGGTGCCGATTGGCGGTCGTCGTGTCCACGTGCGTATCGGAGTGATGCACAAGATGCAGCCGCCAGAGCACGGGCGTCTTGTGCTGCACCCAATGCGCGAGCCACGCCGAGATCAGGTCGAGCACGAGCAAGCCGATCAGGAGATCGACCCAGGCCGGCATCGCCGGGAGGAGGAACCGCAGGCCGACCTCGCGGGCCACCGCCCAGTCGGAGGCCCGCAGCAACAGGAACGCGAGCGCGAAGTTCACGACGATCGTGGTGGCCGTGAAGAAGAGATTCACCAGCGCGTGTCGCCCCTTCCGGTAGTCGAACCGGAAGAGCGGCTCCGCCGCCTCCCAGAGCCAGAAGCTCGCGATGCCGCCCGCGAGGATGAGGGCGCGATGCGACGACGGGATGCTGCCGAAGTAGCTGACGAGGGCGTCCATACAGAGAATTCGCTGCAAGGTTTGAACGTCGCACAATGACGGGAGCCGACGGAAAGGTAACGAGCCGACGTCGAGGGCACCGCGCGAAGCAGCCGCGGCGCTCGGGCAGTAGAATGGACCGATGCGTCTCCTCCTGCTCCCCCTCCTGGTCCTCGGCGCCCTCGCCCCACGCGGACAGGCGCAGACCCTGAATCGCGCGGACTCCGTCCTGGTGGGCCGCCTCCTCCTCGCGGAGGACCGCCGCGACAGCACCGACGGCGCCTTCGCCGCGGGCCTCGCCCACGCCGACCCGCGCGTGCGGGCCATCGCCGTCCGTGGCCTCGGACGGATCCGCGACCCGCAGTTCGCGGCGCGCGCCGAGGCGCCGGCGGTCCCGCAGGCACCGCTCTGGGTCGAACCCCCATGGCGCCTCCGGTTCCGTCAGCTCACCGCGTTGCGGGACGACTGTGCCGCGCTGCGCATTGCCGTGATGGACAGCGCATGGGCGGTGCGGCTCCGAGCGGCGGACCTCGCGCGCGCCAGCTGTGCGGGCGATGACGCCCTCGTCGGGACCTTCCGCCGGTGGGTGGACGCGCTCCCGCCTGCGACGCCGAGCCGCGCCCGTGGTGACGTCTCGTGGCAGGCGGCGGCCCACGGCATCGTCGCGCTGGCGCGCCTCCGCCCGGCGGAGGCGCGGTCCCGTCTGCCGGAGCTGCTCACCCATCGTCAGTGGCAGGTGCGCCGGTACGCGGTACAGGCGGCGGCGGTGCTCGAAGACACGGCAGCGATTCGCCGGATGACGGACGATGCGCACGACAACGTGGCCGAGTCGGCGATCGAGGCGCTGCACGCGCGCACCGGCCACGCCGACGACGCACGGTATCTCGCGGCGCTGCGGCGCGACGGCGCCCAGGTGGTGCGCGCGGCCGCGCTGGCGCTCGCCGGCTCCCCGCGCCCGGACGTCGCCCCGGCCGCGCTCCGCGCCTTCGAGCGCATCGTCGCCAGGGAGGACGCGTCAGCCCACGACGCGCGCGTGGCCCTCCTCGCGGCCGCGGGACGCCCGGCGACGGAGGATCGCCCGCCGACGGAGCCCGTCACCCTGCCCCGGCACGCCGTGGCCCTCGCGCTCGGCGACACCATCGTCCTCCGGGTGACGATGGCCGCCACCGCGGGCGGCGGCACCTTCGACGTGCGTCTCCGCGGTGACGTCGCACCGATGATGGCGGCGCGGCTGCTCGCGCTCGCGGACGCCGGGTACTACGACGGCCTCACCTGGCATCGCGTGGAGCCGGACTTCGTCATCCAAGGCGGCAGCCCCGGCGCCAACGAGTACGTGGGGGCCCGCGTGATGCTCCGCGACGAACTCGGCACCCTCTCCCATCGGCGTGGGACGCTCGGGATGAGCACGCGGGGCCACGACACGGGTGACGCCCAGTGGTTCGTGAACCTCAAGGACAACGCCCGCCTCGACCGCGACTACACGGTCTGGGGCGAGATCGTGGCGGGGATCGACGTGGTCGACGGCATCCTGGAAGGGGATGCCATCCGGCGCATCCGGCGACTAGAACCGTAGCTGGATGGTGGTGAGAAGGGTGCGACCGGCGACCGGGAAAAGGTAGCGCGTGGTGCCGTCCGTGTAGCCCGCCGCGTACGCCGTGGCATCGAGCGCGTTCTGCAGCTGCACACGCACCCGCTGCGCGCCGACCGGGAGCACGAGGCCGAGGTCCACGAGGGTGAAGGC
The DNA here is from genome assembly GCA_037975505.1 of Gemmatimonadota bacterium. Lineage (GTDB taxonomy): Bacteria > Gemmatimonadota > Gemmatimonadetes > Gemmatimonadales > Gemmatimonadaceae > Pseudogemmatithrix. Next base: position 635 of record JBANGJ010000033.1, on the reverse strand, counting down.
CGGTGCGGTGAGCGCGGCGTTGCCGTCGTTGGCGAGGAAGGACCGCCCCACGTGCCGGCCCCCGAGGGTGAGGTCCACCCCGCCGACCGGGCGCCACGCGACCTGCGCGTTGGCGACGACGGACGGCGTGAGGAGCGGCGGGACGTCACGATAGGTGACGCCGGCGGCCTCATCCGTGTACGCGGCGATGCGCGCGCGCAGCAGCATCAGGTTGCCGCTGACCTCCAGCGCGGGGCGCGCCCGCCACCGCGCCTCCAGCTCCACGCCATCGCGCGCGGACCGGGCGACGTTCCGCCGCAGCGGACTCCCGGTGATGGCGATCGCCCCGATGGGTGCGATCTCGTCGCGGAAGCGCATCGCGAAGGCGTTGGCACTCACGTCGAGGGCACCCCGCTCGAGCCGGACCCCGACCTCGAGGTCGGTCAGGCGCTCCGGCCGCACGCGCGTGAGCGGCAGCACCTCGGCGGCCGTCGCCGCGTCCAGGTCGTCCGCCCCGGCGAAGAGGTCGGAGCGCGTGGGCTCACGCCCCGCCTGCCCGAGCGACGCGAAGAGCGTCACGCCGGGCCGGGCGCGCCACGCCGCGCCGAGCTTGGGGTTCGCGAAGCCCCACGCGATGCGCGGCGACGGGCCGTCGG
>JBANGJ010000006.1:0-15790 GCA_037975505.1 Gemmatimonadota bacterium | reverse complement strand
CGGGCCCACGCGGGATCATCACGCTCATGGGCCTGCTCCGGGCCGGTGCGCGCGCCGTGCGACAGGAGGCGGCACGATGGCGCCCGGATGTCATCCACGCGCACTGGTGGTTCCCCGCGGGCCTGCAGGTTCGGATGTCCGGTACCGCCGTGCCATACGTCGTGACGTTGCACGGCTCTGACGTCCGCCTCATCGGCAAGAACCCCGTGGCCCGGTGGCTGGCCGCGCGCGTGCTGGACGGCGCACGCCGTGTCACCGCGGTGTCGTCGTGGCTCCGCCTCCGGGCCGCACGACCCGAGGCGCGTGTCCTGCCGATGCCTGTGGACGTGGCGACGTTTCATGCGGACTCCACGCCGCGCGCCCCCACGCGATTCGTCTTCGCAGGACGGCTCAACGCACAGAAAGGACTCGACGTGGCCCTCCGCGCGTTGCCCCAGGTCCCTTCGCACGCGACCCTCGACGTCCTCGGCGACGGTCCGTGGGCCGCCACCCTCCGCCGGGACGCCGAGCGACTTGGCGTCGCCGCGCGTGTGCGGTGGATGGGGCAGGGAGGGGCGGCGGATCTGTCGGCCGCATTCCGCGAGGCGACGGCCGTGCTGATGCCGTCGCGCGAGGAGGGACTCGGTCTCGTCGCGGTGGAGGCGCAACTCTGCGGGGCGCGGGTGATCGCCACGCGATCGGGCGGGCTTCCAGACGTCGTGCTCCCGGGCGGAGGCGTCCTCGTGCCCGTGGACGACGCGGAGGCGCTCGCGGCGGCGATGACGGAGGCGTTGAGGATGCCGGTCGAGACCGCGAGCGAGGAGGCCCGCGCGTTGCTCCTCGAGCGCTTCGGCCCCACGGCCGTGGCCCGGGCGTATCGCGCCGTGTACGCGGAGGCGCTGTCCGATGCGTGACGTGCGCTGGCGAACCGCCCTCACCGTCGCCTTCACCGGCGCCGTCGTCGTCTTCGGATTCCAGGCGCTTCGCCAGCAGTGGAGTGCGGTCGCCACCCTCCGCGCGACGACCACGCCGGACTGGGGGCGCATCGTCACCGCCTCCGCGCTGGTGCTCGTCAGCTATCTGGTGCTCATCCTCACATGGCGCGCCACCGTCCGCGCCTGGGGCGAAACGCTCGCCATCCGGCCCGGGGCTCGCATCTGGTTCGTGTCGAATCTCGGCCGCTATGTGCCGGGGAAGGTGTGGCAGATCGGCGCGATGGGGGTCATGGCACAGCAGGCCGGCGTCTCCGCGGTGGCGGCGGTGGGCTCGTCCCTCGTCGTATCCCTCGTGAACGTCATCGTCGGCTTCGGCGTGGTCGCGGCCACCGGCCTCGCGATGCTCCGCACGCTCGTCCCGGTCGGGACTCCGCTCGTGCCCGTGTTGGGCGTCGTGCTCATCGCGACGTTGGGAACGCCCTGGATCCTCCCGTGGGCGGCGACGGTCGTGACGCGTCTCACCGGGCGCCAGATCACCATCTCACGGCTCCCGGCCCGCGCCGTCTGGATCGCCGCGGCGGGGTCCGCCGTCGGCTGGCTGCTCTACGGCCTCGCCTTTCACGGACTGACCATCGGGCTGCTGGGCCACGCGACTGGAGATGCGCGCTCGTCCATCGCAATTTTCACTCTGTCGTACCTTGCCGGGTTTCTGGCCCTGATCGCACCCGGCGGCATCGGCGTCCGTGAGGTGGTCATGGCCGGTCTCCTGACCGGCTCCGGTGGCGCGAGTGCCACCGAGGCGACCTGGCTGGTGCTCGCCTCTCGCCTCTGGTTGACCATCCTCGAGGTGCTGCCCGGCCTGCTGCTCTTGCTCCTCCCGCGCCGATCCGGCGTGGCCCCCACCGCTCGCGCCACATGACCTCGACTCCCGATCGCGCCACACCGCCGGCTCCACGGTTCGCCCTGCTCTGGGCGACGCTCACCTGCGTGCTGGCCGCGCTGACGCTGGCGCATCCCGCGCTCGGCGGACGGTTTCTCGTCTCCCCGGTCAGCGATCAGTACATCGCCGGGTTCCCGTTCCGTGACTTCGCCGCCCAGTCCCTGCGCGCCGGCGACGGGTTCCCGCTCTGGAACCCGTATCTCTTTGGCGGGCTGCCGTATGTGGCCGCGATGCACGGCGACATCTTCTATCCTACCTTCCTTCTGCGTCAGTTCCTCCCGACGGACGTCGCGATGACGTGGGGGATGATCCTGCACCTGATGCTGGCCGGGGTCGCTGCCTACGGGTTCCTGCGCCTGATCGGCGTCGGCTTCCACGCGGCACTCTTCGGCGGCGTGGCGTACATGATGAGCGGCCAGGTCGCGTCCTTGGTGTCGCCGGGGCACGATGGTAAGCTCTTCGTCTCGGCGCTGCTGCCCGTGACGCTAGTGGTGCTCACCTGGGGGATCCGAGACGCTCGACGCTGGGCCTGGGGATTGCTCGCACTGATCGTCGGGCTCGGCGTGCTGTCGCCGCACCCTCAGTTGCTGCAGTATCTCCTGCTCACGGCGGGGGCGTGGGGGCTCGCGCTCGCCGTCGGTGCCGTGGCCGGCGGCGATCCGTTGCCGCGTGGCACCGCCATCACCCGGCTCAGACTGGCGCTCGGTGCGGTCGTGCTAGGCTTCGCCATCGGGGCCATCCAATACCTCCCGGTCCGTGAATACGTCGACTGGTCGCCGCGCGTGGGCGGCCGCGACTATGACTACGCCACCAGCTTCTCGATGCCCATCGAGGAGCTGATCAACACCTACCTGCCGCAGTTCAGCGGCATCCTCGACCGCTACTGGGGCCGCAACGGCATCCACCTGCACTCTGAGTATCTCGGCGCCGGCGTCCTCGCCCTCGCCCTCATGGGGTTTGGCGCACGTCACGACGCCACGCGGCGACGCCTCACCTGGTTCTGGTGCGGGGCCCTCGTCGTGTCGCTGCTCTGGGCGCTGGGCGGCAACACCCCGTTCTATCATCTGGTCTACGCCGTCGTCCCGGGCTCCAAGTTCTTCCGGGCGCCGAGCACCATCTTCTTCGTCACCACCTTCGCCGTCTCGGTGCTGGCCGCCTTCGGGGCGGAGCGCCTGTTGCGTGGTGAGGCGTCACGCCGGGCCGTCACGGTGGGGCTCGGGGCAGGGGCCGGTATCGCGCTGCTCGCCACCGCCGGTCTGTTCGAGAACCTCGCGCTCAGCGTCTCGACCATCCCGCAGCTCGAGGGCAACATCCGCGAGAACACGCCGGCCGTCGTGGCCGGGGCGTGGCGCGCCTTCGCCTTCCTCGCCCTGACACTCGGACTCGGCGCGGCCGTCGCGGCGCGGCGGGTTCCCGCGCGGCTCGCCGGCTGGGCCCTCATCGGGATCACCGTGGTGGATCTCTGGAGCGTCGAGCGGCTGTACTTCCGTTTCTCCGCCCCCGCGGCGGAGTCGTATGCTGCCGATCCCGCCATCGCGTACATCACCGCGGACACCGCACCGGTACGCGTGATCGCCGCGGGCGCGGCGCTGGGCGTCCCGGGGGCGTACCACGACCCGATGCTCGAGGGTGACGGGCTGATGCACCACGGCGTGCGCCTCGCCTTCGGGTATCACGGCAACGAGCTGGGCCGCTACCAGCGGCTCGGCGGAAAGGAGCGCGGCTGGGACCAGCTCGCCAATCCGGCGTTCTGGGGCCTACTGAACATCAAGTACTTCTACACGACGATCGACTCGCTGCCGATTCCCGGCGCCCGACGCGTCGTCGGTCCCGTCACGAGCGCCGCTGGCAGCACCGTGTACCTGCACGAGCTCCCCGGCCCGCACGAGTACGCGTGGGTGGTGCCCGCCGTCGCGAAGTACCCCGATGACGCGGTCGCCGAGGCCGCGCGAGCGCCGAACTTCCCGTACCGGAACGTCGTGTTGATCGACCCCGCCTCGACGACACCGGCCGAGCCGCTGACCGCGATTCCGGAACCGCTCGCCGTCCGCGCGACCGTCGCGTCGTTCGGTCCTGGTCGTGCCGAGCTCCAGCTCGATGCCCCCGCGCCGCGTGGGTCCGCGCTGGTGGTCTCGGAGAACTACTACCCGGGGTGGACCGCAACCGTGGATGGTCGGCCGGCCGCGGCAGAGCGGGGGGACCTCTCGCTCATCACGGTGCCGCTTCCGGAGGGGGCGCGGCGGATCTCACTCGCCTTCGACTCCGCCCCGTATCATCTGGGCAAGCAGGTGACGCTCGCGGCGCTCGCCGTGGCCATCCTGCTGCTGGGTGTGGGGCTCATACCGCGGAGGCCAGCGCATGCCTGATCGGGCGCTGGTCATCACGCCGACGTACAATGAGCGGGCCAACGTGCCGGCGCTCGTCCAGCGCGTCCTCGCGCAGGATCCGCGGATCGACATCCTCTTCGTGGATGACAACTCCCCGGACGGGACGGGGGACCTGATCGCGGACCTCGCCGCCCGCGAACCGCGCATCCACCTGCTGCGGCGGGCGGGGAAGCTGGGGCTCGGGACCGCGTATCGGGACGGATTCCGGTGGGCGCTCGAGCGGGACTACGAGTTGATCTTCGAGATGGATGCGGATTTCAGCCACGATCCGTCGCACCTCCCGGACTTTCTGAGCGCGGCTGAATCAGCCGACTTCGTGCTCGGCTCGCGCTATCTCAACGGCAAGGTCACCGTCGTGAACTGGCCGATGAGCCGACTGCTCCTGAGCTATGGCGCGAACATCTACGCCCGGTTGGTCACGGGGATGCGGCTCTGGGACGCCACGGGGGGCTTCAAGTGCTTCCACCGGCGCGTGCTCGAGGCCATCGACCTCGGGGACGTGCGCTCGAACGGATACGGGTTCCAGATCGAGATGTCGTTCCGGGCCATCCGGAAGGGGTTCCGTCCGGTGGAGATCCCCATCGTGTTCGCGGACCGGACCGAGGGGGAGAGCAAGATGAGCGGCCACATCGTCCGGGAGGCCGTGCTGATGGTGTGGCGTCTGCGCTGGTGGGCGATGACGGGGCGCCTATGAGGTTCTACAAGATGACGGGGTCGGGGAATGACTTCGTGTTCGTGGATGCCCGGGGGGATGCCGCCCTCGCCGCGCAGGCGATGGCCCCGGACTGGATCGCCCGGGTCTGTGCGCCCCACTTCGGCGTCGGGGCGGACGGGGTCGTCGTGGTGGAGGAGGCGCCCGGCCTAGCCTTCCGCATCGCCTACTTCAATGCCGACGGGTCCCGAGCGAACCTCTGCGGCAACGCCTCGCTCTGTGCGGCGCGGCTCGGGCTCGAGTTGGGCATCGCCGACCCGGCGGGGTTCAGCTTCGGCAGCGACGCCGGCGTGCTGCGCGGGCGCCTCCGGGATGGGCAGATCGAGGTCGATCTCAATCCGTTCGACCGGATCGAGCCTTCGGTTCCGGTGCCGCTGGTCGCCGGCGAGCGGCGGGCCGGGTTCGGGTTTCCCACGGTCCCGCACCTCGTGGTGGAGGTCGATGATGTGTCCGCCGTGGACGTGGCCGGCCGCGGGCCGACCCTCCGGCACGACGCCCATTTCGAGGCCGGGACCAACGTGAACTGGGTCTCCCGGACGTCCGAGGGATGGGCCATGCGGACCTTTGAGCGCGGGGTCGAGGGGGAGACGTTGGCGTGTGCCAGCGGCGCGACGACCTGTGCGGCGATCCTGAACGCCTGGGGGCTGACCGGCGACGAGACCGCGTTTCGCACCCGGTCTGGCCGGACGCTGACCATCCGATTCCGCGAGACGCCGGCGGGTCGCGTGCCGTCGATCTCGGGGGAGGCTCGACTGGTCTTTACCGGGGAGTTGAGGGAGGTCTGACGGCCCACGCTGGGGAAAACCCCAGATTCCCACAGATATACTTTACATAATACATATTATACGTAGTATCTCGTAGTCAGCCTGAATAGCGCACCCAGGCGACGGCATCGCGCCACTCTCCCCTGCACAAGCAAAGCGGGTTCGGTGCCTGGACACCGAACCCGCTCAATGTTCACATCAACTGAAGTGCCTTAAGACTTTGCGGCAATTTCACCTAGGCGAATACGGGCCTCGCCGGCGTACGGTGAATCGTCCCGGCCACCGACCGTCTCGTACAGCGCCTTCGCCCCCGCAACGTCACCCGACGCCATGAGCGCACGCGCCTGATCCATGCGGTAGGTGTCCCGGTCGCTCTCGAACCGCGCCAGGCCGACCGCCTTGCCGTAGGCGGCTGCGGCCTCAGCCGCCTTGCCGGTCGACTCGAGCCCGGCCCCGACAAGCCCCTGAATGCCGGCCTTCAAGTCGGCCGGCGCGCCGCCAGCCACCTTCTCCAACACGGCCAACCCCTCGGCATGCTTCCCCTGATCGTACAGAAGCTGCGCCGAGAGCATCGCCGCCTGGCACCCGGCCGCGGTCTTCCCGTACCGGGAAATCACCTTCTCGAACTCGGCCAACGCGAGCTGGGCGTTCCCGGAGACGTACGCGGCCTCGCCGGCCTGGTACGCCGTGGACGCCTTGGATTCCTTGATCGCGTTGGAGCGCTGCCACAGCCAAGCCCCCCCGACGCCCGCCCCGACGACGATCAGACCGATTGTCAGCGGGCGACGGTATTCCTGCAGGGTCTCGGTGAAGGACGCCGAGGCGCCCGATCCGGTGTCTGTCATACGTCTGCCATGGGTGAGAATGAGGGCGGACGGCCCGCTCGGGCCACCCACCGGGGGGAATCTAGCGGGCCACGGGCGCCCGTTGAAGCGCAGTGCCCCCGGGCAGATTCGAACTGCCGACCTGCGGTTTAGGAAACCGTCGCTCTATCCACCTGAGCTACGGGGGCGTGGGACGTCCCCCGCTCCTTGGGACGTCGATACAAACTAATGCGGACGCTGACGCCTCATGGGTCGCGACGCTTGGCGGTCCGCGGCGCCGAACTCCCGCCAGACGAGGACGACCCGGCCGTACCCGAACCGCCAGAACTCCCCCCTTCGGCACGGACGGAACCGCCACCACCGGACGGATTCCTCGGCTGTGCGGTGCCGCCACCGGAGCCCGCCCCGTCCTGCACATACCCGCGGCCGCGGACCATCCGCCCCCCGGTCGTCGAACCACCACCGGTGGCACCACCGCCCGCATTCCCACCGGGGCCTGGCCGCCAGGGATCGATCGGCTGGATGATGATGCCGCCGCCATACGGATACCCGTAGGGCCCGTAGACGCCGTAGGCCCCGTACCGGTAAGACGGCGGGTAGTATGCGCCGCCGATCGGCCGGTACCCCGGGAACCACCCGCAACCGAGCGGATCCATCAGGCCCCAGGCCGACCCGCAGTTCCCCCACATGGCCCAGTCGAAATACGATAGCGTCGGCGTCCCGCCCAGATACATCGGCCGTCGGACCGCGTCCGCTGGTTCGGCGGGTGACGCCTCGACGGACGGGCGCACCGGCCCGCCCGCGATGACGAAGCTCGACGGATAGCTCGCCGCCACTACGGCATCGAGCATCGGATCGGGCACGCCCATGCGTTCCATCTCCAACAGGTCTGCGGCCGACAACGTCGCGTCGGCCAGGCCGGCCCGCGCCATGTCCCCCTCGGCGAGGTATGGCCCCACGACCGCACGCAGCGCGACCGGCACGTCTGACGGATTCGTGAGCGGCCGGTAACGCCGGACCTGCGTCAACGCCACGGCGGAGAGCCCACCGCCCTGCACCGAGACCCACTCACCGGTCGGCGCGATCACGAACGCGCCGGCGCTGACCTGTCGCGGGAGATTGGTGCACCGCGTCTCGCCGTCGAGCAGGATCCGCTCGCCATCCGGCGTCATGCGGCCTCGCTGCCATCCCTCGCAGCCCTCGGCGGCGAGCGCCACTCGAGCCCCGTCGAGGCGCACGACCGTCTCCGTCCGAGTGCCGGTCGAGGTGAGGGCGATGATGCGCAGGCCCGCCGGGTCCTCCGGGACCACGCAGGTCACCCCGAGCACCGGCACCGGGTCCGCCGATTCCCAGCAACCGAACCACGCGGTACCGCGAGCCAAGGCTGCCGGCTGCGCACCGATGACGGACGCGCCCATCAGCACGAGCGCAGCGCAGGAGAGACGAAGTCGCAGGGACATCTTGACCTCCGGTCAGAGCCGAATGGTGAATCCCAACAGGGTGGTCACGCCCGACAGATCCAATCGATAGCCGACAAAATCCCGCGAGGGCCGCTCGGCATCCGCGCTTCCGTGAAGATACCGCATCTCCCCCGTGAACATGAGGCGAGGGGACAGGTTCAGCTGCGCACCGGCGCTCACCTGCCCCACCCACGCCCACCCCGAGGCCCGCAGTCGGTCCGTGAACACGTTGAGAGTCTGCAGGTCGATGAAATCGCCGTCCTGCTCGAAGCGGTACTTCATCAACCCGACACCCCCGCCGACGAACGGCACGACGCGGGCCGGGATCCACGCCACGGATCCCACCCGGCGTCCCTTGTCGCTCAGGTGATACCGCGCCGTCACGGTGACCGGCGCCCGCGAGAACGACGTGACCTGCTCGATCGGCTGGTCATTGTTGTCGACCCAGTCCCGGAACTCGGAGGCTGTGCGGCTGGAGGCGGGACTCACCCCGAACACGATGTCGGTCCGGTCGGTGATCGCGAAGGCCAGATCGATGGCGAAGGCGCCCGTACGGAAATCGGCCCGGTCGATCGTCAGATTCTGCACCGTCTCCGAAAGGAGATCCCCGCGCGCGGACGGGAGGGCGAGCCCCCCGGAGATACCCAGCGTGGCGAAGGGCTCGCGGAAGAGAAACCCATCACCACGGCCCGCCTGCGCGCGAGCGACGGAGGGACCGACCAGGCCGAGCAGCAGCATCCCGAGGCATCGCACCCGCCGACCGTACTCCATTCGCCGCTCCCGTTGAGTCAAAGGTACTACCCGCGACGTCGGGGAAACGTTCACACGTCTAGCCATCGAACCCATGCCGCCCGACCAACGGGACGAAGCGTGCCGCGTCCAACCGGGACGTCTCGAACCCGGAGGCCGTCCGACGCACCAGATGCATCACCTGGCCCTCCCGGTCTCCGACCGGCACCAGCAGCCGCCCGCCGACCGCGAGCTGCGCACAGAGGGGCTCCGGCACCGACGGCGCGGCCGCGCTGACGACAATCGCATCGAACGGCGCGTACTCCGGCCACCCGAGAGAGCCATCGCCGATGCGCTGCACCACGTGGTCGATGCCGCACCGGCGAAACGCGTCGCGGGCGGACTCGGCCAGCGCCGCCACGCGCTCGATGGTGAACACCTGCCCGGCGAGACGGGTGAGCAGGGCGGACTGGAAGCCCGATCCGGTGCCGATCTCGAGCACCCGCTCCCGGCCGGTGAGCGCCAGCAGCTGCAGGGCCCGAGCATGGACGAGCGGCTGGCTGATGGTCTGCCCGAACCCGATCGGGAGCGGCGCGTCCTCGTAGGCGCGATGCTGCACGCCGGTCGGCACGAACTGATGTCGCGGCACGTCGTCGAAGGCCTTGAGCACCGTGACGTCCCCGACACCCTGGGCCTCGAGCGCCTCGATCAGGCGCCGGCGCGCGCCGCCGTACTGCCGGACTACAGGGGACGCCACCAGCGCTCCACGTCCTCCAGGCGATCCTTGGCGGTGAGGTCGAGGTGCAAGGGCGTGACGGAGATGTAGCCGTCGCGCACGGCCATGAAATCCGCGTCCTCGCTCCCGCTCCATGCGACGCTCCCGCCGCCGATCCACAGGATGTCGCGCCCCCACGGATCCTTCATCCGGGTGAGGGAGTCACTGAACACCCGGCGGCCGAGGCGCGTGAGACGCACGCCCTTCACCTCGTCGGCAGGGACGCGGGGCAGGTTCACGTTCAACAGCGTGTCCGCCGGGAACGTGGGCAGGCTCGTGAGGTGCGCCAGCAACCGCCCGAGCACCTCCACTTGGTCCTCGAGCAGCTGGTCATCGCCCCGGAGGACGCGGCCTGCGAAGGAGACGGCGATACTCGGCACGCCCAGCGCCAGGCCCTCCATGGCCGCCGCGACGGTGCCCGAATAGAGGACGTCCTCCCCCATGTTCGGTCCGTGATTGATGCCGCTGAGCACGAAGTCGGGGCGATCCGGCATCAACGCCTCAATGGCCACCATCACGCAGTCGGTCGGCGTCCCGTCGATCTGCCAGCGGCGCTCGCCCAACTGCACGGGACGCAGCGGATGATGCAGCGTCAGCGCGTGGCTCGTCGCGCTCTGCTCGCGGTCCGGCGCGACCACCCACACTTCGCCGAGCGGCCGCGCCGCCCGCTCGAGGACCTCGAGGCCACGGGCCAGGATGCCATCGTCGTTGGAACAGAGCAGGCGCATCAGCGGGCGGGGTCTGAGGTGGTGAGGCGCGCGAGGAGGGCGACGAGGTCCTGCTCCACCTGACGAAGCGTCTCCACATCGAGTGCCCGACGGGCAGCCCCGCGTAGGCCGCCGTCCTTCCGGACCAGTTCCAGCTGCCGCCGGGCCCCCTCGAGCGTGTACTTCTCCGTGTAGAGCAGGTGCTTCATCAGCTGGATGTACTCGAGCTCGCGCCGCGTGTACACGCGGTTCCCCGACCGGTTCTTGGTTGGATGCAGCACGGTGAACTGGCTCTCCCAGTACCGGAGGACGTGCGGCTTGAGGTCGGTCAGCGCACAGACGTCCCCGATGGAGAAGAACTCCCGGACCGGCTCCTCGCGCGGCGCCGTCATCCCTGCTCGTCCTTCAGGTCGCGGGTCATCAACTCGACGAGCGCCCATCGCGCCGGGTGTCGCTCGAACAGCACCCGGTGCACGGCCTGCACGATGGGCATCTCGACCCCTTCCCGGCGTGCGAGCGCGAGCGCGCTCTCGGTAGTCGCCACGCCCTCCGCCACCGTCTCGCGCCCCTCCAGCACGTCGGCCAAAGCGGCCCCGCGCCCGATCTCGAGTCCCACCTGTCGGTTCCGGGAGAGGGACCCCGTGCAGGTCAACACGAGGTCCCCGATGCCAGCGAGCCCAGCGAAGGTGGAGGGCTCAGCACCAAGCGCCACGCCGAGTCGCGTCATCTCCGCCAGCCCGCGCGTGATGAGCGCCGCCCGCGCGTTGAAGCCGAGCTGCAGCCCATCGACGATACCGGTGGCGACGGCCATCACATTCTTGAGCGCCCCACCGAGCTCAACGCCCGTCACATCGCGCTGCGTGTAGACGCGGAAGGCGGAGGTGCTGAAGAGCTGCTGCGCCAGACGCGCCATCTCCACGTCGGCGGAGGCGGCGACGATGGCCGTCGGGAGATGCTGCGCCACCTCGAGCGCGAAGCTCGGGCCCGACAGCGCGACGATCGGGTGGCCGGGCAGCTCCTCCGCGACGACGTCCGTCATCAGGCAGAGCCGCTGGGTCTCGATGCCCTTGGTCGCGACGATGAGCGGCGTCCCCTCGGGCACGCTCCCACGCGCCTGCCGCGCGACCACCCGCAGAGCGTGCGACGGGGAGGCGAACACCACGCATTCGGACTCCGCGACCGCGCCCGCGAGGTCGTCGGTGGCAACCAGCCCCGGGTGCAGCCCAACCCCCGCGAGGAACCGGGGATTCTCGTGATGGAGGGTGACCGCCTCGGCGACGTCTGGCTCGTACGCCCAGAGCGTCGTCGTGTGGCCATTCTCCGCCAACAGGTTCGCGAGGGCGGTGCCCCACGCCCCGGCGCCAACGACCGTGCAGCGCATCAGCGGCTCCCGGCGCCCGGGGCGCCGAGCCGCGGCTCCGTCCCGTCACGCAGCCGCTCGATGTTCGCCCGGTGGGTCCACACGACGAAGCCCGCCACCGCGACCGCCACCAGGGCGAAAGGCGACGACACCCCCTCGGTGAGTGCGATGGCCAGCGGCAGCACGAGCGCCGCAATCATCGATCCGAGTGAGACGATCCGTGTGCGCCAGACGACGCCAGTGAAGACCAACACGGCGATGCCAAGTCCGGCGGGCACGAGGGCACCGAAGACGCCAGCCGTCGTCGCGACTCCCTTCCCGCCCCCGCGCCACAGGAGGAAGATCGGCTTCGCGTGGCCGAGGATGGCGGCGATTCCCACGATGAGCCCCATCCACGCCGGCGTGTGCGACCCCGCGGGCGCGGCGACGACCTCGGTGATCCGCGGCGTGAGCAGCACCACCGGGAGCGCCCCCTTCAGCGCGTCGAGCAGCAAGACCACCACGGCCGCCGGCGCCCCGAGTGTGCGATAGACGTTGGTCGCCCCGAGGTTGCCGGAGCCGACCGTCCGCAGGTCGATGCCCTTCAGGAGCCGACCCGCCAGAAAGGCGAAGGGGAGCGACCCGGAGAGATACGCGATGGCGAACGCGGCGATCGGCGGCACGTCAGTCCCTCCCACTCTTCCGCTTCAGGATGATCCGCAGGGGATTGCCGGTGAATCCCCACATCTCACGGAACCCGTTATGCAGATAGCGGATGTAATGCTCCTGCACGAGTTCCGGATGGTTGCCGAAGACCACGATGGTCGGCGGCGCCACCTCGACCTGCGTGGCGTAGTTGAGCTTGACCTCGTTCCCGGCCGCCTGCGGCGGCTGCCGCCGCGCCAGCAACGCGTGGAGCCCCTCGTTCACATCGGACGTCGGGACGCGCTTATGCCGCTCGGCCCGGACCTCGCGGATCACCTCGAGCACCTTCGTGACCCGCTGCCCCGTCAGCGCGGAGGTGAACAGGAACGGCACGTGCGCGAGGTACGGCGCCTTCTCCACGCACTCCTTCTGGAACTTGGCCGCCGTCTTGTCGTCCTTCTCCTTCAGATCCCACTTGTTGACGACGATGATCATCCCGCGCCCCGCCTCCCAGGCGAGCGTCGCGATCTTGAGATCCTGATTGTGCAGCCCCTCGACCGCGTCGATGAGCAGCAGGCACAGGTCGGCCCGGTCGATCGCGCGGCGGGTGCGGAGCGCCGAATAGAACTCGACGCCGTCGTCGACGCGGGACTGGCGCCGCAAGCCCGCCGTGTCCACGAAGATGTAGGGCTCCCCGTGGAAGGTGAACGGCGTGTCGATGGAGTCGCGCGTCGTGCCGGCCACGTCGGACACCACCAGCCGGTCCTCTCCGAGGAGACGGTTGATGAACGAGGACTTCCCGACGTTCGGCCGGCCGATCACGGCCACGCGGAGCGCCTCGGGCGGTCCATCGGACTCGGCACCGGGGAGTCGGGCCACGAGGGCGTCGAGGAGGTCGCCGGAGTTCTTCCCATTGGCCGCGGACACCGGGACCGGATCCCCCGCCCCGAGATTGAAGAACTCGAACCAATCACTGCTCCTCGGGTCGTCCACCTTGTTCGCCACGAGCATCCACGGCTTCCGGGACTGCCGGATCAGGTCGACGATGCGCGCGTCACTCGGATGGAGCCCCGCCTTCCCGTCGACCGTCAGTAGCATCAAATCGGCCTCAGCGATGGCCTGCTTCACCTGGCGCTTGATGGCCACGTCCATCGGTAGGTCGGAGTCCTCGACGAGGCCCCCGGTGTCGACGAGCCAGAAGGAGCGCCCGTTCCACTCCGCCAGCGCAAAGTGCCGATCCCGGGTGGTCCCAGCCTCGTCACTGACAATCGCCGTGTCGTCGCCGATGATGCGATTGAAGAGGGCGGACTTGCCGACGTTCGGGCGCCCGACGAGCGCGACCACCGGAATGCCGCTCATCGCGCCGCTCCACCAACGGGCACGCCGGCGCCCTCCTGCTCGAGGACATCGATGAAGTCGTACGACGGATACACGGGCATCGGCAGGGATTCTCGGACGGCGACGAAGGACGCGTCGTCGAGGAAGACCCCCGCGTCGTTGATGGTCTCGGCCGGGATCAGCGCGAGATCGAGGTCGGCGCGCCCGGCGAGGGCGCGCTGGATGTCGGCCCCGACGAGGAGCCCCGCCGTGGTGACGGTCGGACCAAACAGGGAGTTCTCGGTGGGAATCAGCTCGAAGTGCGCCCCGGTGGCCGCGGTGAGCTGCTCCAGGAGCTCCGGCATCAGGGGCGCCATCGCCGAGCCGGTCACGATGCCGATGCGTCGGCCATCGAGCCGCGGAAGGCGCGCCGCCCCCGACCGCACCCGGTCGCGCAGCGAGGTCACGGCACCGACGCCGTTCTCGATCTGCGCGAAATCGCGGTAATGGGCCGCGGCCGGCAGCGGGCGCCCGGCAAGGAGGTACAGTTCATCGGACCCGTAGACCCACGGCTCGCCGCGCTCACGTTCGGCCCGCTGCGCCCACCGCTCGGCGGCATCGAGGATCCGCGTGGCGTTCTCCCGGTCCATACTCTCCCCCGTGTACAGATGGGAGAACTGCGTGAGCCCCACGGGGACCAGCGCCACCGAGAGACAGGCTTCGCCGAAGGCGTACAGGTCGGCCAGCGACTGCTCCAGCACCGCGCCGTCGTTCAGACCGGGCACGATGACCATCTGCCCGTGGAACTGGATGCCGCCCTGCGTCAGCCGCGTCAGCTGCGCGAGGATGTCCGGCACCCGGGGATTGTTGAGCAACGTCTTCCGCGCGTCCCAAGGCGTCGCGTGCACGGACACGTAGAGCGGCGAAAGTCGATAGTCGAGGATACGCTCGAAGTCGCGCTCCTTGAGGTTCGACAGCGTCGCGAAGTTCCCATACGCGAACGAGAGTCGGTAATCGTCGTCCCGGATGTAGAGCGGCTTCCGGAGGCCCTTGGGCAACCCCTCGATGAAGCAGAACTCGCAGCGATTCGCACAACGCCGGACGCTGGGCGGCTCGAGCTCCACCCCCATCGGCTCGCCGCCGTCGCGCTCGATCTCGTAGACCACGTGCTCCCCGTCCGGGAGCTTGACCTCGAGCTCGAAGGCGTCGTCAGCCGTCAGGAACTCCCAGTCCAGGAAGTCGTCGAGCGGACGACCATCCACGCTGAGCAGCTCCGTCCCCGGGGTGATCCCGAGGTCGGAAGCGATGCTCTCAGGCTGGACGCGGAGGACGCGAATCATCGGGACGCAGGGAGGACGACAAAAAAAGAGCCGCGAGTTGCGGCTCATCTAGGATATCAGGCGACACGCCAGAAATCAATGATTTACAGCAACTTCCGCACTTCCAACATCACGTCCGCGACCGGTCGACCGACGGCGTCCGCCACCCGGACGACGTCATCGAACTCCGGCTTGGCGCGCTCCCCGCCCCCGGGCAGCGACACCACCTTGATTGCGACCGGATGCCCGAACACCGACACGGTGCGAAAGGCCCGCGGAAGCGCCCGCCGCGTCAACGCCGCCCGGCGCACCCCGATGCTCGTCCCACGGACGAGGAGCTCCCGCTCCAGGTCATCCGCAGTCGCGGGCGTCGCGAGGCACTCCACGCGCGTGCCCGGGCGCCCCTTCTTCATGACCGTGCCGAGCAACGTCACGTCGAGTGCTCCCGCCCGACGCAGGGTCTCCGCCAGCGCCGCCAGCTCTTCCCCCGTCGCGTCATCCACGTCGGCGCTCAACATGACGACGGCCTCGTGCGCCTCAGTCGCACCAGCCTCCACCGCCGTGGCATCCGCGAGGATGAGTCGGAGCGCGTTGGCACGGTCGGGGAAATCCTTCGTGCCCGCCCCGAAGCCGCTCGCCCGCGGCACGAACGCCTCCGGCGCGGGGCCCGCGCGCAGCACCCGGACCAACGCCGCCCCCGTGGGCGTCACCAGCTCGCCGGCGCCCTCCGGTCCCGGCCGCACGGGCAACCCCTCCAGCAGGCGGAGCGTCGCCGCCGTCGGCACAGCCATCCGCCCGTGCTGCGTGTCGACAAAGCCATCGCCCAATGGGAGCGTGCCGCAGAAGACGCGCTCCACGCCGAGGCGCTCAAGGCCCCAGATGCCACCCACGATGTCGAGGATCGCATCGACACTGCCCACCTCGTGCAGGTGGACCCGTTCCACCGTGGTGCCGTGGA
>JBANGJ010000125.1:0-4747 GCA_037975505.1 Gemmatimonadota bacterium | reverse complement strand
CGATGTTCCCGGGAACGCAGGGCGGGCCGCTCGAGCACGTGATCGCCGCCAAGGCGGTGGCCTTCCGTGAGGCGCTCGACCCTGCCTTCACGACCTATTGCCAGCAGGTGGTGGCCAACGCCCGGGCGATGGCCGAGGCGCTGATGGCGCACGGTGTGCACGTCGTTTCCGGGGGCACGGACAACCACCTGATGCTCTGCGACCTGCGCCCTCGGGACGCGGCGCTCACGGGGAAGGTGGCCGAGCAGGCGCTGGACCGTGCCGGCATCACGGTCAACAAGAACACCGTGCCGAAGGAGACGCAGTCGCCGTTCGTCACCAGCGGCATCCGGATCGGCACGCCTGCGGTCACCACGCGCGGGATGCGGGAGCCCGAGATGCGGCGCATCGCGGGGTTCATCGATCGCGTGCTGGCCGCCCCCGCCGACGAGGCGGGGCTCGCCGCCGTCCGCGCGGACGTGCATGCGCTCACCCGCGAGTTCCCGCTCTACCTCTGATGCCCGAGCTCGCGTTCCGGGACGGCGTGATGGATCGCATCCGCGTGCGCGAGTCGCGGTTCGACGAGCGCGCCTTCTTGTTCGTCCTCGCCGCCATCGAGTTCTGCCAGCAACGGCTGCCCCAGCGTCGGCACCTGAGCGGCCGCGAGCTGGCCCTCGGCTGCCGCGATCTGGCGCTCGAGCGCTACGGGGTGCTCGCGCGCAGTGTGCTCGAGCACTGGGGCATCACGGACGCGGCAACCATCGGTGACGTGGTCTTCGCGCTGGTGGATGTCGGCCTGCTGAGCGCGCAGCCGGGCGATTCCAAGACCGACTTCGTCGGCGCCTTCGACTTCCACGCCGCGTTCGACCGCGATTACCCCTGGAGCGCGGTCCCGACGCCGTAAGGCGTCCGGACCGGTCCCGGCGATGGACGTGCGCGTGGTGTCGGCCGACGGGGCGCGGGCACGCGATGCCGCGGCCATCGCGGCCGGCATCGACGCCTTCGATTTGATGCGCGCGGCGGGGCACGCCATCGCCGCGGTGATCCTCGAGCGGCATCCCGCGGTGCGCACGCAGGGGGCGGTGGTGGTCGCGGGCACGGGGAACAACGGCGGGGATGCGTGGGTCGTGGCCGGCGTGCTCGCGCGCCACGGGTGCCCGGTCCGCGTGGACGCGCCGCTCGGCCCGCCGCGCAGTCCGGAGGCCCGGCGGGCGCAGGCGGAGGCGGAGGAGGCGCTGCGGGGTGTGTCGACCGTTCACTCTCCCGCCGTCGTCGTCGACGGCGTGCTCGGGATCGGCGTGGACGGGCCCGTGCGTGAGGCGGCTGCGGTGGCCATCCGGGCCATCACGGCGATGGGCGCCGCGGGGGCTGTGGTCGTGGCGGTGGACCTGCCGAGCGGGATGGATGCGACGACTGGCGCGGGCGCGCCGGTCGTCCGGGCGGACCTCACCTGCTGCCTGGGCACGCTCAAGCGCGGGACGCTCCTCCGGCGCGATGAGGTCGGCGAACTCCTGGTGCTCGACATCGGCCTCGGCGCGCACGCGGCGGGAACGGACGCGGCCCCTGTGCTGGTGGACGCGGCGCTCGTCCGCGCGGCGGTCCCGCCGATCCCCGCCGATGCGCACAAGGGGGTGCGCCGCCGCCTCGCCATCATCGGTGGCGCGGAGGGGATGGCGGGGGCGCCGATGCTCGCGGCGCGCGGGGCGATGCGTAGCGGCATCGGGATGACGCGGCTGCTGGTCGCGCAGTCCAACGTCGCGGTCGTCCAGAGCGCCCTGCCCGAGGCGATGGCGGGCCGCTGGCCCCTCACCGAGGAGGAGCAGGCGCCCGTCCTCGCCTGGGCCGACGTGCTGCTGCTGGGTCCGGGACTCGGCACGGGCACCAAGTCGCGCGCGCTCGTCGAGCGCCTGCTCGTCGCGTGGCGCGGGCCGGTGGTGCTCGACGCCGATGCGCTCAACGTCTTCGACGGCGAGCCCCGGATGCTCGGGGCGCTGCTCGGGGGGCGCCCGGCGGTGGTCACGCCACATCCGGCCGAGGCGGCGCGGCTCCTCCGTCGTGTTCTCTCCGCCGTCCTCGCGGCGCGGGAGGCCTCGGCGACGGAGCTCGCGCGCACGCTGGGTGCGGTGGTGCTGCTCAAGGGGCCGCCGACCCTGATTGCCGCGCCGGACGGACGGCTCGCCCTGTCGGCGAGCGGCACCCCGGCGTTGGGCATCGCGGGGAGCGGGGACGTGCTCGCCGGCGTGGTGGCGACGCTCCTCGTGCAGACCCTCGACCCGTTCATCGCGGCGCAGGCAGCCGCCTGGGTGCACGGTCGCGCGGGCGAACGCGCGGCCACTGCGCGCTCGGTGCGCGGCGCGACCTTGGAGGATGTGCTCGACGGCCTCGCCGAGGCTTGGCGGTTGGACGAGGCGCCGCTGTCGCCGCCGGTCCTCGCCGCGCTGCCGAGCGTGGGGCGCGCGCGGTGACGAGCCATCTGCCGCTTGGCCCGGGCGCGGAGTTCGACGCCGTGCGGGCGCTGCTGGCCGCCTGGGGGCAGCGCGCCCGCGGCATCGGTGACGATGGGGCGATGCTCGACGTGCCGCCCGGGGACCGCCTCGTGGTGAGCACGGATGCCACGGTGGAGGATGTCCACTTCCGGCGCGGGTGGCTGACGGCGGAGGAGATCGGGTGGCGTGCCGCGATGGCGGCGCTGTCTGACCTCGCGGCGATGGGCGCCGCGCCGCTCGGCCTGTTGCTCGCGGTCAGTGTGCCCGCGGCGTGGCGCGACGACCTCGGCGCCATCGCGCACGGCGTGGGGGAGGCGGCCGCCCGCGTGGATATCCCGATCGTCGGCGGTGATGTGACGGCCGGGGATCGCCTCGCGCTCACGATCACGGTGCTCGGGTCGGCGGCCCGCCCGGTGACGCGCGGCGGGGCCCAGCCCGGGGACCGCGTGTTCGTGACCGGCCGCCTCGGGGGGCCCGGGGATGCCCTCGCCGCCTGGGAGCGCGGGGAGGCGCCTCGGCCGGCGTCCCGGGCCCGCTTCGCGCGGCCGGAGGCGCGGCTCGCGGCCGGTCGGTGGCTGGCCGCACGAGGCGCCACGGCGATGATCGACCTCTCGGATGGCCTGGCCGGTGACGCGGCCCACGTGGCGGCCGCGAGCGGGGTGCGGCTGGTGCTCGACGCCGACCGGGTGCCCTGCGCGGACGGGTGCGCGGCCGAGGCCGCACTCCGGAGCGGCGAGGAGTACGAACTGCTCGTGACGGCGCCGGCCCTCGATGCGGCGGCCCTCGCACGGGCGTGTGAGAGGCTGACGCTCACCGAGATCGGCCGCGTGGAGGCCAGCGATATCCCGGGGCCCGGCGTCGTCATCATCCGCGGCGGCGTGCGCGGGGCGGCCCCCGGTGCGCACGACCACTTCGGGCGCGAGATTCCCTGAATGTTCGCGCTCCTTCGCGGTGCCGTCGTGGCGGTCAGTGTCGCCCTCGGGACCTTCGTCTTCGGGTCCGTCTGCATCATCGCCGCCATCCTGCGGCTGCCGGACCGCCCAGGCTCGCCCTACGACTGGGCGCCGCGGTACTGGGGACGGGTTCAGCTCTGGTTCGGCGGGGTGCGGGTCGTGGAGCACGGGCTCGAGCACAAAGCGGGGGCACGGCACATCTTCGTCGCCAACCACCTCGGCAACTTCGACATCTTCGCGCTCGCCTCGGTGCTCCCCTGGATGAAGTTCGTGGCCAAGGCGGAGCTCTTTCGGATTCCGATCATGGGGCCGGCGATGGTGCGGGCCGGCATGATCCCCGTGGAGCGGGCGAATCGCAAGCAGTCCTTCCAGTCGTATCGCGAGGCGCAGGCCCGGATCGACGCGGGGGCCTCGGTCACGGTGTACCCCGAGGGGACGCGCGGCAGCGCGTATGCGCTGCGCCCCTTCAAGAAGGGCCCCTTCGTGCTCGCCATCCAGGCACAGGCCCCGATCGTCCCCGTATTCGTCCATGGCGTGCTCGAGATCCAACGCAAGCGGCAGTTCCGGGTGCGGCCCGGCACCATCCATGTGCACTACCTGCCCGCCATCCCCACGGCGGGGCTGACCTACGACGACCGCACCGCGCTCGCGCGTCGCGCCTACGAGGCGATGGCCGCGTGCGCCGAGCGGGAGTACGGCGTGGTCTCGCCACCGTTCGTCGGTCGCTGACCCGTTAGCTTTCCGTCGTTCCGTCCGTCCCTCAACCTCTGGCGCTTCATATGTCCGTCATCCTTGCCATCCAGGCTCGTGAGATCCTCGACTCCCGCGGCAATCCCACCGTCGAGGCCGACGTCATCCTCGAGGACGGCACGTACGGCCGCGCCGCCGTGCCGAGCGGGGCGTCCACCGGCGAGCACGAGGCCAACGAGCTGCGGGACGGCGACGCCAAGCGCTACCTCGGCAAGGGCGTGCGGAAGGCGGTGCAGAACGTCACCAAGCTGATCGAGCCGGAGCTGATCGGGCTCGACGTCACCGACCAGCTGACTATCGATCGCGCCCTGCTCGCGCTCGATGGGACGAAGACCAAGGCGAAGCTCGGGGCCAATGCGATGCTCGCCGTCTCGATGGCGGCGGCGCGGGCCGCGGCCGCCAGTGTGGACCTCCCGCTGCACAAGTACCTCGGCGGCCCGATGGCGCGTACGCTCCCGGTGCCGTTGATGAACATCCTGAACGGCGGGGCGCACGCGACGAACACCGTGGATTTCCAGGAGTACATGATCGTCCCGGTGGGCGCCGAGAGCTTCTCGGAGGCGCTGCGGATGGGCACGG
>JBANGJ010000103.1:0-5930 GCA_037975505.1 Gemmatimonadota bacterium | reverse complement strand
GCCGGCGGACGGATTCCTGCGCGACCCCGAGCGCCCCGGGGTGCTCGGCTCCGTGCTGGTGCGGGGATTGGTGGCGCTGCTGTTCGTCTTCGGTGTGGTCCCGGGCGTCGTCTACGGCGTGCTGGCGGGGACCCTGCGCCGCGACGCCGACGTGTATCGCGGGATGCAACAGGGGATGGAGACCGTGGCCGGGTACCTGGTGGTGGTGTTCTTCATCGCCCAGTTCGTCGCGCTGCTGTCGTGGTCCAACCTCGCGATCGTCGCCGGGGTGCGCGGGGCCGCGTTCCTGCGCGCGCTCGACCTGGGTCCGATTCCGCTGCTGATCGCGCTAGTGCTCGTCACGGCGGCGGTCGACCTCATCCTCGGGTCTGCCTCGGCCAAGTGGGCGATGCTCGCGCCGGTGCTCGTGCCGATGTTCCTGCTGCTGGGCTACTCGCCCGAGCTGACGCAGACGGCGTACCGCGTGGGCGACAGCCTGACGAACATCATCACGCCGTTGGCCTCGAACTTCCCGCTGGTGCTGATGTTCCTGCAGCGCTACGACGAGAAGGCCGGCGTGGGGACGCTGACGGCACTGATGCTGCCATACTCGCTGGCCAACGTGGTGTGCTGGACGGCGATGCTGGTGGCGTGGGTGTGGCTCGGCTGGCCGACCGGTCCGGGCGCGCCG
This sequence comes from Gemmatimonadota bacterium, assembly GCA_037975505.1. Classification (GTDB taxonomy): domain Bacteria; phylum Gemmatimonadota; class Gemmatimonadetes; order Gemmatimonadales; family Gemmatimonadaceae; genus Pseudogemmatithrix. The sequence continues at coordinate 5,260 of JBANGJ010000103.1, read as the reverse complement.
CTGTTCGTGGGGCCCTGACCGCGGACACGTCGGTGACGCGCTAGGCGTGCACCGCCTGCGCCGCGGCGCGTAGCGCGTCGGCGTCGAGCGATTCCAGCGGCAGGGCGAGGAGCGCGTCCACTCGGCGGCTCAGCGCGTCAAACGTCGCCGCGAAGGCGTGGCGGGCGGCCGCCGGCGCCTTCTCCTCGGCGGGGTCGGGGAGTCCCCAGTGCACCTGCGCCCGCGCGCCTGGAAAGTAGGGGCAGGCCTCGTGTGCGTTGTCGCAGACGGTGATCACGAGGTCGAACGCCTCGCCGGCGACGTCGTCGATGGACTTCGGGGTGCGTCCGGCCCAGGGGATACCGTGGCCGACGAGCGTCTCCTCCGCGTACGGATTCACGCGGGAGGCGGGTCGGGAGCCCGCGCTGAGCGCCGTGACGCGGCCCGCGGCACGCGTGGCCCCGCGCGTCTGGAGCAGCGCCTCCCCGATCTGACTCCGCGCGGAGTTCCCCGTGCAGAGCACGAGGACGCGGAACGGCGGGGTCATGCGGTGGGCTTGGTCCCGCGCACGAAGGCGGCCATGAACTTGCCGTCGATCTCGTCGAGGTGGGCATCGACGTCGATGCCGGCTTCCGTGAGGAAGATCCGCGCATCCTCGCTCTTGTACATCCGGGTGGGTTCGATCTCCACCGCGGTGAACCCGACCTCGGAGAGCAGGCGATGGAACTCCGACTCCTCGAGGGCGCCTGCGACGCAGCCGATCCAGAGCTCCATGCTGCGGCGGACGGCGGCGGGGACGTCGCCGCGCACCACCACGTCGCTCACCGCGAAGCGGCCTCCGGGCTTCAGCACGCGGAAGGCCTCGGCGAGCACCCGGCGCTTGTCCCCCGAGAGGTTGATCACGCAGTTGGAGATGATCACGTCCACCGAGGCGTCGGGGAGGGGGATCGCCTCGATCTGTCCCTTGAGGAACTCGACGTTCGTGACGCCCGCCTCGGCCGCGTTCTTCCGGGCGAGGGCGAGCATGTCGTCGGTCATATCGAGGCCGTAGGCCTGGCCCGTGGGGCCGACGCGGCGCGCGGAGAGGATCACGTCGATGCCGCCGCCCGAGCCGAGGTCGAGGACCACCTCGCCGGGGTGGAGCTGCGCGAGGGCGGTCGGGTTGCCGCAGCCGAGCGAGGCGAGCACGGCGGCGGAGGGGAGCTCGTCGGTCTCGCCGTTCACGTACAGGTTGGACGTGATGGGGTCGACCGAGCCGTTGAACGCCGCGCCGCCACAGCAGGAGTTCACCGGCCCGCAGCAGCCGGCGGCGTCCGTGGCGGGGGCGTCGACCGCGGCGAGGACGCGGCGGGCGGCCTCGCCGTACTTCTCGCGGACAATCTCGGTGACGTCGGTCGGCTGGGTGCTGGCCATCGGGGGCTCCGGTGAGGGCTCGTTCGGAATATACCCCTGCTAGATTGGAGGGGGGCCGCCTGCCGGTGGGTCGGCCCGCCGACCCGGTAGCTCAGCTGGTAGAGCAGCGGCCTTTTAAGCCGTAGGTCGTGGGTTCGAGCCCCACCCGGGTCATCATGATGCGTTCCCCCCGCCTGATCGCCGTGTTGTTCGGTCTCGCCGCCGCCGTGCCGGCCGGGGCGCAGACCGACTTCTACAATACGGACCGCGGCCGCCCGCTCCGCACCGAGGACGCCGTGGTCATCGAGCGGCGCGCCATCGAACTACAGGCGGTCCCACTGACCTTCGAGCGCTCCCGTCGCGGGGTCTCGATGGTCGGCATCGCCCCGTCGATCGCGTGGGGCCTCCTCCCGCGCACGCAGCTCGAGATCGGCTTCCCCCTCGAACAGCGCGATGACCTCTCGCGGTCCGGCGCCTCGACTGGCCTCGCAGGCATCGAGGTGGAGGCGCTGCATCAGTTGAACATCGAATCCCGTGCGCTTCCGGCCGTCGCCGTGGGGGCCGGTGTCCATCTCGGCGCCGGGGGCTTGGGGCCGACGCGGTCCGTCGGCACGGTGCGTGCGTTGGCGACGCGGACCCTCGGCTGGGGTCGCGTCCATCTGAACGGGGCGTACACGCTCGGGGCGGCGCTGGGCGCGACGGACCCCGGCGCGGAGGATGCGACGCGGTGGGAGGCGGGGCTCGCGTTCGATCACACCTTCTTCTTCCGGTCGCTCCTCGCGGGCGCGGAGGTGGTGGCGCGGGGGCCGATGGCCCCGGGCGGCGAGCTGACGTGGGAGCTGGGCACCGGGGTCCGCCAGCAGCTCTCGCCGCGCGTTGCGGTGGACGTCGGGGTCCGGCGGCGGATTGCGTCGGGCAGCCCGGATTGGGGGCTCACGCTGGGCGGCGCGTACGCATTCGCGCGGCCGTGGGCACGGACGGGGGCGCCGGCCGCGGCGCGCGGGTCGGCGGTGGCGCGGCCGGATGCGGCGGCACGGGCCGCGGCCTCCCCGTGGATCACCACGTACGAGCAGTTCTACCTCCAGGCGCCGCACAACTTCATGTTCCGCCGCCGCTATCCCGCGGCGGATCGGTTGTTCAACGCCTTCGACTACGGCCACGCCGTCCTCTATGAGCTCCTCTGGACGCGGCCGAGGGAGGCCGAGCGTCTCCTCGAGGGCGCGGTGCACGACCGCCTCACCACTCAGGTGCTCGATGCGCCGCCGCGCCTCCCGTTGGTGGAGGAGGCGATCGAGCCGCGGTATGCCCGGCTCGCCCCGGAGGCGAAGCTGATGTTCGAGTGGGCGCATCTGCTGCACCGCCAGGTGTATGACGTGCTGGCCGACGAGCGCCTCGACGAGGCGGGTCGGTACCGGGAGATGCGGCGCATCCTCGCGTACTATCAGTCGCGGCCTGACCTGGCGTTCAGCGCCGTGCCGAAGAACATGTCGCTGATGCAGGAGCAGCCCTATTCCTTGGCGTTCCGGCAGGCCTACCCGAAGTTCAACGGCCTGATCTGGGCGTACCACTGGCTGCAGGTGGGGCTGTACGAGCCGCTGGTGGTCGGGCGCACGTCCGCCGAGCGACAGGCGGGGGTGATGGCGACGGTCGCTCGGTTCCGGCAGATGATTCCCGGCGCGCCGGAGGGATACCCGCCGATGATGCCGATGACGGCGGCGATCGCGCCGACCTTCGCTGCGCGCTGGCCGGAGATCGCCATCATCTTCGACAACCTGCACTCGATGCACGACGTGATCTCGGACATCCTCGCCAACGCCGCGGTGCCGCGCGTGGAGAAGCGGACGCTGATTCTCAAGGCCGCCTATGCCTTCCGTGACGACACGACCGAAGTGATGACGGTGGAGGGATGGCGCCGGATGGCCCTCGATATGGGGGTCGACAATCAAGGGGGGCCTGCCGTGGGGTTCCTGCCGGCGCTCCCCGTCTCGACGATGCCCCGTGGGATGGTGATGCGGTACGACCGGGACGGGAAGCCGCGCGAGGAGCACCACCACCACCCGTAGGGGGTCGTGCCGAGCCCCGATCCGGGCTCGGTGCTGGCGCGGATGGGGGAGGGGTGGATTCGTAGGGGATTCCCTGAAGGATTTCAGGTCCCCCCCTTATGGGCCCCTTCCCGTAGGGCGACCACCTTCAGGGCGAGTCCCGGGATTCACCCTCTGCGCCCAACTTCGATGACCATCAGCGACGAACTCATCCGTGTCCTCCTGGCCGACGACCACGCGGTCGTCCGTGCCGGGCTCAAAGCCGTGATCGGCAACGCCCGCGACATGCTGGTCGTGGGGGAGGCGTCGAGTGGTCCGGAGGCGGTCGCGATGGCGGAGCGGCTCAAGCCGACCGTCGTCGTGATGGACCTCTCCATCGGCGAGGTGGATGGCGGGCAGGCCACCAAGATGCTTGTGGAGAAGGGGGTGCAGTCGCGGGTGCTGATCCTGACGATGCATCCGGAGGAGGAGTACCTCGTGCCGATGCTTGAGGCCGGAGCCTCAGGCTTCCTCCCCAAGACGGCCGCCGACGCGGAGCTGCTCGACGCGATCCGTGCGGTGGCGCGGGGCGACATCTTCGTGCGCTCCCAAGCCGCGCGGATCCTCGCCAAGGGCTACCAGCGCAAGGATCCGATGCACGAGGAGCGCACGCGCTACGAGCGGCTGACGGAGCGCGAGCGCGACGTGCTGCGCCTGACGGCGCACGGGTACTCGGCGCCGGAGATCGGCTCGCAGCTCTTCATCTCCCCCAAGACGGTGGACACCTACAAGCAGCGCATCCAGGACAAGCTCGGCCTCTCGCATCGGCATGAGTACGTCCAGTTCGCGCTGCGGCTGGGCCTCCTGCAGGCCTGAGCGCCTGACGGCGGCGCCGCCCCGCCCGTAGCTTCTGGCGCATGTCGACCCCCGCGTCGAAACTCCGGCTCCTGGTCGGAGCCGGTGTCACCGCTCTCGTCGTCGTCGGCGTCGTCGCCTTCCTCGAGGCGCAGCGCGTCGCCGACGCCTCGGCCTCCACTGAGGCGGCGCGCACTGTGCAGGGGCTCGTGGCGGTTCTGTTGCTGCTCACGATCGTCTTTGCCTGGTTGGCCTATGCCAACCTCCGCGACGACTTCGAAGCCCAGGTCCGGACCGAGGCGGCACTGCGCGCCTCTGAGGCGAAGTTCTCGGGGATCCTCGAGATCGCCGCCGATGCGATCATCTCCATCGATGAGGCGCAGCGGATCCTCCACTTCAATCGTGGGGCCGAGCGGATCTTCGGGTATGCGTCGGCCGAGGTGCTGGGACAGCCGATGTCGCTGCTGCTCCCCGAGCGCTACCGGGCGGGGCACGGTGCCCAAGTGCGGGGGTTCGGCGCGGCGTCGGAGACCGCGCGGCAGATGGCGGACCGGCGGGAGATCTTCGGCCGACGGAAGGACGGCTCAGAGTTTCCCGCCGAGGCGTCCATCTCGAAGCTGACCCAGGGCGATGGTGCGAAGGTGTTCACGGTGCTGCTCCGGGACATCTCCAGCCGCAAGACGTTCGAGGCGGCGGAGCAGCGGCTCGCCGCCGCGGTCGCCACCCTCGGCGAGACGCTGGAGATGGAGGCGACGGAGCGGTCGGTGGTGCAGCTCCCCGTCCCGTGGCTCGCGGATGGGGTGCTGCTGGATCTCCTCACGCCGTCCGCCCAGGTGCTGCGGCGCATTCCGGCGGAGACCGGGGACGGCGACCGAGACCGGGCGCTCCGGGCCGTGGCGGCGGGCCCGCTCGACCTGGACTCCCCCTGGCCCGTGGTGGACGTCATCCGCCGGGAGCGCGCGGAATTCGTGGCGGCGGTGGACGACGAGTGGCTCGAGGCGCGCGCGATGAAC
>JBANGJ010000052.1:0-7530 GCA_037975505.1 Gemmatimonadota bacterium | reverse complement strand
GCGGTCGGCTTCCTCTGGTACAACGCCCATCCGGCCCAGGTCTTCATGGGCGACACCGGCTCGCTCGCCTTGGGTGGCGCGCTCGGGGCGGTGGCGATCCTCCTCAAGAGCGAGTTCCTCGTGCTGATGGTCGGCGGGGTGTTCGTCGTCGAGACGCTCTCGGTGATCGTCCAGCGCACCACGTTCAAGTGGCGCAAGTCGCACTACGGCATCGAGTACGCGCGAGCGAATCGGGTCTTTCTGCGCGCGCCGTTGCATCATCACTTCGAACTGAAGGGATGGCCCGAGACCCAGGTGGTGGTCCGGTTCTGGATCCTCGGCGTGCTCTGCGCCTTCCTCGCGCTCTCGACGTTGAAGATCCGGTGAGCGCGGCGCTGCAGGACCTCGCGGGGCGGGGAGAGGTGGCGGTCATCGGTCTGGGCCGCAGTGGCGTGGCGGCGGCGCGGCTGCTGCACGCCGCCGGCGTGACGGTGTACGCCAGCGATGCCGGGCGTGGCGCCGGGGTGCAGGCAGCCGCCGACGGGTTGCGCGCCCTCGGCGTGGCCGCCGAGGCCGGCGCGCACGACCTCGAGCGGATCGCGCGCGCGGGCACCGTGGTGGTGAGCCCCGGGGTGCCGCCGACGGCTCCGCCGCTGGCGGCGGCACGGCAGGCCGGGGTGCCCGTGGTTTCCGAGTTGGAGATCGCGTTGCGGGCGCTCCCGGGCCTCCGCTACATCGCCACAACCGGGACGAACGGCAAGACGACGGTCACGGCGCTCATCGCGCACCTGCTCCGCGCGCTGGGCCACGACACGGTTGCCGCCGGGAACATCGGGACGCCGCTCGCCGAGGTCGCCGTGGCGCCGGCGCCTCCGGCCTGGGTGGCGCTCGAGATCTCGAGTTTCCAGCTGCACGACACGCCGTCCATCGACCCGACGGTCGCGGTGCTCACCAATCTCGCGCCGGATCACCTCGATCGGTACGACTCCCTCGACGCGTACTACGGCGACAAGATGCGGTTGTTCGCCAACGCGACGGCGGCGTCCGTGCGGGTGGTGAACGCCGACGACGCCGAGGTGATGGCGCGCACCGGCGTCTTCCCGGGACAGGTCCGTCGCTTCTCGCTCGCGGATGCGACGGCCCACGCCTGGCTCGATGCCTCGACGGGGCAGTTGATGCTCAGCGGCGCGCCCGTGCTCGCGCGCGAGGCCTTCCCGCTTCTCGGGGCCCACAACGTCGCGAATGCCCTGACGGCCGCCCTCGCCGTGTGGAGCGCTGACGCGGCGCATCGCACCCCGGCGGCCCGCGCCGCGATCGCCGAGGGGCTGCGCACCTTCCGGGCCATCCCGCATCGCCTCGAACCGGTGGGGGAGGTGGATGGCGTGCTCTGGATCAACGATTCCAAGGCGACGAACGTCGGGGCGGCGCGGGTGGCCCTCGAGGGGATGACGCGCCCGGTGGTCCTCCTGCTCGGTGGTCGACACAAGGGGGAGCCGTACACGGCGATGCTCGACGCGGTCCGCGCGCACTGCCGCGCGGTGATCGCCTACGGCGAGGCCGAGGACCGGATCGTCGCCGACCTCGGGGCCGATGTGCCCGTGGAGCGGGGCGGGTCGTCCTTTGAGGAGATCGTTGCCCGGGCGCGCGCCCTCGCTCGCCCGGGTGACGTGGTTCTCCTCGCCCCCGCCTGCTCGAGCTACGACATGTTCACCGACTACCAGGACCGCGGCGCGACGTTCGCTCGGCTCGCCCGCCACGCATGAGGGCCGCGGCGCCGCGTGAGCGGCACCGGTGGCGGATGTCGCTGGAGGCGCGGATCCTCGTCGTGGCCACCGCGGCGCTGTTGGCCTTCGGCCTCGCCACCCTGTACTCGGCGAGCGCGTACGTGGCGCAGAACGCGGGGCAGCCCACCTGGTTCTTCCTCGCCCGCCAGCTCTCCGGCGTGGGGGTCGGGATGGTGTTGTTCGTCGTCCTCGCCAAGGTCGATGCCGACCGGCTCCGCGCGCTGGCGTGGGCCGGGATGGGATTGAGCATCGTGCTTCTGCTGCTGACGGTCCTCCCCTTCACGCGGAGCATCGCGCCGCCGATCAATGGGTCGCGCCGATTCCTGCTGGGGGGATCGCTGCAGCCGTCCGAGTTCGCCAAAGTCGCGCTCGTCCTCTGGACCGCGATGCTGATCGTGAAGAAGGGCGGGGAGCCCGGGCTCCGAAAGCTCCGCAAGGGCCTGCTCCCGTTCGGTATCATCTTCGCTGTGCTCCTCGGCCTCGTCGCCCTCGAGCCCGATGTCTCCATCGGGCTCTTCTACGCGATCGTGATGGGGATCATGCTCTTCGCCGCCGGGGCGCGCATCGGCCACTTCGTCTTCCTGGGTGCGCTCGGTCTCCCGCTCCTCTGGATGTTCATCGGCAAGTTCGAGTACATCGTGCGGCGTCTGCAGGGGTTCGCCGGAGGCGTCGATCCGGCGCAGGCCGTCAATCACCAGTTGCAGCAGTCCCTCATCGCCGTCGGGTCCGGTGGGCTGTTCGGCGTCGGGTTCGGCCAGGGGCGACAGCAGTTCGGCTTCCTCCCGCTGCCGTACAACGACTTCATCGGTAGCAACATCGGGGAGGAGTGGGGCTTCCTCGGGCTCGCCGGCCTCGTGCTGCTGTATGCCATCTGGACCTGGCTCGGCTTCCGCATCGCGAAGCAGGCGCGCACGCCCTTCCTTGAGCTCGTCGCCATCGGCCTCACGGTGACGATGGGCATCACGGCCTACCTGCACCTCGGCGTGGTGATCGGGCTCCTTCCCACGACGGGGCTGACGCTGCCGTTCATCTCGTACGGCCGCTCGAACATCGTGCTCTCGCTCGCGATGACGGGCATCCTCGTGAACATCGGGAGCGTGCGCGAGCGGGTGCTCGGCGGGCACGCGACGGACCCCACGTCGGGGGTGCGATGAACGTCTGGTTCACCGGCGGCGGTACGGGGGGGCACCTCTACCCCGGGCTCGCGATCGCCCGTGCGCTTCGCCACGCGCGTCCGACGGTGCAGCCCTACTTCATCGGGGCGCGGCGCGGCATCGAGCGTGAGGTGCTGCCGACGACGGAGTTCCCGCACCTCCTCCTCGACCTGCATCCGCTCTATCGGCCGCAGGTCTGGCGCAACTGGCGCACGCTGCGCGGCGCGGTGGGGGCGTGGCGCGCGCTCAGTCGTGCCGCGCGTGAGCGGCCGCCGGCGCTGATCGTCGGTACCGGCGGCTACGCCGCGGGCCTCGCCGCCGCGTGGGGGTGGGCGCACGGGGTGCCCGTCGTGCAACACGTCGGCGACGCGATCCCCGGCCTCACGGCCCGATGGACCGCGCGGATCGCGCGGGCCTCGTTCCTCGGATACCCGGAGGCCGCGGCGGCGCTCGGAGCGACGCCGGAGACGTGCGTGGACACGGGGAATCCCATCGAGCCGCCGCCCCAGATCCGTCCCGATCCGGCGGCGGCGCGCGCGCGGTGGGGCTTCCCGCCAGGCGCCACCGTGGTGCTCGTGTTCGGCGGCTCGCAGGGTGCGCGGGCGCTGAACCGGGTGGTGTCCGCGTGGGTCGAGCGCGGCCTCCCCGAGGCGGTGCACCTCATCTGGGCGACGGGGCGAGGGCAGTTCGATGCCTATGCGCCGCTCGCGCGCGCCGACGTGCAGGTCGTCCCGTTTCTGTCCCCGATCGCCGAGGCGTATGCCGCCGCGGACCTCGCGCTCGTGCGCGGCGGGATGATGGGGACGAGCGAACTCTGCGCGTGGGGGCTCCCGATGTTGATCGTGCCGCTGCCGACGGCAGCGCAGGACCACCAGACGGCGAACGCGCGGGTGCTCGAGGCCGCGGGGGCCGCGCGCCACCTGCCCGAGCGCACGCTGAGCGTGCAGGTGCTGGACGCCGCGGTGCGCGACCTCCTCGCCGATCCGGCCCGGCGGTCTGCGATGGCCGCCGCGGCGCGGGCGCGCGGGCGGCCGCACGCCGCCGCGGAGATTGCCGATCGGGTGGGGCGTTTCCTCGACGCGCCGCGGTAGATTTCCGTCATGCCGCTGCTCGATCCCACCGACTCGCGCCCGATCCACTTCCAGGGGATCGGCGGCGCGGGGATGAGTGCGCTCGCCGAGCTCTGCCATCGGCGAGGGGCCACCGTCACCGGGTGCGATCGCGATCCGGCCGGGGCGAAGGATCTCCTCGCGCTCGGGATTCCGGTGCAGGCGGGGCACGATCCCGCACATCTCGCCGGACACCGGGCGCTCGTCGTGTCGAGTGCGATTCCCAAGGATCATCCCGAGGTGCTCGCGGCGCGCGCGCAGGGGCTCGCGGTGGTCCGCCGGGCGGAGGCGCTGGCCGAGGCGACCGCTGGGGGCGTGCTCATCGGCATCGCGGGGACGCACGGCAAGAGCACGACGACGGTGATGACCACCGAGGCGCTGGCCGCGGCGGGGAAGGCCCCGACCGGGGTCGTCGGGGCGCGCGTGAGCGCCTGGGGGGGCAACCTCTCCCGCGGGGGTGCCGACGTCTTCGTCGTCGAGGCGGACGAGTACGACCGCTCGTTCCTGGCGTTGCACCCCACCGTGGCGGTGGTGACCAACGTCGAGGCCGACCATCTCGACATCTACCGTGACCTGCAGGACATCCACGAGACTTTTGCGACCTATGTGACGCGGGCGCGGTATGTGGTGCTCTGTGCGGACGATCCTGGGGCGAATGCGCTCCCGTCACCGGCGACGGCCGAGGTCATCCGGTACGGCCTCACGAGCTCCGATGCGCGGCTGGTCGCGCGGGACCTGCGCTCCCACGACGGGCGCACGACCTTCCGCGTGGTGTACGATGGCGCCGAGCTCGGCGAGGTCACGCTGGCGGTGCCGGGGCGGCACAACGTGCGCAACGCGCTCGCGGCGCTCGCGTGCGGGATTGGTCCGTGGGGGCTGACCGTGGAGGCGATGGCGCCCGGGCTCGCGCGGTTCGTGGGCGCGGAGCGGCGGTTCCAGCGGCTCGGGAGCGCGCGCGACGTCCAGGTGGTGGACGATTATGCCCATCACCCCACGGAGGTGGCGGCGACGGTGGCGGCGGCGCGCGAGGCGTATCCGGGACGCCGGCTCGTCCTCGCCTTCCAGCCGCACCTCTACAGCCGCACGCGGGATTTCGCGGAGGCGTTCGGGGCCGCCCTCGCGCAGGCGGACGTGCTGTGTCTCGCCGACATCTATCCGGCGCGCGAGCAGCCGATGCCTGGGGTGTCGAGCGCCCTGATCGCCGACGCGGCGTTGCGGGCGGGGCGCGTCCCGGCCTGGATGGGCCCGCGCGCGGCCATGGCGGAGGCGCTGGCCGAGGTGGTGCGCGCCGGCGATCTCGTGTTGACCGTCGGCGCGGGGGACATCACCCGGACCGGCCCGGAGCTCCTCGCGCGGCTCGGCGGCTGATGGCGGAGGCACCGCGCGCGGCAGGGACGGCCGCTGGGGCCGGCGAGGTCCCGCGGTGGCGACGTCGCCTGCGCTGGGTCGGCCGCCTGCTCGTGCTCGGGGTGGTGTGCAGCGCGCCCTGGTGGGGGCGCGCTGGCCTGCGGCGGATGGACTTCTTCCGGGTGCGGCGCGTCGTCGTCGAGGGGACGCGTTACGCTGCGCCTGACGAAATCGTTTCCCGGTTGAGGGTCGACACGACCGTCTCGATCTGGGACGACGTGGCGCCCTTGGTGGCGCGGGTGCGGGAGCATCCCCAGGTGCAGGCGGTGCGCATCGGGCGGCGGCTCCCCGGGACCCTCGTCGTGGCGGTGACGGAGCAGCCGCCGGTGGCGCTGGTGGCCACCGGGCGCGGGTTCGCGGTCACCGATGCACGCGGGGTCGCGCTGCCGGTGGATCCCACGCGGTTGGACGTGGACCTGCCGGTGCTCGCGACGCGGGACACGCTGCTGCTCCGAGTGCTCGGAGCGGTGCGGGCGGAGGTGCCGGCGCTCTACGCGGAGGTCAGCGAGGCGCGCCGGGGCTCCCGCGGCGAGGTCATCCTCGTGCTCCCCACCCACCGTGTGCTCGCCCTCGCCGACGTCACGGCGGCGCGTCTCGCGGACGCGGTGCCCGTGGCGACGGACCTTGCCCGACGCGGCCTCGTGGCCGCGGAACTGGATCTCCGGTTCCGCGACCAGGTCGTCGCCCGTCTCCCAGACGCCCCATGAATCTCGATCGTCTCGTCGCCGGCCTCGACATCGGATCCGCCAAGACCACCGCGGTCATCGCGGAGGTCGTGGGCGATCTCCCCAAGCACCCCACGGTCAACATTCTCGGGGTGGGACAGGCCCGGACGACCGGCCTGCGGAAGGGGGTCGTCGCGGACATCGAGGAGACGCAGCGCTCGATCCTGAAGGCGATGCAGGACGCTGAGCGGATGGCCGGGGCCCAGGTCGAGACCGTCTACGCGGGGATCGCCGGGGAGCACGTGCAGGCGATGACCTCGACGGGGATCGCCTCGGTGACGGGCGCCGAGATCAGTCGCGCCGACGTGGAGCGGGCGAACGCCGTGGCGCGGGCCCAGGCGATCCCGCAGGACCGCGAGCTGATCCACGCGATCCCGCAGGAGTACACCGTCGACAAGAACATCGGCATCCGCGACCCCGTCGGGATGATCGGGACGCGCCTCGAGACCGAGATGTACCTGGTGACCATCGGAGCATCGCCGGCGATGAACCTGCGCAAGGCGGTGGAGCGCGCCGGCTACAAGGTCGGGGAGCTCGTTCTCGAGCCGCTCGCGAGCGCCCTCTCGGTGCTCACGGACGATGAGAAGGAGCTGGGCGTGGCGCTGGTCGAGATGGGCGCAGGCACCACGGACGTGGCCGTGTTCCACGAGGGGAAGATCCGGCACCTCAGCACCATCGGGTACGGCGGGCTGAACGTCACGAGCGACCTTGTGCACGGCCTGGGCGTGACTCAGGCGGATGCGGAGCGGCTGAAGGAGGCGTATGGGGCGGCGTTCGAGCCCCTCGTGCCGCACGAGGAGCGCATCCGGCTCCCGAGCACCGGGGCGCAGGGGGACCGCGAAATCCCGCGCTCCTTGCTCGCGCACATCATCCATCAGCGCACGCAGGAGATCTTCGAACTGGTGGTGCGCGAGGTCGAGGCCGCCGGCCTGCTCTCGAAGCTCGCGGCGGGCGTGGTCGTCACCGGCGGCGCGTCGGCACAGCCCGGCACGGCGGACCTCGCCAGCGAGGTCTTCGGGACCGGGGCGCGCCTCGGCGTGCCGGGCGAGTTCCTCGGCGGGCTCGCCGATTCGGTGCAGTCGCCGCGCTTCGCGACCGTCACCGGTCTCGTGCAGTACGGCGCGCACCGGGTGGCCCTGGGCGTGGGGGCGGGGAAGGGTCGGCGCCTCTCGTTGAACGTCGCGGCGCCGTCGATGGACACCCTCGCGGTCCGCTTCAAGACCTGGCTGCAGGACTTCTTCTGAGCGGCGGTGGCGCGCCCGACGACGGGCGCGCCGTGAGGGGCCACCGGCCCTGTATCCTGCGGCCCCCATGGCTCGTCCTCTCGATATATGCCGGGGTGTGACTGCGGGGCTATATTCCCGCAGTCTCG
>JBANGJ010000051.1:0-5259 GCA_037975505.1 Gemmatimonadota bacterium | reverse complement strand
GCTCCGGCGCGACCGATCGGGGCGGCCGGATTCGAACCGGCGACCTCCTGCTCCCAAAGCAGGCGCGATACCGGGCTACGCTACGCCCCGTGAAGCGAGAAGGCTAGCGGGTCCCTGGCTCGCGGTCAACCGCGAGGGCATCGAGAAAGCTGCGGTCCTCCCAGAGGGCGCGGAACGCGCGCGCGCGGTGACTGACCCGCGCCTTCGTCGCTCGGTCGACCGCACCGAACGCGGCCGACAGCTCCTCCGACCAGAAGAGCGGATCGTATCCGAAGCCCTCGGCCCCACTCGGTGCCTCGAGGATGCGCCCCGGACATTCGCCGCGTGCCATCCATTCACCGCCCGCCGCCACCGCCGCCACGACCGTCACGAACCGCGCCGACCGATCACGGACGCCTTCGAGCGCCCGGAGCAGCGCGGCGTTGTTCTCCTTATGCAAGGCGTCGCCAGTCGCGGTGCTGCCGGTCCACCGCTTGCTCCGGACACCAGGGGCGCCGCCGAGCGCCATCACCTCGAGGCCCGAATCGTCCGCAATCACCACGTGGCCTGGGAGTCGTGCCGAGAACCATCGCGCCTTGGCCCGCGCATTGGCCTCGAAGGTGGCACCGACCTCAAGCTCATCCTCCGCCGGATCCTCCGCCGCGAGCCCCACCGCCGCGAGATCCACGACCTCGACGCCGCGCGCATGCGCCATCGCCTGCAACTCGACCAGCTTGCCTGCGCTGCGCGTCGCGAGCACGACCGAGCGTCGCGGTCCCACCGTCACGCGATGCCGAGCGCCTCGCGCTGGGTGCGATCGAGCTGCGCGATGCCCGCGGCCGCGAGGTCGAGGAGCCGGTCCAGCTCGTCGCGCGCGAAGGTGCCGTGCTCCCCGGTCCCCTGCACCTCCACGAATCGCCCCTCGCTGCTCATCACGACATTCGCGTCGACGTCCGCCCGCACATCCTCCTCGTACTCGAGGTCGAGCACCGGACGCCCACCGACGACCCCGACGCTGACGGCCGCGACCCGGCGACGCACGGGTGATGCCGCGAGGCGCCCGGTGCGCACCATCCAGTCGAACGCATCGCAGACGGCAACAGCCGCGCCGGTGATGGCCGCGGTGCGCGTGCCCCCGTCGGCCTGCAGCACGTCGCAATCCACCTTGAGCGTGAACTCCCCCCAGCGGAAATCGTCCAGCATCGCCCGCACGCTCCGGCCTATGAGGCGCTGGATCTCCTGCGTGCGGCCGCCCACCTGGCCGCGTTCCCGCGAGGTCCGGGTGTGGGTGGCGCGCGGCAGCATCGCGTACTCCGCCGTGAGCCACCCCTCCCCTCGACCCTTCTTCCACCCCGGGACCCCGTCCTCGACGCTCACCGCACAGAGGACGCGAGTGTTCCCGAAGGCGATGAGACAGGAGCCCTCGGCGTTCGGCACGGCCCCGCGCTCGAGCGCGAGCGGACGCAGCGCGTCGGCGGCACGGCCGCCGGGACGGAGGGCGGACTCAACGGGTGTCGGCACGGAGGCGCTCGATGATGGACGTGGTGGATTGCCCCGCGGTGAGCGGGATGATGACGACACGACCGCCGCGCGCCCGTACCACTTCGGCGCCGACGACCGACTCCGGCGTGTAATCGCCGCCCTTGACGATGACATCGGGTTGCAGGGCCTCGACGAGCGCGCGGGGCGTGTCCTCATCGAAGACGACGACCGCGTCCACGGCCTCGAGCGCGGCGAGCACATAGGCGCGCTCCGCCTGCGAGCGCACGGGCCGCTCCGGGCCCTTGCCGAGCCGACGGACGGAGGCGTCGCTGTTGAGGCCGACCACGAGATGCGCACCCTCAGACCGGGCGCCGCAGAGCACATCCACGTGGCCGGGGTGCAGGAGGTCGAACACGCCATTGGTGAAGACCACCGCCCCGGCGCACGTGGCACGCCACGCGGCCGCCTCCGCGCGGGACAAGATCTTCCGCCCCGGGTCACGGGCTGTGGTCACGCGGACGCGCTCACCATTGCGACTGCGCTCCCTCGATCACGTCGGCGACGAGCCGTTCGATGGCCTGCTTCCGACCGGTGGCCTCGCCGCGATCCGCATACTCGCCTTCCGCCTGCATGCCGTTACGCGACCACAGGACCTTGTTGGCGACCTGGTCGTACAGCTCGATGTCCACCGTGACGCGCAGCCGCCGCCGGGCGGACGTCGCCTGTCCGGGATTGGCGCTGAAGCCCACCGGGATGTCGATCTCGTACCGTGTGACCTTGCCGCGCACCACGGCATTGGCCCGTTCCTCCGGCGCATCGCGCAGCCCAAGGCGATTCTGCAACGCGAGGCGCAGCGCCTCCTGCAACTCGAGCGGGAGCTCCGGCGTCGCGGTCTCATTCTCGAACGGCAGCACGGCGACGGTCCGCACGTGCTGCGGCAACCCGCCGCCGGCGAAGCCGTAGCAGGCGCCGAGGACGAGCGAACCGGCGAGGAGCGCGCACCGGACGGCACGGGACATTCGCATCACGGACGAAAGGTCAGGCGACCGCGGTCGCGGGTCAATGCGCGACCGCCCCGGCGAGCAGCTCGCGAAAATGCGCCGGGAGCGTCACCGGCCGCCCCTCCGGGCCCGTGGTGACCAGGGCGATGGTGGCGGTCACCAGCAGCGCCGGCTCACCCTGGGCGTCCGGGGCCAGGCGGAGCACCCGATACCCGAACGTCACCATGCGCGAGCGCACCTCAGTGAGGCGTGTCTCGACGCGGATCAGGTCGTCGTACCGGGCGCCGGCATGGTAGCGCACCGCGGCGTCGGCCACGGCGAGCCGAACTCCCTGCCGCTCCATCTCCGCGTACGGTACGCCAAGCGCGCGAATGAAGTCGGTGCGACCGACCTCACACCAGACCAGATAGTGCGCGTGATACACGACGCCCATCTGGTCGGTCTCGGCGTAGCGGACGCGCAGCTCGGAGTGGTGGACCATGGGCGCGAGTCTACCGGGCCGACGCTGCCTTTGTAAAGGGCGCGGCGACGCGGTACCATTCGTCTATGCTCCCCGCGCCCTGCTACATGCTGTCGGACGCCCATCTCGGTGCCGCGCCGCCGGACGCCGAGACGTCCCTGCTGGCCTTCCTGCGCGCGTTCCCGTCCGACGGCCGCGCCTTGGTCATCAACGGCGACCTGTTCGACTTCTGGTTCGAGTGGGGTCAGGTGGTGCCGCGGGCGGGTGTGCGCGTGCTCGGTGAGCTCGCTCGGCTCCGCGACACCGGTGTCCGGGTGCTGTGGATTGCCGGCAATCACGACTGCTGGGGCGGGACGGTGCTCCGGGACGATCTCGGACTCGACTACCACGTCGGGCCGTGGCGGGGGTCCATCGGCGGCTGGGACACGCTCATCGAGCACGGCGATGGGCTGCGCGCGCGCGAGGACGCGCCGTATCGCCGTCTGCGGGCGGTGCTGCGCCACCCGCTCTGCGTCCGTCTGTTTCGTTGGTTGCACCCCGACCTCGGTACCTGGATCGCGCTCCGGAGCTCGCACACGAGCCGGAACATGCGCCCGCGCGACGGCGGCGAGGGACTTCGCCACGTGGCTGCCGGCCGGCTCTCCGGCGCCGACTCACCGCCGGCGCTCTGCGTGTTCGGCCACTCGCACGTGCCGGCGCTGGAGCGCTTGGGGGACGGTGTCTACGGCAACCCCGGGGCGTGGATGGATGCCCCGCAATTCCTCCGCATCACCTCCGAGGCCGTCGAGCGGTGCGTGTGGAGCGCATCCGCCGTGACCGTCACGAGCGCCATCCGGCGCTAACGCCGCGGTGACCGCGCCCTAGCGCGTCCGGAACGCGGCCTCGAGCCGCGGCCCCTGCGGCGTGAGGCTCACGCCGACGCGCGCGGGCAAGTCCCAGAGCTGGGCGGCGACGAAGGCATCCGCCCCGGCGAAGAGGTGGTTGAAGGCCATCACCGCCAGCCAATCCTCGTAGTGCAAGCGTCGCGTGCGAACGTACGCGTCGGTGTAGCGCGGGACGCTCCACGCGGCCACGACGGGACGGCCCGAGGCATCCCGTGCGGCGAGCCCCGTCGCAGCATCCGTCTGGTATCGGAGGGGAATGGAATCACCGGCGTAGGTGCGCGCGATGCGCAGATCCTCCGCCGACCGGTGCACGAGCGTGAGCGCGGCGACCTCGATCAGGAAGAACATGCCCCCAGCGCGCCCACGATCGAGCCGCGCCTGCCCAGCGCCCGGGAGGAGGAACGAATAGAGAAAAGCGCGCCGCGGCGAGATGGGCCCGGCGTCGACGGTCTCCTCCCGGGCGTCAGTGCCTCCGGTCCCCGATCGCCTCGACTCCGGTGCCTCGATGGGCCGTGACACCCCGGCCCGTGCCTCCTCAGCGCGCTGTGCCGACGCTCCGCGCGGCCCGGCGAGGCCGAGCACGGTGATGCCGAGGAGCACGGGGCGAAGGAGGCGCAGGTCCATGACGGGAGGTGGGACCCGATCCGGGTCGTGAGGTTCCAGCGCGGGTGGCGGGAGCGTGTGGGAATCGAACCCACCCAGCCCGACGTGGTCAGGCCGCTACGGTTTTGAAGACCGCGGGGACCACCAGACCCCATCCACCCCCAAGACCCGCGCCCAGCGAAGATAGCCTCCCGCCCCCCGATTCAGGCAGTCGGTGGCGGCGCGCTCATCGAAGACGCAGGGGGGGCCCGCCGTCCTGTGCGTCGACGGAGCCGACCACCGCGGCCCCGGATACGGCGGACAGAAATCCCTCCACGGCCTCCGGGGTGAGCGCCACGAGCAACCCGCCCGACGTCTGCGGATCGGTGACGAGGGACCGCACGTCGTCACCGACGTCACCCCAGTCCACCTCGGGGGCGACCCAGTCCGCGTTCCGACGGGCCCCGCCGGTGACGAACCCCGCGGCGAGCGCCTCACGGGCCCCCGGCAGCACCGGGAGCGCATCAGCGATCAGCGTGATGCGCACGCCGCTGGCGTGCGCGATGTGCCGCGCGTGCCCGAGGAGGCCGAAGCCGGTGATGTCCGTGGCGCAGCGCGACCCCGCGGCCACGGCCGCCCGCGCAGCGACGGCGTTGAGCGCTGCCATGCTGCGATAAAGCGCCTCGCCGTGCTCCGCCGGGAGGGCCCCGGCCTTGCCGGCGGTGGCGAGGATGCCGGTCCCGATCGGCTTCGTCAGGACGAGCACGTCGCCTGGCCGGGCCTGAGCATTGGAGAGGATCCGATCCGGATGAACCCGGCCCGTGACGGCGAGGCCGTACTTGACCTCGTCATCCGTGACCGTGTGCCCGCC
>JBANGJ010000036.1:0-3233 GCA_037975505.1 Gemmatimonadota bacterium | reverse complement strand
ACCTCCCCGCGCCGCTGGAGATCGAGGTGGTGCCCGACTCGGCGCCGCGCGTGGCGATCGTCGAACCCACCGGGGAACTCACGGTG
The DNA here is from genome assembly GCA_037975505.1 of Gemmatimonadota bacterium. Taxonomy (GTDB): domain Bacteria; phylum Gemmatimonadota; class Gemmatimonadetes; order Gemmatimonadales; family Gemmatimonadaceae; genus Pseudogemmatithrix. Next base: position 3,147 of record JBANGJ010000036.1, on the reverse strand, counting down.
GGGCTCGAGGACCGCGTCGGGTTGGAGATCGTCGCACAGGATGATCAGCAACTCCGCGGGGTGTGGTTGCGGCGCTGGGTGATCGACGCCGAGGGACGCGAGGGCGCGGTGGCGGAGTTCCGGCTGAGCGATGCCCGCGATGCTGAGTGGGTCGGCGGCGTGACGCAGGACCTGGGGGATCTCGCGCTGCGTCCAGGGGCCAGCGTGCGCTTCGTGGCCGTGGCGCGTGACGCGGCGGCGGGCGGCCGTGAGGTGACGAGCGTGCCGTTGCTGCTCCGCGTCCCCACCACGGCCGAGGAGCGGCGTGCCGCGCGCGATGTGGGGGACGCCGCGGTGGCGGCCGCGCGCGCGGCCGCACAGGCGCAGGCGACGCTCGCCGAGCGCACCGAGACGGCCGCGCGGTCGCGGTCCGACCGCCCCTCCGCGGACGCCCCTAGCGCGAATCGGTCCGGGGCGCAATCGGCGATGCGCTTCGAGGGCGCGGAGCAGGCCAAGGAGATCGCGGACCAGCAGCGCGCGCTGCAGGAACGGGTGTCGGGGCTTGAGGAGGCGGCGCGGGACATGGAGGACCGGCTCCGGAGCGCCGGCGCGCTCGACACCGCGATGGCGCGGCAGCTGCAGGAGGCCCAGCGCTTGCTGCGCGAGGCGATGACGCCGGAGATGGCGGAGGCGCTCCGGCGCGTGGAGCAGTCGGCGACGGAGTTGAACGCGGACCGCACGCGGCAGTCGCTCGCGGACCTCGCGGCCCAGCAGCAGAAGATGCGCGAGGCCCTGGAGCGCAGCGCCGAGATGCTCAAGCGCGCGGCGCTTGAAGGTTCGATGAAGACCGTCGCCGACCAGGCGAGCGACCTCGCGCGCGCACAGCAGGCGTTCGCGGACAGCGTCGCCGGGGCGCGGCCCGAGTCGCCGCCGGATGCCCGGCGCGCCGAGGCCCTCGCGCGTCAGTCGCGTGAGCTCTCCGACGCGATGGAGGCGTTGAAGGAACGACTCGCGCAGGCACGGGCGCGCACGGGGGCGGCGCAGGCGGACCGGGCCGAGTCGGAGGCGCGGCGGTCCGAGGCCGCGCTGCAGGAGGCGATGCGGCAGGCGCGCGACGCGCAGGGGGCCCCCGCGGGCCCGCGTCGCGAGGAGGCGGCGCGTGACGCCCGCGACGCCGCGGCGCAGGCCGCGCAGGCGATGCAGCAGGCCGCCGAGGCCATGCAGCAGGCGCGCAGCGGCCAAGTGGCGGAGTGGAAGGGGGAGCTCACCCAGGCCATCGACCGGTCGGTGCAGGAGATGATGCAGCTCGCCCGCGAGCAGGATCAGCTCGCGAACGACGCGCGGCAGAACCCGGCGGACCCGTCGCTGCGCGGCCGGCAGTCGGCGCTTCAGCAGGGGGTGCAGACGGCGCAGCAGCGGCTCGCGCAGCAGGCCCGGCAGTCGGCGCTCGTGTCGCCGCGGACCGAGCAGATGGTGCGGCAGGCGCAGCAACAGGTGAGTGAGGCCACGCGCGACGCGTCGCAGGCACAGGCCGGGGACTCGCCCCAGTCGATGCAGGAGGCGGCCGACGCGCTGCGACAGGCGGCCGCGCAGCTCACGCGTGACCGCGAGCGTGCCACCAATGCCCAGTCCGCGTCGGGGCTCCCGGAGCTGATGGAACAGATGCAGGAGCTCGCGCGCCAACAGGGCCAGCTCAACGGGCAGATGCAGGGGCTGATGCCCACGGGGCAGCCCCGCGGCCAGTCGGGGCAGGAGGGCGTGGACGCCGAGGCGCGCGCCAGGGCGCGCGAGCTGGCGCGCTCGCAACGCGAGGTCGCGCGCGCCCTCGACGAGGTCGCCGATGCCGATCCGACGGGTCGGGCCCAGGAGATGGCGCGCGAGGCGCGGCTCCTCGCGCAGACGCTCGACCAGGGCGTCGTGGACCAGGCGATGCAGGCCCGGCAGGAGCGGCTCTTCCGCCGGATGCTCGACGCGGGGCGCGCCCTGGAACAGGAACAGCACGACGAGACGCAACGCCGCGAATCGCGCGCGGCTCGGGGCACCGCGCGCTTCACACCGCCAGGGGGACCCGCCCGTGGCGCCGGCGCGGACCGCTACCCGGTCCCCACCTGGGAGGAGCTCCGTGGATTGAGCGCCGAGGAGCGCCGATTGGTGATCGACTACTTCCGCGCGCTGAACGCGGAGCGGAAGCCGTGAGACACGTGTGCCGCGGGACCGTGGCGGGTGCCCTCGTGCTCTCGGGCCTTCTCGCACCTGTGGCGGGCGCGCAGGAGAGCGTGACGGCACCGATCCTCGGTCGCGCCCTCGATGCGGAGACGGCGGGGCGGCACCGCGAGGCGATCGCCGCGTATCGTGAGGCCCTGGCGCGCGGGGCGACCGTGCAGGGGCTCCTCGGGTTGGAGCGGGTGTTCTCGCTGCTGGCGCAGGAGGACTCCGTGCTCCCCGCCGCGGCGGCGGCGATCGCGGCGGTGCCGGGCGATCCTCAACTCCGCGCGGTGGAGCTTCGCACCCTCGTCACGCTCGGGCGGGATGCCGCTGCGGCGGCGGCCTTCGACGCGTGGCGGGCCGCGGCCCCCTCAGACCTCGCGCCGTATCGCGACTTCGCGCGCGTGCTCCTGTTCAACAACCGGGCCGCGGCGGCCGACACGGTGCTGCGGCAGGCCATCACGGCGCTGGGGTCGTCGCGGGGACTCGTCCTCGAGATCGCGCAGATGCGCGCGGGGCTCCGGCAATGGCGCGAGGCGGCGGAGTCGTGGCGCGAGGTGGTCGCGGCGGAGCCGTACTACGAGGGCTCGGCCGTCTTCTCGCTGTCCCCGGCGTCGGGGGACGCGCGCGACGCGGTACGGGCGGTGCTCCGCGCCCCCGGCGGGACGATCGGTGTGGCGCAGACGCTCGCCCTGCTCGAAGTCGAATGGGGCGCGCCGCGCGCCGGTTGGGCCGCGCTACAGGCGCTCCCGCCCTCCGACACGACGGTCGCCGTCTGGCGACAGTTCGCGGAGGAGGTGGAACGCGCGCAGGCCTGGGCGGTGGCGCGCGATGCCCTGCGCGCGGTGCATCAGGCGCGCCCCGACGCCGACGTGGCGCTGCGCGGCGCACGCGCGGCGCTCCGGGCGGGGGATGCCGCGAGCGCCCTGACCCTCGTGCGGTCGGCGGGCGCGATGGACACGG
>JBANGJ010000027.1:0-5597 GCA_037975505.1 Gemmatimonadota bacterium | reverse complement strand
TCTCCGGGCGACCGGCCGCGACGATCGTGTGGCACCCCATGCAGGTGCCGACGGCGGGCAGGCCCGGGTCCGGCGACTGGTTGGCCGCGTTGTGACAGAACGCGCAGTTCATCTTCAGCGCGTTCACGTGCACCGGATGCGGGAACTTCACGGGCTGCTCAGGCGAACGGCCGATGCCGCCGCCGAGATAGTTCGTGTAGCCGGAGGCGCCGCTGTAGGCCCAGGGGCCGGGCTTCGCCTTACCGAAGGCCTCTTGATTGGCCTTATAGGTGGCCGTCGTCGTGTCCACCGGGGCCGGGGCCTCGGGGGCGGACTGAGAGCCGGCGTACGCGGACATCATGGTCGCCGTGAGGGCGATGGCGACCAGACCCGGGATCATGACCCACTTCCTGCGACCGGACATGCGCGTCTCGGAGAAAGGGAAATCCGAACGGTTCACTCGACTTGTGAATCTTTTCACAAGCTCGAACAGCTTTCAAAACAAACCCAACCGGCACCGCATCGCAAGGCACGTGGGACCGAGCCAATCCCGCCCCACGCCCCCGCCGCCCGGCACCCTCCCCGGGTCACTCCAGACCGCGCTTGATCCGATCGATCGTGCGCAGGACTTCGATCGCCATCGCCCGCACCAGAGTCAGTTCCCGGGAGTCCGGGCCGGCGCGATTGAGCAATGAACGGACGGACCGCATGATGTGTTCCGGGTTCCGGGTCCGGTAGAACGCGATGGCCGCCAGGGACCGGTCGATGTCCCCCAGGGCCCGCTCCCATTCGTCGTGCTTGGGGAGCGGGGCGTGGTGCTTGTGCCGGGCCACGGTGCGGGTGGCGTCCCCCGCCGCGAGGTGCAGCTCGTACGCGGCCACCAGCACCGCCTGCGCGACGTTCAGCGAGGCGTGCTCGGTCGTGGGGATCGTGACCATCACGTGCGCCAGATCGATCGCCTCGTTGGGCAGCCCGTGATCCTCCTGTCCGAAGAGGAGGGCCACCCGCCCCTCGGCCGCCCGGTCGAGCATCACGGGGGCGAGCTCCCGAGGGGTCGTGACGGGCCAGCGATGCGCGCGCCGCTTGGCACCGAACGCCGCGACGTGCACGCAGTCGGCCAGCGCGTCGTCGAGCGTGTCGAAGTGGCGAATGCGCTCCACCAGGTCGCGGGTCCCGTGCGCCACGCCCTCGATGCGCCAGGGGTCGTAGGCGACGGGGCGGACGAGCCGCAGGTCGGTGAGCCCCATGTTCTTCATCACCCGCACGGTCCCCGCGATGTTCACGGGGTCCTGCACGAGGTTGAGGACGACGGTCACCTGGTCGAGGACGGACATGGCGGTTGCAAGCTAGCCACCCCGCTACATTTCGGCGCCATGGACCTCCTCCGCGACCTCCTCCACCGGCTCCGGGACCTCGACGGCCTCGTGGCGACGGCGGGCTATGCGGGGATCACGGGGATCGTCTTCATCGAGACCGGGTTGCTCTTCCCCTTCCTGCCCGGGGACTCCCTCCTCGTGACCGCGGGGCTCGTCGCGGTTACCGGGGCGCTCAACGTGTGGTGGCTCGGCGCGCTCTGCTCCGTGGCGGCCGTCGCGGGGGACCAGATCGCCTACGCCATCGGCCGTCGCGCGGGCGCCGCGTTGTACGCGCGCCCGGACTCGCGTTGGTTCCGGCAGGAACACCTGCGCGCCGCGCAGGCCTTCTACGAGCGGCACGGTGGCAAGGCGATCATCCTCGCCCGGTTCATGCCCTTCGCGCGGACCTTCGCCCCGGTCGTCGCGGGCGCCGCACGCATGCGGTACGCGACCTTCGTGCTCTACAACGTGATCGGCGGCCTCGCCTGGATCTGGTCGATGCTCCTGACGGGGTATCTCATCGTGGAGCACGTCCCGGCCCTCAAGGCCAACGTCGAGCGCGTGATCGTCGGCATCATCCTCCTCTCCATCCTCCCTGGGATCGTCGGTTGGTGGCGGTCCCGTTCCACCCCCACCTGAGCCCCTCATGGCCCACACCCTCCCCACCCTGCCCTACGCGCCCGAGGCCCTCGAGCCGCACATCGACGCGCAGACGATGCAGATCCATCACGGCAAGCACCACAACGCGTACGTGACGAACCTCAACGCCGCGATCGAGAAGGCCCCCGCGATCGCCGACTGGTCGCTCGACGTGCTCTGCCGCGACCTCGCCACGGTCCCCGAGGCCGTCCGCACCGCCGTGCGCAACAACGGCGGCGGCCACTGGAACCACTCGCTGTTCTGGCGTCTGATGGCCCCGAACGCCGGCGGCGCGCCCGGTGGCGACGTCGGCGCGGCGATCGATGCGGCGTTCGGCGACTTCGCGCGCTTCCGCGACGCCTTCAAGGCCGCCGCCGTGGGCCGTTTCGGCTCCGGCTGGGCCTGGCTGGTCGCGGCGCCCGACGGCACCGTCACCATCGAGAGCACGGCCAATCAGGACAACCCGCTCATGGAGGGCCGGCACGCGATCCTCGGCCTCGACGTGTGGGAGCACGCCTACTACCTCAAGTATCAGAACCGGCGCCCGGACTACATCGACGCCTGGTGGAACGTGGTGCACTGGGGCGAGGTCGCCCAGCGGTACGCGGCGCGGTAATGGCGCCGGGGCGATGACGACGAGGGGCCACCCCGGCTGCCGGGGTGGCCCCTCGTCGTTTCACGGCCTCGTGCTCCGATGTCCGACGGCGCGCGTCAGCGCGCGGCCTCGCCCTCGAGGTAGGTGTAGCCCTCCAACCCCGCGACGTACTCCGCGATGAACATGTTCGCCTCCTCGCGCGTGATGTGCGAGGCCGCCTGCACCTTGCGGCGGAACGTGGCCAGGAGATCCGAGGCGCGGAACTGCACGTAGTTGAGGACCTCGGTGACGGTGTCCCCGTGCACGAGGTGGGTGAGCTCGTACCCGTCGGCGTTCAGGGAGACGTGCACCGCGTTCGTGTCGCCGAACAGGTTGTGCAGGTCGCCGAGGATCTCCTGGTACGCCCCGGTCAGGAAGATCCCGAGGATGTACGATTCCCCGTCGCGGAAGACGTGCAGCGGCAGGGACGGCGAGCCGTCGCGCCCGCCGATGAAGCGGTCGATCTTGCCGTCGGAATCGCAGGTGACGTCCTGGATCGTCCCGCGCCGGGTCGGCTCCTCGTCGAGCCGGTGGATCGGCATGATCGGGAAGAGCTGGTCGATGGCCCAGTTGTCTGGGAGCGACTGGAAGAGCGAGAAGTTCGCGAAGTACCGGTCGATCAGCGCGTGGTCGAGGTCGCCCACGATGTCATCGAGGCGGTCGCGCTTGCCCTCGGCGAGGCGGGCCACCGCGTTGAGCGTGCAGAGGTAGAAGGTCTCCGCGAGGGCGCGCTCGCGCAGGGAGAGCACGCCCGAGTTGAAGAGCTGCTGGGCGCGCTCCTTGTCGAAGGTCGCGTCGTGGAAGATCTCCCGGATGCGACGCATCGCCACGTTCTTCCGCGAGACCGTGCGGAGGTCCTCGGCCATCTCGTGCAGGAGCGCGTGGTCGTCGTCCGTGAGTGACGGGGGGGTCGGCTCCGCGTGCGATTCGACGTCGATGACGCTCAGCAGGAGCAGCGCGTGGTGCGCCGTGAGCGCCCGCCCCGACTCCGAGATGATGTCCGGCATCGGGAGCTCCTCCTCCCGACAGGTCTCAGCCAACGTATAGACCACGTCGTTCGCGTACTCCTGGGCGGAGTAGTTCATCGACGCCTGCGCGGTGGACTGGGAGCCGTCGTAGTCCACGCCGAGGCCGCCGCCCACATCCACCCAGCGGATGTCGAGCCCGAGCCGGCGCAGCTCCACGTAGAACCGGCTCACCTCCTGCAGGCCGCGCTTGATGAACCGGATGTCGGTGATCTGCGAGCCCAGATGGAAGTGGATGAGCTGCAACCACCCGCCCCGGTCCGCCGCCTTGAGCCGGTCGATCACCTGCATCAACTGGGCCGTGGTGAGCCCGAACTTGGACTTCTCGCCCCCGGACTGCGCCCACCGCCCCGAGCCCTCGCTGGACAGCTTGATGCGCACGCCGAGCGTCGGCGTCACCCCCATCTCCGTGGCCACCTTCTCGAGCACGTCGAGTTCGGAGACCTGCTCGATGACGATGATGACCGTGTGCCCGAGCTGCTGCCCCATGAGGGCGAGGCGCATGAACTCCTCGTCCTTATAGCCGTTGCACACGATGAGGTGGTCGGTGCGGTCGGTGAGCGCGAGCACGGCCTGCAGCTCGGGCTTGGAGCCGCACTCGAGGCCCACGCCGGTGGGCTGGCCGAAGGCGAGGATCTCCTCCACCACGTGCCGCTGCTGGTTGACCTTGATCGGATACACCGTCGTGTAGCGTCCGGTGTACTCGAACTCGGCGATCGCGGCCTGGAAGCGCGCGTGGAGCGCCTCGATGCGCGACTTGAGGATGTCGGAGAAGCGGAGGAGGACCGGGAGCGCGACCCCCTGCGCCTCGAGGTCGTGCGCCAGCTCGTAGAGGTCCAGCGTGCGCGTCGGGTGGTCCTTATCGGGCCGGACGACCACGCGCCCCGTGGGACTCACGTCGAAATGGCCGTCCCCCCAGCCCTCGATGTTGTAGAGCGCCTTGGCGGACTCGATGGTCCACGCCGCGGCCGGCGGCACGGCCGGCGCCCCGGTGGGGGCGTCGGCGGTCGGCGACGCGGCGGTCGCATCAGGACGGGAGACGGTGGACATGGGTGGGGAAAGCTAATGCACTACGGGCGTGGGAACTGGTCCCGGCCCCGCTCGAGGAACGGGATCCCCCGGCGCATCCAGTCGGGCTCGGGCGCCCCGAGGAGCTTCACCGCGAAGAACTCCTGCATCCGCCGGTCGATGTCCTTCTGATTGGCGTACTTCCGGGGGTTGTGGGCATCCCCGTTGTAGTTGACCATGTACGCCTCCTTCCCCAGCCGTCGCATCGCGACGAAGAACTCGATCCCCTGGTACCACGGCACGGCCCCGTCGGCATCGTTCGCCATGAAGAGGACGGGCGTCCGCACCCGGTCCAGCTTGAAGAGCGGGGAGTTCTCGAGATACCGCTCCGGGTACTCCCAGAGCGATCCGCCGATGCGACTCTGTCCGCGCTCGTAGTTGACGACGGCCCGCTCCACGCCGCTCTCCCAGCGGATGCCCCCGTAGGCCGAGGTCATGTTCACGACCGTCGCGTTGGGCACCGCCGCCGCGAACAGGTTGGTCTCAGTGATCACGTACGCCGTCTGGTAGCCGCCCCACGACTGCCCGGTGATCCCGAGCCGCGCGGGGTCCGCGATGCCCCGCGCGATCAGCGACTGCACGCCGGGGACGATCGACTTCACCGCGCTCGGGCCGGGGTAGCCTGGGGTGTAGTGGATGTTCGGCATGAACACCAGGTAGCCGAGCGCGGTGTACACCGGCGCGTTGACCACGTTGCGGCCCGCGGGCCGCACGTACCCGTACAAGCCGTCTGAGAGCTGCTCGTAGAAGTAGGTGATCATCGGATACTTCTTCGTGGGATCGAACCCCTCGGGCGTGTAGAGCAGCCCCTCCATCGGCACGCCGTCCGCGTTGGTCCACTTCACCAGCTCCACATCGCCCCAGCGGTACTGCGCCTGCTCCGGCATCGCGTTGGAG
>JBANGJ010000009.1:0-2555 GCA_037975505.1 Gemmatimonadota bacterium | reverse complement strand
CGGCGTTCGTTTGCAGCGCGGTGATCGCGGCGAGCGGCGCCATCGCGGCCTCCCGCGCACGGGTGGCGGCGGCGGCCTCGCGCTGCGCCTCGGTGTTGCGGATGGTCTCCTCGGTGGCCTGGCGGGACTTCCCCGACAGCTGATCCATCCAGTCGTTCCACCACCCGCGGAGCCCCTGGTCCTTGGCCTTCTGGAGCGACTCGGCCATTCCCGGCGTGTAGCCGAGGCCCGGCGACATCGGCGCGGCGGCGGGCAGCGACGACGCGCCCTTCTCCGCTTGGTCCTTGAACGTCGACCCGTACAGCGCCACGGCCGTGCCGACGACGGTGAGCGCGCCGACGGCCTTCAGCGTCGAGGCGAACCGACCGCCGGGCTTCCCGTCGGCGCCGCCAGGCGCTCCCGGCAGACCCCCGCCCGCGACGCCGCCGTTGACGTAGACGACCCCGGCGGTCACGGTCATCGCGGCGATCCTGTTCGCCAGCGATCGGAACAGCAGCCCGATCGCGCCCTCGGCGGTGGCCTTCATCACGGTTCCGGTGAGCTCGACACCGATGCGGGTCACCGGGTTGGCCTTCGCCGTGCCGTTGAGGAGGAGCAGCGCGGCGACGGTCCCGCCGATGGCGAGGGTGGCCTTCTGAGCCTCGGGCGACATCTCGGTGAACCATCGCGTCAGCGCGGCCGCCTTCTCCGCGGCAGACTTGGCGAGGTCGCCGAGCTCGCCCGCGGCGATCTTCAGCGACGCCATAGCCTGCTCGCCGTCGGGGCCGTTCGCCTTGAACCCTGCCAGCAGATCCCCGACGAACTTGGCGGCGGACTCGGCGCCGGCCTTGATCTGCGGCATGTACTCGGCGAGCTTCGCCGCACCGGCCTCCACGGCGCGGTTGAGCTGCGGCATGATCGACGTCGCGAGGGGCAGCATGGCCTCGCCGACGGTCGTCTTCAGCGTGCCCCACTGGGCGGAGAAGATGCGCATCTGGTTAGCCATGCCGCCCTGGGTGCGGGCGAAGTCGCCCTGCGCGTCGGACGTCTGGGCGAGGATCTCGGCCTGGGCTGCGAGGACGCGCTGCTGCTGGGTGAGCGCCCCGTTGCCGTCGTAGATGCCGAGCTTCATGGCACGGGCCTTCAGCGTCGCATCGTCGAGGAGGACGCCGTAGGCGCGGATCGGCTCGGACTCGCCGCGCATGGCCGCGCCGATTGCCTCGATGGCCTGGTCGACCGACGTGTTGCTGAAGGAGGCCATGTCCGAGGCCAGCACCGTCATGTCCGTGGAGAACGAGCCGAGCGCGTCGCCGGTCAGACCGGCGGACTTGCCGAACACTCCGAACGTGGCGGCGGCGTCGAGGGCCTGGGTGCGGGTCTGGCCCAGAGCCGTCGCGGTGCCCTTCGACCACTCCTGCACCCAGCCCGCCGCGTCGCCGAACACGACACTGGTCTTGGACATGGTCTCGTTGAGGTCGGACGCCGCCAGCAGCGAGTCCTTGGCGAACGAGCCGATGTTGACCGCTGCGAATGCCGCCGCAGCGCCCGCGGCCGCGACGAGCGCCGACTTGTGGAATCGGTCCAGGGAGTCCGCGGCCTGCTGCGTTCCGCGGGCGAAACCGCGGGCGTCCGCGTCGATGACGACGTCGATCTGGCGTGCCATCAGAACCCCGCCGCGCGCAGCGACCCGTCGACGGCCTGCTGCGCGATGCGCTCAGCCTCCCGGTCGGACAGCGCCTCCACCGCGCCTGCCATGAACCGCCGCGCCCGGTTGCGCGACGTGCCCTCCTCCTGGAACACGTTGTAGGGCCGCCCCGGCACCACGGACCGCACGACGGCCTTCCCGCCCACCGCGCCGACGGTGATGCCCGACCGCAGCCGCCCCGTGCGCACCGGCGCCCGCCGGCGGGCCTCCGCGGCCACCTTCGCCGCCAGCCTCGACTCGATGTTGACCTGCATCGCCTTCGTGCCCACAGTCAGGCCGCGCAGGTCGTAGACGACCCGGTCCGCGCCGCGTACATCGATCCGCGTATCCACCGGGTCATCTCCTCTCCGACTCGGCCTGGCTGTGCAGGATGTCCAGCGCGGTCATCACGGCTGTAGGCCCCGCCTCGTCCCAGTGCTGCGGGGCGATGCCCGTGCGGATCGCCAGACCTACGACGAGCCGCCCGTACGACCCTTCCTCGTACCCTTCGATTTTGGGAGTGGCTGAGCATCGACCTCGACGACGTCGACGACTTGGTCGTTGAACTGCTCCCAGGTCCGAGGGTCGCCCGCACGGCGCGACGCGGCGTATGCGATAAACGCGACGTCCGTCACGGATCGCTGGTCGATCGTCGCAATCCACGACTTGTCGAAGCGTGCCTCCCACGCGCGGATGTCCCGGCCGTCCCATCGGACCTCCGTCTCCTGCCCGCCGTCGGCGATGATCTTGAACGCGCCCTGCAACATCGGGTGTCCTCCCATACCCCCCGTCTCCGTGATGTCCCGGCCGCGCCGTGGGGGGACAGTCGGCGCGGCCGGGAGACTCTGCTAGGCGTGGGCGCCCGCAGCCCAGGCGGCACCCGTCCAGTTGA
>JBANGJ010000043.1:0-13701 GCA_037975505.1 Gemmatimonadota bacterium | reverse complement strand
CTCGCCGACGGCGCCCCGCCCGAGCGGCGCGTGGACATGGGCCGCGTGGACGACACCTGGTTCCTGAACGTCGCGGGCTTCGGCTTCGACGTGGCGTGCAACCACGCGGCCGAGCGACTGCGCCCGATGCCGGGCGCGCCCCGATACGTGGCGGCGGCGTTGGCGGAGCTCTTCCGGTATCGCGGCCTGCCGATCGGCGTCGGGGCGGGGGCCCCGACGCGCCACCTCCTCGCGGTCTTCGCGAACGGGGCGTACTTCGGCGGGGCGTTCCACATCGCCCCCGGGGCCCGCATCGACGATGCCGCGCTTGATGCCGTGTTCGTCGACGACGTGCCGCCGCTCGCGCGGCTGCCCCTCCTCGCGCGTGCTATCCGCGGCACCCACCTCGCCTCCCCACACTGCCGACATCAGCGCACCAACCGAGTCACGCTGACCTTCACCGAACCCCCGTGGTTCGAGGCGGACGGCGAGCTCCGCCGGGCCCACGCGGCCACGGTCGAGGTGGCGAGCGTCCCCGGTGCGTTGCGCATCGTGGACGCGTAGCCCAGTCTTCTTCGCATGCGAACCTCACGACTCCTCGCGGCGCTCGGGCTCCTGGCCATCGCCGCGCCGGTCCGCGCGCAGGGGCCCGCCGAGGGCGGCCCGCAGGTCGGGGACCTGGCGCCGGACTTCACTCTCCCCGCGGCGACCAAGGACGGCATCCGTCCGACGCCCGTGAACCTCAGGGCCCTTCGAGGCCAGACCGTCGTCCTCGCCTTCTTCCCGAAGGCGAGGACCGGTGGCTGAACGGCCCAAATGGAGGCGTACCGTGATCAGTACGCCACGCTCTTCAACAACGGCCGCGGGGTGACGGTGCTCGCCATCAGCACCGACGCCATCGCCACCAACCAGTCGTGGGCGGCGGAGAAGAACTTCCCCGTCACCTTCGTCAGCGACACCGCGGGCGTCCTCGGCCCGCTGTACGACGTGAAGTTCCCCGCGGTCAACTTCTACAAGCGGGTGGTCTTCGTGATCGGACCGGACGGCCGCATCAAGCACATCATGCGTCCCTTCCGCGAACTCTCGGCGGAGGCGTACGCCGAGCTGGGCGCGGCGGTGAGGAAGGCCTCGGGGGGCTGATGGCCCCCGGGGCGTCGCCCGACGCGCTCCTCGCGGCCTACGCGGCCGCCCTCGCCGCGTCGGATCCCGCCCGAGTGGTGCGGGAGGGACTCGCGGCGCACGAGGTGGCGCTCGAGACCGGGCGGGACCGCCCGCACTGGATCCTCGCGACGGGCAAGGCCGCTCCCGCCATGGCGGGGGCGGCCGTCGCGTTCTGTCGAGACGCCGCGCGCCGTATCGCCGGTGGGCTGATCGTCGGGGCGGCGCCGTCGGCCCCCCCCGCGCCGGGGATCATCACCGGCGTGGGCGACCATCCCGTCCCCGGCGCCCGCTCGGCGGCCGCGGCGGCGCAGGTGGAGGCGTTCGCCGAACGCGTCGCCCCGGACGACGTGGTGCTCGTGCTGATCTCCGGCGGTACCTCGAGCCTCATCGGCGCGCCGATCCCCGGTGTGCGTGCAGAGGACTTCGCGGCGCTGCACGCGCTCCTGCTGAGCGCGGGGGTGCCGATCGGCCGGACCAACGCCGTGCGCAAGCGATTCGCACGCTGGGGCGCCGGTCGGCTCGCCGTCGCGCTCCGGCAGGCGCAGGTCATCCCGATCTGTTTGGCCGACGTGCCCAACGAGGATCCCGCGATGATCGGCTCCGGCCCCATCTCGCCGGACCCGCTGACGGCGGCGCACGTGGAGCAAATCCTGCGGGACGCCGGCATCGCCACCCGCATCCCGCTCTCCATCGCCTCCGCCCTCGGTGCGGTGCGACACCGCGTGGCGGGGGAGACCCCGAAGCCCGGGGACGCGGCCTTCGCGCGCGTGGCGGACCCGTTTGTGGTGGGGAACGGCGCCGCACTCGAGGCCATCGCCGGCGTCGCGCAACGCGTGGGGGGCGCGCCGGTGCTCCTCGCCCGCACCCCGCTGCAGGGCGATGCCACCGCAGCCGGACGCACCATCGCGCACGCCGTCGCGCGCGCCGCTCCCGGCACCTGGCTCATCTGGGGGGGCGAGACGACGGTGCGGCTCCCGGCAGGGCACGGCACCGGCGGGCGCTGCCAGCAGCTCGCGCTCGCCGCCGCCGAGGTGTTCGCTGAGGCCGGCGCGCCGGCGACGCTGCTCGCGGCGGGCACCGACGGGCGGGACGGGCCGACCGACGCGGCGGGGGCCCTCGTCGATGCGACCACGTGGGGCGCCGTCCGGGCCGCGGGGGTCGATCCCGCCGCCGCGCTGCGGCATTGCGACGCCCACGCCGCCCTCGCCGCGGCCGGCGCGCTCCTCCCGGCGCGCGCGACCGGGACCAACGTGATGGACGTCGTGGTGGCGAGACGCTCCTGACCCCGTGAGATTTCGGGGATGACCGCTCGCGCCCCGTTCACCGTGGCCGTCCTCCAGGACGGCGTCGCCGCCACCGCCGAAGCCACCCTCGTCGCCACCGAGGCGCGCATCCGCGACGCGCACGCGCGCGGCGCCCAGGTGATCTGCCTCAAGGAGCTCTTCAACGCGCCGTACTTCTGCAAGCGCCTCGATGCCTCGCGCTTCGACCTCGCGGAGCCAGCGGACGGCCCCACCATCACGCGACTGCAGGCACTCGCGCGCGAGCTCGCGGTGGTGCTCGTCGTGCCGTTCTACGAGAAGCAGGCCGCGGGCGTGTATCGCAACAGCGCGGCGGTGATCGACGCCGACGGCGCGCTCCTCGGCGTGTACCGCAAGATGCACATCCCGCACGACCCGCTCTTCGAGGAGAAGTACTACTTCGCCCCCGGCGAGTCGACGCATCCGGTGCAGCCCGCCGGCGTGCGCGGCCCCGACGGCGAGGCGGGCGGCTTCATGGTGTGGAAGACGCGCTACGCGACCATCGGCGTCCTGATCTGCTGGGACCAGTGGTATCCCGAGGGCGCGCGCATCACCTCGCTCCTCGGCGCCGACATCCTCTTCTATCCGACGGCGATCGGCTGGCATCCCGCCGAGAAGGCCGAGTGGGGCGCGGCGCAGGTGGATGCGTGGCGCACGGCGCAGCGCGCGCACGCCATCGCCAACGGGGTCTTCGTCGCGGCACCCAACCGGGCCGGCTTCGAGCCCGAGGCGGGCACGGACGGCCTCGAGTTCTTCGGGCACTCGTTCATCGCGGATCCGTACGGGCGGTACCTCGCGCAGGCCGAGACCGGGGACGCCACGCTGATCGCCACCTGCGACCCGGCGCTGATCGAGTACACGCGGCGCAACTGGCCCTTCCTGCGCGATCGGCGCGTGGACGCCTACGGCCCTATCCTGAACCGCTGGATCGGCTCGTGAGCGCGGGGCCCGCGGGAGTGCCGGCCGGCGTGCGCTTGCCGGCGGAGTGGGAGCGCCACGACGCCACCTGGATCGCGTGGCCGCACCACGAGCCCGACTGGCCCGGGAAGTTCGGGCCGATCCCGTGGGTCTATGCGGAGATCGCGCGCGCGCTCGCGCCGCACGAGCCCGTGCACATCCTCGTGCACGACGAGGCCACCGAGGCCGAGGCGCGGCACGCCCTCGCGATGCACGAGGTCCCCGCGTCGCGGGTGCAGCTGCACCGCTGCCCCACCGACCGGGTCTGGCTCCGGGACTCGGGGCCCACCGGAGTGCACACCCCCGATGGCGCGCTGCACTGGGTCAACTGGGACTTCAACGCGTGGGCCAAGTACGACAACCACGCGGCCGACGCGCGCATCGGCGCCTTCGTCGCCGAGCGCACCGGTGTCCCCGTGTCGCAGCCGACGCGCCCTGACGGGCGCGGGCGTGTGGTGCTCGAGGGGGGCGGGATCGAGACCGATGGTCGCGGCACGATGCTCGTCACCGAGGAGTGGCTCCTCTCCGACGTGCAGGTCCGCAACCCCGGCTTCACCCGGGCCGACTACGAGCGGTGCTTCGCCGAGACGCTCGGTATCACCAAGACCCTCTGGCTGGGTGAGGGATGCGTCGGGGACGACACGCACGGGCACGTGGACGACATCGCCCGCTTCGTGGCCCCCGGGGTCGTGGTGCTCGCGCACGAGGCGGACCCCGCCGACGAGAACCACGCGCGGTCGGCGGACAACCTCGCGCGACTACGCGGGGCGACCGACGCGACGGGCGCGCCGATCCGCACCATCACCCTGCCCTACCCGCGCGCGGTGATCATGGACGGCACGCGCCTCCCCGCGAGCTACGCGAACTTCTACATCGCCAACGGCGTGGTGCTCGTCCCCACCTTCAACGACCCGAACGACCGGATCGCGCTCAATACTCTCGCCGAGTGCTTCCCGGGGCGGCAGGTCGTCGGGATCCACGCGGTGGACCTCGTCTGGGGGCTCGGGACGCTGCACTGCCTCACGCAGCAGCAGCCCGCGCCGGCCGGCGCCGCGCGCTGATGGCGTTGGCCACGCTGGCCCCCGTCCCGAAGGGGACGCCGGCGGTCCTCCTGTTGAGCGGGGGGCTCGACTCCACCACGGTGCTCGCCCTCGCGTCGTCGGCGGGGTACGCGGTGCACGCGCTCACCTTCCGATACGGGCAGCGGCACGGCATCGAGATCGAGCGGGCCCGGGCGATCGCCGCGCGCTACGGCGTGGCGCAGCACGTGGTCGCGGACATCGACCTCCGGCTCTTCGGTGGCTCCGCGCTGACCGCCGACCTCGCCGTCCCCAAGGACCGCGACGCCGCGGCGATGGCCGAGGGGATCCCCGTCACCTACGTGCCGGCCCGGAACACCATCTTCCTGTCGTTCGCGCTGGCGTGGGCGGAGGTGCTGGGGGCCACGGACCTGCTCATCGGCGTCAACGCGCTCGATTACAGCGGGTACCCAGACTGCCGGCCGGCGTACATCGCCGCGTACGAGACGATGGCGAACCTCGCGACCAAGGCGGGGGTGGAGGGCGCGGCGCGGACGCGGATCCTGACGCCCCTCATCGCCTGCTCCAAGGCGGACATCATCCGCACCGGCCTCGCGCTGGGCGTGGACTACGCACAGACCATCTCCTGCTACGACCCCTCGGTCGCCGGCGAGGCCTGCGGGCGCTGTGACGCGTGTGCGCTGCGGGCCAAAGGATTCGCGGACGCCGGCGTCTGATGTACACGGTCAAGGAGATCTTCTACACGCTGCAAGGGGAGGGGATGCAGGCCGGGCGGCCCGCCGTCTTCTGCCGTTTCGCCGGGTGCAACCTGTGGAGCGGCCGGGAGGCCGACCGGGCGACGGCCACCTGCACCTTCTGCGACACCGATTTCGTCGGCGTGGGGCCGGACGGGGGGAAGTTCGCGACCGCCGAGGCGCTCGCGGCCGCGGTCGCGGCGCGGTGGCCGGCCGGCGCCGGGGGGCGTCCGTTGGTGGTGTGCACCGGAGGCGAGCCCCTCCTCCAGCTGGACGGACCGGCCGTGGAGGCGCTGCACGCCGCCGGGTTCGAGGTCGCCGTCGAGACCAACGGGACGCAACCCGCGCCCCCCGGGCTCGACTGGATCTGTGTGAGCCCCAAGGCGGATGCCCCGCTGGTCCTCACCTCCGGGGACGAGCTCAAGTTGGTGTATCCGCAGGAGTTGGCCCCCCCGGAGCGGTTCGCCGGACTGGCGTTCCGGCACCTGCTCCTCCAGCCGATGGACGGGCCCGACCTCCCGCGCCACACGCAGGCCGCGATTGCGTACTGCCTGGCCCATCCGGCGTGGCGCCTTTCGGTGCAGACCCACAAGGCCCTCGGCCTGCGGTGACCTTCCGGTCCTAGGGTCGTCCGTCACGACTCGGTCTCCGCGTATTGACGTAGCCCCCCGCCGGGGGGACATTTGTCGGGTCCCTCTCCTTCCATAAGGGGAACCCGGACGGGCCGCCGGGGTAGGCGGCCGCCCATACACCAGCACCCTGAGGTGTCTTTCGTATGCGAATTCGTCTTCTCCGCTCGGCCCTGGCGCTGCTCGGCCTCGTCGCCTCCGCGACGGGCGCGCAGGCGCAGGCCGGGACCGTCGCCGGCCGCGTGACGCAGTCCGGCACGGCGACCCCGGTGTCCGGCGCCAACGTCCAGGTGATCAGCGGGACCACCCGCGTCGCCGTCGGCCAGTCCGGCGAGGACGGCAGCTATCGGATCGGGAACGTCCCGGCCGGTACCTACGCCGTCGTCGTGTCGCGCATCGGCTACTCGCAGAAGCGGGTGGACGGCGTGCGGGTCACCGCCGGCGGCACCGCCACGGCGAACATCGTGATGACCGAGCTGGCCGCCCAGCTCAACCAGGTCGTCACCACCGCCACGCGCGGCGCCGAGCCGGAGAAGATCCTCGACTCGCCGAACTCGATCTCGGTCATCTCGGCCGAGCGGATCGCCGAGCGGCCCTCGGTGACGGTCACGGACCACATCAAGGCGGCCCCGGGGCTCTCGATCTCCAACGGCGGCATCGTGCAGGCGAACATCGTCTCGCGCGGCTTCAACAACGCCTTCTCCACCGCGATGCTGATGCTCCAGGACTACCGGTTCGCCGGCGTCCCGTCGCTCCGCGTCAACGTGCCCTTCCTCTTCACCGGCACCGGGGATGACATCGAGCGCATCGAGGTCCTCCAGGGCCCGGCCTCGGCGCTCTACGGCCCGAACTCGGGGAACGGCGTCCTCCACGTGATCACGAAGTCCCCGTTCACCTCGCAGGGGTCGTCGATCACGCTCGACGGCGGCGAGCGCTCGCTGGCCCGCGTCGGCATGCGGCACGCCGGCACCTTCGGCAACGACAAGTTCGGCTACAAGGTCTCGGGCGAGTACTTCACCGCCAAGGACTGGCAGTACGTGGACCCGAACGAGGTGGACCTCGGCCCGACCGCGACCCCGCAGGCCCGCGCGAACTACGGGCTCTGGGGCGTCGGCCCGACCGGCACGCTCGACACGCGCGTCCCGGCCTCGCGCCTCGGCCAGAACAAGTTCCGTAACTACGACCTCGAGAAGTACTCGGGTGAGGCGCGCCTCGACTGGCGCCCGAACGCCGAGACGGAGGCCATCACGACCGTCGGCTACTCGATGATCGGCAGCGCCCTCGAGATCACCGGCACCTTCGGCGCCGCGCAGGTCAAGAACTGGAGCTACACCAACATCCAGCAGCGCTTCCGCCACAAGAAGTTCTTCGCGCAGGTCTTCTACAACGCGTCCAACGCCGGCAACGCGAACGCGTCGGACGACAACGGCACCTTCTACCTCCGCACCGGCCTCCCGGTCGTCGACAACTCGACGGTCCTCGTGGGCCAGCTGCAGCAGGGCTTCAACCTCGGGCGGACCAAGTTCACCGCGGGCGCGGACTACATCGCGACCACCCCGGTGACGGCCGGCACCATCATGGGCCGTAACGAGGACGACGACAACATCACCGAGATGGGCGCGTACCTGCAGCTGACGCACCCGCTCACGGACCGGGTCGACTTCACGCTCGCCGCCCGCGGCGACCAGAACTCGCGCATCGAGGGCGGGCAGTTCTCGCCCCGTGCGGCCTTCGTCTACAAGGCGAGCCCGACCCAGAACTTCCGCTTCACCTACAACCGCGCCTTCGGGTCGCCGGCTTCGTTCGCCTTCGGCCTCGACCAGTTCTCGGGCCAGCGCGTGAACCTCGGCCCGGTCCTCGGCAACACCGACGTCCAGATCTTCGGCAACCCGTCCAAGCGCGGGTGGCAGTATGACCGGAGCTGCGACGCCGGCGTGAACGGCGGCCTCTGCATGCGTTCGCCGTTCGGCGGCGCGGCGCCGGTCTCGGCCTCGGGCCACGTGATGGTCCCGGGGATCATGGCGGCGTACGCCGGCGCCCTCGCGGCCGGCATCGGCCTCCCGGCCACGCAGACGGCGAACGTGGCCGCCGCGCTCCGGGCGCTGTCCCCGAGCGCCACGCAGGTGAAGGGCGTCCTCCGCAACCTCGGCGCGGCCGGCACCCCGATCGTGCCCTGGACCAACCCCGTGGACCTCGCCCCGCTCGGCGCGAACTTCTCGAACACCTGGGAGCTCGGCTACAAGGGCGTCTTCAAGAACAACCTCCGCGTGGCCGTCGACTTCTGGTACCAGATCCGCCCGGCGGATCCGGCCACCCAGGTCGTCAACCTCGATGACGCGGTCTTCCTCGACCCGACCACCCTGGGCGCGTACCTCGGCGGCGCGATGGGCGCGACCCTCGTCGGCAACGGCGTCCCGGCCGGCGCGGTCAGCACCGTCATCACGAACTGGGTCACCTCGCTCGCCCAGATCCCGGGCGGCCTGCTGAACTTCAACAACCCGAACTACGACAAGAACTACCTGGTCTTCACGTACCAGAACGCCATCGGGCAGATCGACGTCCGCGGCATCGACGTGGCCGTCGATTACCTCTTCAACGACGTCTACTCGATCTCGGCGACCTACTCCAACCTGAACCGCAACGTCTGGGACAAGGCGGTCGGCGCGTCGGTCACCAACCCGCTCACGGCGAACGCCGCGAAGGACCGCGGCACCATGACCCTCCGCTACGACAACCAGGCGCGGGGCATCACCGGCGAGTTCCGCACCCGCTACACCGGGGCCTTCCCGGTGAACTCGGGCGTGTACAACTCGTACGGCCAGAGCACCCCGATCCGCTACAAGGAGGTCCCGGCGAACCTGTTCGTCGACGCCGGCTTCTCGGTGGCGCTGCCGTGGCTCCAGAACACCCGCTGGGCGGTCAACGCCCAGAACCTGCTCGACAACCGGGTGAACTCGTTCATCGGCGTGCCGGACGTCGGTCGCCTGGTGACGACCCGCCTGTCGTACACGTTCTGACCCATCCGGCCCCTCGGGGCCTGGTGACGACGCGGGGTGGGCCACTCGGCCCACCCCGCGTCGTTTATGTTCCACCGATCGCCTTCCCTGACCACCGCCGATGACGCCGCCCGCCACCCCGAAGCGCAAGACCGATTACGCCGTCGCCTGGGCCGAGACCCGCGCCCTGATGTGGCAGCACCGCCGGACGCTCTCGGTGGGGCTCGTCCTGATGCTGATCAACCGCGCGGCCGGCCTCGTTCTCCCGGGGAGCGTGAAGTGGATCGTCGACGAGGGGATGATCAACGGCCGGCAGGAGCTGGTGACCCGGCTCGCCATCGCCGCGGGGATCGCGACCGTCGTGCAGGCCGCCAGCTCCTTCGCCCTCTCGCAGGTGATCTCAGTGGCGGCCCAGCGGGCCATCACCGTGCTCCGGCGCCGCGTCCAGGCGCGGCTGCTCCGGCTCCCCATCGCCTTCTTCGACGCCACGCAGAGCGGCGTGCTCATCAACCGCGTGATGAATGACGCCGAGGGCATCCGGAACCTCATCGGCACCGGGATCGTGCAGCTCGTCGGCGGGTCGCTCACCGCGGTCATCGCGCTGGGCTACCTCTTCTATCTCAACTGGTTCCTGACCACCTGCACCCTCGGCTTCCTCGCCATCTTCGGGGGCGTGATGGCGTACGCCTTCCAGAAGCTCCGCCCCATCTTCCGGGAGCGCTCCAAGATCCAGGCCGAGGTCTCCGGTCGCCTCGGTCAGGCGATGGGGGGCGCGCGGGTGGTGAAGGTCTACACCGCCGAGAAGCGGGAGGAGATCGTCTTCACCAAGGGCGCGAACCGGCTCTTCCGGAACATCGCCTCGACCATCACCGGCACGAGCGCCATCGCCGCGGTGTCCACCGTGATCATCGGCGCGGTCGGCGTGCTCATCCTCACCGTGGGCGGCCGGGCGGTCTCCGCCGGCGCGATGACCATCGGCGATCTGGTCTCGTACATCTTCTTCGTGGGGCTCGTCTCCTTCCCCGTGGTGCAGATGGCCTCGATCGGCACGCAGATCACCGAGGCGTTCGCGGGGCTCGACCGCATCCACGAGATCCTGACGACGCCCACCGAGGACGATGACGACGCCCAGCGCGAGGTGCTGCGCGAGGTGGACGGCGCCGTGGTCTTCGAGGACGTCTCGTTCGAGTACCGGCCGGGCATCCCCGTCCTGCGCCAGGTGAGCTTCACCGCGCCGGCGGGCTCCACCACGGCGCTCGTGGGATCGAGCGGCTCGGGCAAGAGCACCCTCATCTCGCTGATCCTCGCCTTCAACCGGCCGCAGGCGGGGCGCATCACCATCGGCGGGCAGGACCTCGCCCACCTCAAGCTGCGCGACTACCGCTCGACGCTCGGCGTGGTGCTGCAGGACAACTTCCTGTTCGACGGCACCGTGGCCGACAACATCGCGTTCTCCAAGCCGGGGGCGACGCTGGCCGAGGTGCGCGAGGCGGCCCGGATCGCCAACTGCGACGGCTTCGTCTCCGGCTTCCCGGACGGCTACGACACGGTGGTCGGCGAGCGCGGGGTGAAGCTCTCCGGGGGCCAGCGGCAGCGCGTGGCGATCGCGCGGGCGGTGCTCGCCGACCCGCACATCCTGATCCTCGACGAGGCCACCTCGAGCCTCGACAGCGAGAGCGAGCGCGACATCCGCGAGGCGCTCCGCACCCTGCGGGCGGGCCGAACGACCTTCGTGATCGCCCACCGACTCTCCACCATCCGCAGCGCCGACCAGATCCTCGTTCTCGAGGAGGGGCGCATCGTCGAGCGGGGCACGCACAGCGAGCTGATGGCGCTCGCGGGCCGCTACAAGGTGCTCCACGACACGCAGCACGCGGTGGAGACGGATCTCTTCCTGAACCCCGGCGAGGATCCCGCCGCCACCGCGACCGGCGCGGCCTCCTGAGGCGCCGCCTCTGAGGGCGGAACAACAGACGGGGCCCGGGCGCGTCCTCGCGCCCGGGCCCCGTCGTCATCCGGTCCAGCTCAGCGCCGCTTGCCGGCGAGCTTCGAGCCGTCGCCTGCCATGGACCACTCGCCGGAGACGAGGTCGCCGCCGTCGAAGTCGAGCGTCATCGTCGCCATATCCCCCGTGGGGATGGCGAAGGTCGCGACCATCCGCTTGTCCGTCAGCGTGGCCTTGGTGATCGGGAAGGGCGGGAAGGCGGCGCTGCTGATGGTGCCGGTCCAGCCGCCGTCGGAGAGCGCCACGAGTTCGAGCTGCACCTCCATGTTCGTCCCCTGCGCGACGAGCCCGACGACCCACTTTCCCGCGGGCGAGAAGGCCGCCGGCGCGGGGGCCGGGGCGGGCGCTGGCGCGGGGCGCAGCACCGGCGTGCCCGAGACCGTGGTCGTGGTGGTGGCGACGGTCTTGCAGGCGGTGAGCGCGACGAGCAACAAGAGCGCGGAACGGCGCATCGGACGGACCTCGATCGGGGTGAAGGGGCCGGCGGCCCGGGTGACCGCTCTACGTTAGCGCGCGGTGGCTGATTCCGGCACCGCACCCGGGCGGGAGTCCTCCCGGGCCTCCGGCAGCCGCCGCAGGGCCGCGATGCCCAGGAACGGCCCGACCGCGAGCAGTCCGAACGCCCCCGGCCACCCCACCCACGCGACGAGCGGCGGGATGGCCTGGATGGTGACCGTGGTGAGCAGGAACCCGAGACAGACCTGCACCGTCAGCGCCGTCCCGACGGCGTGCGGTGGCACCGATTCCGTGACGAGCACGGAGAACTGCGCCGAGTCGGCGATGACGAAGAAGCCCCAGCAGAGGGCGAGCGGCCCCCAGAGCCAGGGGGAGCGGCCGAAGGTGAGACCGATGGCCAGGGCGCAGGCGCCACTCACGGCCATCGCCCCCATCGCGAGGCGCGCGCGGCCGATCCGGTCGGCGACGATCCCGCCCCAGAGGCAGCCGATGCCGCCGACCGCGACGGTCGCGAAGGAGAGGACCCCCACCCAGGGCGCCCGTGCCGCCTCCGGACGGCCGGCCGCCGCCACCGCACTCGCCGCGAGGAAGGCCGGGATCCAGGTCCAGTAGCTGTAGAGTTCGGCCATATGCCCGAGGTACCCCGCCGTGGCCAGTCGCCAGCGGCGGGACCGCAGCACCTCGGCCACGCGCCCGAACGAGAAGGGCCGCGCCGGAAAGGCGTGGGGCCCGTCCACGTAGCCCACGCCCACCAGCACCGCTGCGAGGAGCGCCGCGACGGAGGCGGTCCCGACGACGAGGGCGAGTGCGGCGTGCGGCACCACGGCCCAGAGGTACGGCGCGGCCTTCCCGACCGTCAGCGCGCCGACCACCGCCCCGACGGCCACGCCGCGCCGCGCGACGAACCAGGTGGCGGCCATCTTCATCGCGGGCGGATAGACCCCGGCGAGACAGGCCCCCGTGAGCGCCCGCGTGAGCAGGAGCGTCGCGTACGACGGCGCGAGGAGGCCGGTGGCGTTGGCGAGGGCGGCGGCCACCGCGCTCCAGGCGAAGAGCCGCCGGGCCGGGATCACGTCCGCGAGGTTCAGCAGCGCCGAGCCCGCGGTGCCGGCCACGAAGCCGAGCTGCACCGCGGTGGTGAGTCCCGCCACCTGCGCCGCGGTCAACCCCCAGCGCGCCGTGAGGGCCGCGGCCGCCGCGCTCCCCGTGAACCACGGGGACATCCCGAGCAGCTCCGCCACCGCGATGAGCCCCAGCATCCGCCAGGCCCGTCGGTCCGATTCGCGTCCGTCTGCGCGCGGCGTCATGACGGAAAACATACCGCCCCCCGTGTAGATTCCCGCGATGCCCGACGCCCCCCGGCCGTCGCTCGCCCCCATCGCGATCGCGACCTTCCTCACCCTGGTGCCCCTCACGCTCCTCGTCCCGGGGCTGACGGAGCTGGTCGTGGTGCGGCACGCGGGCACGCGGTTCGAGGCCCACCTGTTCGTGGCGCTCAACCAGCTCGCCGGGGTGCTCGCGGTCCCGCTCGCGATGCGATGGCATCGCCGCACGGGGCACACGCGCCGCTGGATCATGACCCTGCTCGCGCTCGACGCGGTGGCGTTCTTCGGGATGTGGCGCGCCGACTCCCTCGGCCAGCTCTTCGCCTGGCGCGCCCTCGACGGCGTGGCGCACCTGCCGGCGCTGACCTTCCTGATGATCGCGGCCAATCGGGCCGGCGGCGCGCGACGCGGCGCGTCCCTCGGCCTCGTGGCGACGGCCCTCATGGTCGGGGTGGGCGTGGGCCTCCCGATGGGGGGCATCCTGGCCGGGCGCGACCCGGCCCTCGTCTACCCGGTGGGGATGGCCCTGCTCGGCGTGGCGGCGCTCGCCGCCATCGGCGTCCCCACCACGACGGACGTCGGCTCCGGCGGGCGGCGGTACGCCTGGGATCGCCGCCGCCTCACGAGCTGGATGCCGCTCGCCTACGGCTTCGCCGACCGGTTCCTCATCGGCATCTTCTCCTCGACCTTCGCGCTGTACCTCGCCGAGGTGCACGGGCTCTCCCCGGCGGACCGCGGGATGCTGATGGGACTCTTCCTCCTTCCCTTCGCCCTGCTCTGCTGGCCTGCGGGACGGCTCGCGGACCGCGCGGGGTGGTTCCGCCCCATCATCATCGGCAACGTGGGCTTCGGCCTCGTGTACGCGAGCTACGGCCTCCTGCCGCTCGGCTGGCTGCCCGCGGCGATGATCGCCTCCGGTGCGCTGAGCGCGCTGATGTTCTCCCCCAGTCTCGTGCTCGTGAGCGAGTTCGCGCGGCGCGGCGCGGGAGAGGGGCTGTTCGGCGCCTTCCAGGTGGCGGGGTCGTTCGGCTTCCTCGCGGGCCCGATCGTCGGCGGGGTGCTGGTGGAGTGGCTGCACACGGGGGCGGGCACGCCCGCGTGGGCCACGCTCTTCGCGG